>CACJDV010000005.1 GCA_902592265.1 uncultured Pelagibacteraceae bacterium | reverse complement strand
AATTATAGAAGACGGAGGTTGGCATTTTACAAATTTAAAAACTCCAGAGGAGTTATTAAGAAAATATTTAAATGATGAAATGCATTCTGAATTTGAATTAAAAAATGATGATCTAAAAGCTATTGAATATAAAATTAAAAATAAATTTATAAACTATGATCATTTATTAGACACAAAGTCTTCAACCGAAAAAAAACAAAATAATAGATTTGATTTAACAAAAGTAAATTTAGATATTTTACCAAATTATATCCTCAATAATTTAGAAAAATATAAATCTTGGATAGATTAATCCAGGCTTTACTACTTGATTAAATAATAATTAAAACTATAAGAAATCATGTCAAAAAAAAATACCATTTTAGTGACTGGCGGTGCAGGCTTTGTTGGTTCAAATTTGATAGATTATTTGTTAAAAAAAACTAGTTTTCTTATTATTAGCATAGATAACTATTCATCAGGTTTTAAAAAGAATCATCTTAAGAATAAACGGATTAGATACATTAAAGCGAATACTAAGGATATTGTAAAAATAATTGGTAATCCAAAAAAAATTAAAGTGGTTTTTCATTTTGGAGAATTTGCAAGAATTTATCAAAGCTTCAATAATATGAATGAATGTATAGATTCCAATACAGTTGGAACGAATTCAGTATTTAACTTTTGTCTAAAAAATAATATTAAACTTATCTACTCTGCAACATCTGCCTCATTAGGAAATAAAGGAAATGATAAAAATCTATCTCCATATGCTTTTACAAAAGCTAAAAATTTAGAATTATTAGAAAACTTAAAAAAATGGTTCAATTTTAAGTTTGAAGTAATATATTTCTATAATGTTTACGGCCCAAAACAAATTTCTAAAGGAAAAATGTCTACAGTGATTGGTATATTCGAAGAGGCTTATAAAAATAAAAAACCTTTACCAGTTGTTAAACCAGGGTCACAATCTAGAAGATTCACTCATATAGATGATACCATTGAAGTATGTTATTTAGCTTGGAAAAAAAACTTATCAAGACATTATAGTATTTCTAGTAGAGAAAGTTATTCAATTATAGATGTTGCCAAAATGTTTAAATCTAAAATAAAATTTTTGAATAAAAGACCAGGTGAGAGATATGCGTCTGCATTAACAAAAATGAATTTATCAAATAAAGTTTATCGCTACTATGGTAAGATTAAACTCTCAAAATATATTAGTGAATTTTTAAAAAAAAACAGTTAACCTTTACCTCTCCAAGGTATTGTTTTATCAATTATTTTTCTTAAAGTAATATCAAACAATAATCCAAGCATTCCCATGATAAAAATTGTTATCCATATAACCTCATATTGAAAATATTTCTTAGCTACATTTTCAACAAAACCAATACCAGTAGTACCAGCTAAAAATTCTGCAGCTACCAAGGTCCCCCAACACATACCTACAGCAACTCTTATACCAGTAAGTATCTCCGGTAATGAGTTAGGAAAAATAACATGTCTTAATATTTGTCTTTTTGATGCTCCTAATGAGTGAGCTGCATGAATTTTTGATAGTTGAGTTCCAGATGCTCCTGCTCGAGCAGAAATTATCATTATCGACAAAGAAACCATGAATAGTAAAAACACTTTTCCAGTATTATCAATTCCCAAAACTGAGATGATAAGAGGAGCCCATGCAAGTGGCGGTACTGGTCTATAAAGCTCAATCAAAGGATCAAAAAAACCTTTTGCGAATCTATTTAATCCCATAAATAGACCAAGCGGCACACCAATTAATATTCCGAAAACTAAACCAAGAAAAACTCTTAAAAAAGAGTCCCAAATATGTCCGTAAGGAACAGGCACTTTAAACAAATTAAAATCACCAGTTACAATTTTTAAAACTCCACCTTTAAAGTTTTGTTTTACTATTCCATCTTTACTATGAACAGGGTACTCACCTGGTAAAATATCTGCTATCCAGTCTGGCAAAATAAAACCAATCATTTTGCTCACATCAACCATCTGTATCCACAATAGAGGAATATCTTTATAACCTACGCTAGGTTTAGACATTAATATGAATTTATTGAAAGTATCGGATGGTTTAGGTAACCATCTACCAGATCCCTGTTCTGAACAACTTGGACCACTGGCAACTATAGTTCCAGCAGGGAATAAGAAAATATCTATTAATCTCAATCCACCTTGTTCTTTATTTTGAGCATTATCAAATTTTACAATTGCTGCCTGCATCTTATCTAATGCATTTGGAGGGTAAATACTTGCAAATTCAATTCTTCTAGCAATCTTAACTATATTTTTTGCGTATGTTGAAGCTACTTCCTGACTATCGTCCAAATTTTTTCTATAAGATTTAATTTCTTCTTTAAGTTCTTTAATCTTACTTTTAAATTGAGGGTTATGATTTCTTAATTTAAAAAATTCGTCACTTATTAAGCTTAATTCTTGAGCGGCAGTGTGAAACTTTAAACCTCTATATGTTGCAGGCACCAAAGGCACTTCTAATGTATTTTCAATAGAACCAGAGCCTGCATCTACTTTAGTTATACCCCAGCCACCTTCTTCCTCTACTGCTTTGAGTCTCTTATTGAGTTCCTGCTCACTTTCAAATGGATAATCAGGTTTTTGGAAATTTTCAGTTAATAGATTAATTTTTCCAGTGATATCATCTATTTTTTGTTTAGTTTCATTTTCTAATAAATCTTCATTTGTAAGTAGCGGGATAAGTTGATTAGTTTTACTAATATAACTAATAAGCACATTTTTTTGTTGACTATTTAGTTCCTTAGAATTTTGAATTTCATTTTGGATTAATCTTAAATTTTTATTTTCTTTTTTTATTTGTGATGTACTTTTGAACTCTCTTTCCTCTATTGGAAATTGATATTTTAATCCAAGTAAAGAGTCATTAACTTTTGCAACTTGGCATAACTCGTTAGCAGATTTTGGGTAAAATCCTTTTGCTATATCCCAAGAATAATAGAGCCAAATTAAAAGTAAAAAGCTACTTCCAACAATTACCCAGTGAGTACCACCTAATGCTCTTTCAGGATTTCCAAATACCGCATCTACTTTTTCAGTTCTTATTAGTCTTCTTCCATAAAGAATACAGCCAACTACAGCAAAAAATATGAGAAAAGTTAATATTTGTGTTAACATTTAATTATCTTTCCCCATAATTTCTTCTTCCATGTTCCAGATCATTTCTAAAATTTCTTCTCGTTTTTGAGAAAAATCTTTATTTTTTTTAATCTCCCTTAAGTCCTCTTTTAATCCCATTGAAGCAAATGGCAGATTGTATTCTTTGTGTATCCTTCCCGGCCTTGGAGCCATTACATATAATCTTTCCCCAAGAAGCAAAGCTTCTTCAACTGAATGAGTAATTAGGATAATTGTTTTGCCAGTCTCTTTCCAAATTTTTAAAACTAGGGACTGCATTTTTTCTCTTGTAAGCGCGTCAAGAGCTCCTAATGGTTCATCCATCAAAATCAAATCTGGGTTGTTGATTAGACATCTTGCAAGGGCAACTCTTTGCTGCATTCCTCCAGATAACTGATAAGTTGGAGTATTCCCAAAACCCTTTAATCCAACAATCTCTAACCATTCATCAACTTTTTTTTGTGTTTCAACTGGATCTTCTTTTTTCATTCTTAATCCAAAGTTGACATTTTCAGCAACTGTTAGCCATTCAAATAAAGCACCTTGCTGAAAAACCATTCCTCGTTCAACTCCTGGCCCATCTATTTCTTTATTATTTAGAGTAATACTTCCTGAAGTTGGCCTAATAAATCCTGCAGTAATGTTTAGCAATGTGGTCTTTCCACAACCAGACGGCCCAAGAACTGTGAGAAGCTCACCTTTTTTAAGAGTAAAATTTAAATCTTTTAATGCATGAACAGTTTCTCCTTTAGGAGTTTTAAAAATCATGTTTAGATTTTGTGAAACTAAATCACTCATAAAGAGACTTTATATTTGAATTTTTAGTAAAAAAATAGGCACCAATTTATTACAATTGGCGCCTATTAAAATTTAAATTTCCCTTAGATTATAAAGGTAAGAAACTAGTATCTACGTTTCCTCTTGGTGTACCCATTCCTTTTAAGAATGCATCAAGATTTCCACTTTCCATAGATTGTTTAGTTTCCTCTGGTGTTAGAAATTTAAAGCCACTTAAAGTTTCTTTCATATCAGCAACTTTCATTTCTGAAGCTTTCGACATTGCGTTCATATCACTTTTGCCAGCTCTATATCTCGCATTAGCCTCATGAGTTACTTCAATAAAAGTTCTTAGCATACCTGGATTTTCCTTCATAAACTTAGTAGTTACTGAAGTTATATCGATACCTAAGATACCTGCGTCTCTAGCTTCTTGTACTGTAAGCAATCTAGATCCAACTGCAGTTGCAGCTTTAATTGAGTTACCACCAAATAAACATGCCATTACAACATCGCCACTCACCAAAGCAGCTGCACCTTCTTCAGGGTCCATTTGAATGATATCCATTTTTTTTCTGTCCGCACCAACAACTTTCATACTTTCATCAAAAACGTATTCAGCCATTGTACCTAGTGGAACAGCAACTTTTTTACCTTCAAGTTCTGTAGCGTTAGCTTTCGTTATACCTGAAGCATTAGATGTTACACATGTTGTACCACCCATGCCATATTCCATAGCTACATCTACAAGTTTGATAGGAGCTTTTGATTTAACAGCATTAATGAATGGAACTAAACCTTGAGAGTAAGAGATATCAATATCTCCTGCCAACATAGCATCAGTCATTGCACCACCATTAGTAAAGTTAGTCCACTTAACAGGAACTCCTAGAGCTTTGGCGAAATTTTTCTTCATCATGTCCTCTAGATTTGGGCTTGGCCACTCTAAGAAGTATGCAACTCTAACCTCATTAGCTGCTGAATTAGCAACAGAAATTGAGAGATTAAGAGCTACAAAACATCCAAGAATAAAACTAATTATTTTTTTCATTTTTCCTCTTCCTTGTTTATTTATATGTTTCAATTTTAAGATTAATTTGACCTATATGTAAAACAAAAAAATGCTCATTCTAGTTACACAACTTTAAGTTGTGACAATTATTTTGGTGGTTTATTGGACTTAATTAGTCTAAGGATTCATTAATAAACCTTTTAAAAATTTTTAAAATGAGCTCAGAAAAAAGAACATCTGTACCAAATTCTTTAAATGAACATTGGATGCCATTTACATCTAATAAAGATTTTAAAGAAAATCCAAAACTTATTGTTGAGGCAAAAGGTGTATATTTAAAAAATCACCAAGGTAAAACGCAAATTGATGCTAGCTCAGGATTATTTTGCAATCCTCTAGGACATGGTAGAAAAGAAATTATTGAAGCTATAACAAATCAATTACAAACTTTAGATTATTGCCAACCCTTCCAACAAGGATTTGGTGGATCTTTTGAGTTAGCTACTAAAATTTCAAAACATACTCCAGGTAATTTAAACAAAATTTTTTATACGATTTGCGGATCTACTGCGGTTGAAACTGCAATTAAAATTAGTATTGCCTACCATAAAGCTAGAGGTGAAGGTCAAAGATTTAGATTTGTTGGAAGAGAACGTGCCTACCATGGGATGAATATTGGAGCAACATCAGTCGGTGGAATGATTAATAATGTCAAAGCTTATGCAAGTGTTCTGATGCCGGGTGTTGTTCATATGAGGCATACACATTTAGATGAACATAAATTTATATCAGGTCAACCTGAAACAGGCGCTGAAATTGCAAATGACTTAGAAAGAATTTGTACTAATTTTGGTTCAGAAAATATTGCAGCTTGTATTGTTGAACCAATTGCTGGTTCAACAGGAACTTTAGTTCCTCCAGTTGGATATTTACAAAGATTAAGAGAACTTTGTGACAAACATAAAATACTTTTAATTTTTGATGAAGTAATTACAGGTTGGGGAAGGACTGGTTCAGCATTTGGAGCTCAAGAGTTTGGCGTAACACCAGATATAATGACAATGGCAAAGGCAACAACTAATGGAATTGTTCCATTTGGTGTGGTTGCTTGTAAAGAAGAAATTTATGATGCAGTTATGGATAATTCTCCAAAAGGTGCGATAGAACTATTTCATGGTTACACTTATTCAGGAATACCAGTTTCTGTTGCAGCAGCATTAGCTGTTCAAGATATTTTTGAAAAAGAGGATATTTTTAATAGAGCAAAAGAACTTGCTCCTTACTTCCAAGAAGGTTTATTTTCTCTTAAAGATATTGATGTAGTGGACAATATTAGAGGATATGGAATGATGGGCGGTATAGATATTAAAACTGATGGAAGACCCGGCAAAGCGGGCTTAGCCACTTTTAAACATTGTTATGATGCCGGAGTTAATTTTAAAGCCACTGGCGATTGTTTAATAATTGCACCAATGTTTATTTGTGAAAAAAAACATATTGATGAAATTATAGAAAAACTAAGAACTGGAATAACTAATTACGCAAAAAGTAAAAAGAATTAAATTTCGTTAATGAGAATTGGCGTACCTAAAGAAATCAAACCTCAAGAAAATAGAATAGGCTTAACACCGGATAGTGTAAAAACTCTTGTCTCCGAGGGGCACGAAGTTTTAGTCGAAAACAATGGAGGTTTTGAAGCGGGTTTTGATAATGATCAGTACAAAAATGCTGGCGCAAAAATCATAGAAAAAGCCACTGATATTTTTAATGATGCTGAAATAATTGTTAAAGTAAAAGAACCTCAAAAAATTGAGGTTGAAATGATCAAAGAAAATCAAATCGTATATACTTATTTACATTTAGCTGCTGCAAAAGAATTGACAGAGGGTTTAGTAAAATCAAAAAGTATTAATATAGCTTATGAAACCATCACCGATGATAATGGAAGGCTTCCTTTACTTGCACCTATGAGTGCCGTAGCAGGACGTATGTCAGTTCAAGCTGGAGCACATTGTTTAGAAAAAAACCAAAAAGGTAGAGGAGTATTGTTGGGTGGAGCTCCTGGTGGTGAACCAGCGAATGTTTTAATTTTAGGTGGAGGTGTAGTAGGAGAAAACGCTGCAACTATAGCAACAGGTATGCGTGCTAAAGTTCATGTTGTAGATAAATCAGAAGCAAGGTTAAAACAATTAGTTGAAATGTTTGGAGATAAAATTATTCCAGAACAAAGTGATAAGATAGATTTAAAAAAGTTAGTAGCTGAAGCAGACTTAATAGTAGGAGGAGTTTTAATCCCCGGAGCAGAAGCGCCCAAATTAGTCACTAAAGATATGTTAAAATTAATGAAAAGAGGCTCAGTTATTGTTGACGTTGCAATTGATCAAGGTGGTTGTGTAGAAACAAGTAAACCGACAACTTTTAATGATCCAACTTTTATAGTTGATAATGTTGTTCACTATTGTGTGGCTAACATGCCAGGAGGGGTTCCTAGAACATCAACTATCGCATTAAACAAAGCAACACTTCCTTATTTAGTCAAATTAGCCAATAGAGGTTATCAAAAAGCTCTTAGTGAAGATAAAAACTTTTTAGCAGGATTAAATGTTCATAAGGGTCATGTGACTTATAAAGCTGTTGCAGATGTTTTTGGACATGAATATGTTAACCCAGGAGATGCAATCAAAAACTAATTAAATGGAAAAAAAACTTCCAAGTAGCACTAAAGTTGTTGTTATAGGAGGTGGAGTAGTTGGTTGTTCAGTTGCTTATCATTTAGCTAAATTTGGTTGGAAAGATACAATCCTTTTAGAAAGAGATCAGTTAACATCAGGTACGACTTGGCATGCAGCTGGATTAGTAAGTCAACTAGGTCCATCTGCAGCAATTACCAAAATTAGAAAATATACTTTGGATCTTTATAAAGAACTTGAAAAGAAAGTTGATCATTCAGCAGGATTAAGATTAAACGGTGCACTTTCAATTGCTGAGAACAAAGGTAGATGGCAAGAGCTTCAAAGACAAGCAACAACTGCACAACTTTTTGATGTTGATGTTAGAATTTTAGATAAAGAACAAATTAAAAAAGATTATCCAATTGTAAATACTGATGAAGTTTTAGGAGGGATTTTGATGCCAGGCGACGGTGCTGCAGATCCGTCTGGAGTAACACATATGTTGGCAAAAGCAGCAAGAATGGAAGGGGCAAAGATTTTTGAAGAATCTCCCGTTGATGAGATCATGAAAAAAAATGGAAAAATTTCTGGTGTAAAAGTAAATGGTCAAAAAATTGATTGCGAGTATATAGTTTTAGCATCAGGAATGTGGTCCCGCCAAATTGGGGTAAAAGCTGGAGTAAGTATTCCTCTTTATCCAGCAGAACACTTCTATATAATCACTGAGCCGATTGAAAATCTTTCTAAAACCTTACCAGTGATAAGAGACTTTGATAACAGAACTTATATTAAAGAAGATGCTGGAAAAATATTAGTTGGAATTTTTGAGTCTCAATCAATTCCAGCATGGGATAAAATTAATAAAGTTCCAGAAGATTTTTCCTTTGGAGAATTTCAAGAAAATTTTGAGCATTTTGAGCCTTATTTAGCTACAGCAATTAAAAGATTTCCAGTTTTAGAAACAGCAGGAATTAGAAAATTTTTTTCAGGTCCAGAGTCATTTACTCCAGATACAAATACATTGCTTGGAGAAGTACCTGAGGTAAAAAACTTCTTTGTATGCTGTGGTTTAAATAGTATTGGAATTGGAAGTGGGGGAGGTGTTGGGAAAGTTACAGCTGAATGGTTGATTAATGGACATATTAATGAGGATATTTTTTGCTATGACATAAAAAGATTTCAAAAATTTCACTCTGACTTAGGTTTTATTAAAAAAAGAATTACAGAGTCTTTAGGAGATTTATATGGGATGCATTGGCCATTTAAACAACACAAAACCTCTAGAAATATAAAAACACTTCCATATCACGATGAATTAAAAAGTTTCGGTGCGTGTTTTGGTGTTTCTGGTGGTTACGAAAGACCAATGTGGTTTGCATTAGATGGAGAAAAGACAGAATATGAATACAGTTACAATTATCAAAATTGGTACCCTTCAGCAGAATATGAAACAAATAATACTATAAAAAATGTTGGTTTATTTGATTTAACTCCTTTTTCGAAATTCGAGATAAAATCTATCCAGGCTCATAGGGAATTACAAAAAATTTGTACATCTAATATTAAAAATGAGATTGGAAAATGTGTTTATACACATATGTTAAATCCTGATGGTGGTATTGAAACAGATCTAACAGTTGTTTGTATTGATAAAGATCATTTTAGAATAATAAGCTCTGCAGCTACGCGAGAAAGAGACAAATTTCATATAAATAAACACCTTGCAAAAGATATTGAGTTAAAAGACGTTACTGATGATTATTGTGTTTTCGGAGTTTTCGGACCAAAAAGTAGAGCTTTAATGAAATCAATTTCAAAAGATAATTTTGAAAATGATAATTTTAGATTTAGTACAGCAAAATATATCACTATTGAGGGAATTAAAATTTGGACTCAAAGATTATCATATGTTGGAGAATTAGGTTACGAATTATATGTAAAATCTGAGGATTCTAAAAAGATTTATGAATTACTGATTAATAAAGGTAAGGATTTTAACCTCTCTAATTGTGGTATGCATGCCTTGGATATTATGCGAATGGAAAGTGGATTTTTACACTGGGGACACGACATTTCACCAGAAGAAAATCAATACCAAGCAGGTTTATCTTTTACGATAAGTTCTAAAAAAGATGACGAGTTTATTGGCAAAAAAGCTTTAGAAAAAATTAAAAAAGAAAAAATTAAAAGTAGATTTGTAATGTTTACTTTAAAAGATAGCAAACCAGGTGAGCCATTATTGCTTCATGATGAGCCTATTTATTTAGAAAATAAAATTATAGGTAGATCAACATCTGGTAATTATTCTTTTAATTTTAAGAAAAATTTAACATTTGGTTATATCAATAACGATATTTCAAATGATGAACTTCACAAAAAAAATTTGTTTATTGAAGTAGAGAAAAGAAAATATCCTATTGAAGCAATAAACAAACCTTTAAAACAAACTAATTTTAAAAAAAATTAAGTTTTTCTTCTTAGGAAAAATACAAAAAGAACAGAGGTCATCATCATTATCAAAGCATATGCTGCAGTTGGAACCATATAATTCATATTTTGCCCAAACAATTGAGTTCCCACAAAAACAGCCAAAGTCCCATTTTGTAATCCACATTCAAGAGATATACATTTTTGTTGAGCAATACCTGATGCAAAAAATTTAGCAACATAAAAACCTATAATCATCATGGAAATATTTAGAACCAAAGCGATAGTTCCTGCAGTAGTAAGAAACATTATGATACTGTCCCATTCCTGAATATAGATAGCAATAAAAACAATTGAAAATAATCCTATAGATACTTTTTCTATAATTTTCATATTATTCTCGATAAAATCACTAAAAAATTTTCTTATAATCATTCCAATTATTACAGGCACGGTAACTACAAAAAACATTTTCAATGATATGCCAAGCATTGAAACTTCTTTTTCAACATAATCAATATTAAATAAATCAATTGATAAAAAAACAATATAAGGGACTGAAACAATACTTATTAAACTAGTAAAAGCAGTAAGAGAAATAGATAGTGCAACATCGCCATCTACAAATTTAGTAAGTACATTAGAAGTTACTCCACCAGGTGCAGCTGCAATTAGCATCACTCCTAGTGCTAACTCTAATGGGGTTTTTAAAATGATTATTAATATATAACCTACAATTGGAAGAACAACTAATTGGCAAATTAAACCAACAAAAAATTCTTTTGGATGCTGAAAAACTCTAGTGAAATCTCTTACTGTTAATGAAGCACCAAGCCCTAACATTATAAGAGCTAGCGCAAATGGCGCTATTGTTGTTACTATACCCATGACCCCTCTGTGTAATACTCGATAACAACTTATTAGAGATTTAAGAAATTACAAGAAGATTTAAAACCTTACGAATAAATTTAGCTTTGTACTTAAAAATTTCAGTTTGATAAGGTAAAATTTTTCTAAAATTCATAGAAGTTAGTACATATTGTTTTTTTTCATTTAATTTTATCAAATCTTCTTTTATTAAATATTTACACTTTCTAATTATTGTTGCTCGAGGAATTTTTGTCATATCAGAAATTGACATTGCACTTATACCTGTATTTGTACCAAGATTTTCTATAAGAATGTTATTTGTAGCAAAGTAATCTAATGAAGGTTTTTCATTATCTGAATTTAATTGGCTTGAAACATTTAAAACCTGATTCATGCAAACTGTCCCCCAAATATGAAAAGTCGTCAAATCTTGAAAAAATTTATGATATCCTATGATTAAAGGAATCTGCATTCTGTAAAACCATCTCCATGATAATGAAAATTTTTTTTTTATTTCATTTTCAATAGTTTTTTGATCAAGTTTTTTCGAATAAACTTTATCTTTATTTAAAGCTTGTGAAACTAAGTAAATATATTTCGCTGAAAATCTAATTTGGTTATCAGGTTTAACAAACGGAAATGCTTTCCTATCAATGATTATTTTTTTTTTATTACGTGTTATAACTCCTTCTTTTTCAAGTTCTAAAACTTTCCTTCTCACTGTTTCTTTTGGTAAATCTAATTTTTCACAAAGTTCAGTAATACTAAATTTCTCTATTTGTAGATATGATTTTGAATAATATTCTTCATAAGAATATTGAATATTCATTTGGTCATAAAATTGAAGAGTTTTTTCAACCAAAGAAATTATTATCATATATTTGTAATGATCATTAAATGATGCATAAACATTATTCATCCAATTCCATTGGTGAGATATCCAATTTTTGCTTAGAGTAGAATAGTGAGACATAATAGACTCATAGACTTGATCATCAGTGAGGGTTTTAGAAAAATCTATTTCTTGAATACTCATAAATTATAATAGGGTCAGTAAAGACCCAAATTGGACATGTGTCAATTTATTATTGACCCAGTTTGAACTTTCAAAAAAATTGTTTTTTTTAAATATTATGGTTTAATAGAATTATGACATCTAAAGGCTTTACAGAGGATACCAATAATATCGAGACCCCAAATGATATTAATGTTTCTGAAAAGCCTTTAAATCCTAATAAAATGCGTTCTGGAAGAGTTGATATAAATATCTTGAGGTCAAAATTAGATGCAGAACAAAGCAAAGAGTTTAGAAAAAATATTTTAATTTTTACATTTTGTGTTTTGTTGTTAGGTGTTGTCGGAGTCTATTTGTCACTTTAAATTTGTTTGCCAATAAGACCAAATAATGGTTAATTCCCGTAATGAAAAATCTAAGCAGCGCATTAAAAAAAAAACTAATCTCTAAATATATGGAAACTGATACTACGAAGGTTTCAACTAAAAGTACCGATATAAACGTTCTTCTTAATAGAGTAAAATTTGATAGGAAACAGGAAATAAAGAAAAAGTTTTATTTTTCAGCAGCAGCATCAACAGGCCTAATTTTGTTTGGGTTGATTGTTTTTTCGTAAACAATTTATAATTTTTTCAATCAAAATCTTAAATTTTAAAAATTTTTTAGAAATATTGAGATAAAAAAGTATTTTTATAAAGCTATTTTGAAGTAAAATTAAAATCAAAATGGCAGAAACTTTAAAAAAAATTATTGATCATCTTAATAATGATAACTTATCAGCAGCTTATGCTTTGTGTGAAACAAATGAAAATAAGAAAATTGAACATATAATTTTTAACATAAAAGGTGTTATTTTTTTTAAACAACAGAAATTAGAGTTAGCAAAAATTGAATTTTTGAAGTCTATAAATTTAAATAAGTCTTTTTTAGATCCTTATAAAAATCTATTTAAACTAAATCTAAAATCTCAAGATTTTGAGTCTGCTATTGAGAATGCTAAAAAGGTTTTAGAGCTTGATATTCAAAAAAATCCGATATCTTACTTCAATCTAGCTTTAGCTTACGACTTAAATAAAGATTATAAAAAAGCAATAGAATTATATAAAACTGTAGAAACCCAAAATTTTAAGGAAAAAAAGATTTTGTTCAACAATCTTGCAAAATGTTTTTTGGGCGATCAAAATATTGATGAAGCTAAAAATTATTATCTTAAGGCATTGGAGTTTGATCAAAATGATAAATTAATTGTAAATAATCTTCTTATTTTATTCTTAAGAATAGGAGATAAAAACAAAGCTAAGTATTTTTATAAAAAAGCTCGAGAGATTGATAAAAATTATATTGAATTTCAATTAAATGAGTCTGATTACCTTATATCAGAGGATAAGATTGAAGATGCTATTAAATGTTTAAAAATTATCATTGATAATTCAAAAAATTATGTCGCTTATACGAAGTTAAGCAAAATTTATTCTATGATAGGTGATTTGAAAAAATCTATTGAGGTTATTGAAGACGCTATGATTGCACATCCCGATAAAAAAGATTTGAAATTTACTAGAGGTATACATCATTTAATTGAGGGAGAATTTGATAAAGGTTGGGAACTTTATGAATATAGAGATTCTATTGTAAAAGATAATCTTTTTGAAAATTTAAAAACTTGGGAAGGAGAAAATTTAAAAAATTCAACTATTTTAGTTACTAGTGAACAAGGTATGGGAGATATAATACAATTCTCTAAATTTTTAATAAATTTATCCCCCTTGTGTAAAAAGATTGATTTTGTCCTTTATGATAAACTTTTACCTATTTTTAAAAAAAAATATAAAAATATTAATATTTGTAAAAAAAGTGAAATTCTTCAGAACAAATATGATTATAAAATTTCTTTAGGTTCTCTTAATAAATATTTTTATAAAGAAAAAAATTCAAATTCATCAGAACTTATTAGTTCAAATGAGGATAAAGAAAAATATTGGAAAGCAATTATAAAAAATAAAAAAAAGAATATTGGTTTAATTTGGTCAGGTAATTTTTTTGGTCCGAAAGAGCCCTCCAGATCAATCGAATTAAAAAAGTTTGATGAATTATTGAAATTAGATTTTAATTTTTATTCTTTCCAAAATGAAATTTGGGATAGAGATAAAAAATTTTTTGAAAATTCTAATTTAATTGATTATAGCAAGGAAAGTTTTGTTGATATCATAGGTATTATTAAAAATTTAGATTTAGTAATTTCTACAGATACTTTCTTTTTACATTTAGCTTGCATTTGTAATAAAGAAACTTGGGGTTTGATATCAGCTAATTCCGACTGGAGATGGTATGAATACTACAAATATAATCCTTATGAGTCTTTAAAAATCTACAAGCAATCAAATTATAAAAATTGGGATGATGTATTTTATTTAATTCAAAATGATCTTAAAAATAGATTTTTAATTTTTTAGACTGTTGCAAATCATAATTTCTTGTTTGAAAGAAATAAATTAAGTAGTATATAACAACTTTATTTTAATGGCGGGGTAGCTCAGTTGGTTAGAGCGCGGGACTCATAAGCCCGAGGTCAGTGGTTCGATCCCACTTCCCGCTACCATTATAACTTTTTGACTATTTTTTTTAATTTATTTAAGTTCATTCCAATATCAATTTTTCTTTTCAAACCAAAAAATTTTTTCGCAGAAATTTTTTTTACTTTTATATTTTCAGATCTAGCAAAATCATAAACTGTTTGTGATTTTCCACCTAAATTAATAATTCCTTTTTTTTCAATTACTCTAAACAATAATTTGACAAAATCTTCGTGATATATAAAGTTCGTCACAAAATCTGAAAAAGCCTCATTATGTATAAATGGTTTTTCTGTCATAGATGCTCTAATTGTTAATGAGTTGTTATACATTCTTACAGAGGCTTCGCCGCCCATTTTCGATAAGGCATAATTATTTATAGGATAAATAGGGTCAGTTTCTTTATAATTCCCTTTGTTGCCTGGATACACATATGAAGTAGAAACATAAATTAATTTAATTTTTAGTTGAGAACAAATTTTTGTTATATTTGCTGTTCCAATTATATTTAAATCAATACTTTTTTCTATATTTGTATCGTGCAAATACATAGGTCTAGATAAGCCAGCTAAATGGATTAAGTACTTTGGTTTTTTTAATTTTAGATATTTCTTAATAGAATTTAAATTGAGTATATTAAGATTTTTTTTTGTTGGGAAAAAAATATTAAATTTTGATTTATTATATGTTTTTTTTATTATATTCCCAAATCTACCAGATCCACCTGTTATAACAATTTTTTTTTTCTTAATCATATTATTCTTGGATGCGGGGTATGAATTAAAAATTTTCCCCCTGATTTAATATATTTTTTTTCTTTTTTAAATATTTCATTTTTAAAATTCCAAGCGCCTAAGAAAACGAGATTAACGTCATCAGGAATATAACCAGGATATTTTTTAATTCTAATTAACGTTCCAGGTGTGTATTTATTTTGTTTTTCTTTAGTAGTGTCAAAAAAATAGTCAATTGTTGTATTATCTATTTTACAATAATTCAAAATAGTAGTTGATTTTGCAGTTGCTCCATAGCCAATAATTTTTTTATTATTCTTTTTAAATTTTGAAAAAATCGAGACTAGCTTATTTTTTGATTTTTTTACTCTTTTTTGAAATTTAAAATAAGTATCAATTCTATTTAATCCAAAGTTCAATTCTTTTCTTTCATTAATTTTAACTGATTTTTCAATTTTTCTTAAGGAATTTTTTTTTTTGATATAATATCTGTTTGATCCACCATGAGTTGATAAATTTTCAATCTTAAAAATTTCTAGATTAAATTTCTTTAAAATATTTCTTAGAGCAATGGTTGAAAAAACATAAATATGCTCATTATAAAATTGGTCATATGTATTTCTTTTTAAACATTCAAGCAGTGAAGGATCTTCTATAATTAACACTCCATTTCTAGATAAAACTAAATTAATAGCTTTGAAGACCTCATCTAAGTTTTTAATATGTGTAATTGTGTTTGCAGAATAAATAAGATCAAAATTATTATATTTTCTTTGTATTTTTTTTGCCAATTTAATATCCCAATATTCTGGAATTGTATTAAATTTTTGTTTCTTTGTTATTTGTTCCACATTTTTACATGGCTCAATTCCTACGGAGATTTTTTTATTAAAATTTCTTAAAAACGACCCGTCATTACTTCCTATTTCAAGTATCTTTTTTGGTCTTATTTTTTTCTTTATATTATTAGATAATATTTTGAATGAATTCTTCATCGTCTTTGACATAGATGATCTATATGGATATTTATCATTAAACATTGCCTTACTTGGAAAAGTTTTTTTAATTGAAACAAGGTTGGTTTGCCTATTGAAACAAACAATAAGTTTATACTTTTTTTGTTTATGTTTAGTTTGACTTATTTTTAGATAATGATTAGCCAATGGTTGAAATCCCAAGTCTAAAAATTCAATTTTATTTTTCATTTAATTTTCTCAAATCGTAAAAAACTATTGGCCATTCTTTAACATTTGAATATTTGTTAAACCAATATGGAAGAAATCTTTCTGCTAAAAATGCATAAATCCTTATATTGCCGTATCCTTGTAAGTCAAATCCAAAAACATTTTCGCATTTTTCTAACCATTCAAATAACGTATTATAATAATTTTTTATAATATTTTTAGATTTACAAATAAACATATTACCCTGATTGTACGAAGTTTCATTGAACACAAATTGTTTAAAGTCATTTTTATCCTTTTCGTTTAAAAGATTAATAGCTTTATCTAAAACACCATTTCCATGAAACATATCAAAATGAAATCTAATATTTCTTTTTTTTTTAAAAATAGCGTAAGGGTTTCTAATTAAAGCCATTTTACCATACTTAAGAACTTTCATCCATTTAAGTTCTTCGACTGAAATTTTATCCCCCAAAATAACGTCATAATTATTCCATTCGTCAGGTATATGATTTAAAACAGAGTTTTTAAAATCAAAGTTTTCTTCAAGTTTTTCATTTTTATTTTGCCAAAATCTTCTGTAAGCACAAAAACCTATCCAAGTATCATCAGAAATTTTGTCTAAATGATTTTTCCATAACCAGTAATGAAAAGTATATTCTCCATAAAAACTATTTTTTTTTGATATATTTTCTCCATCTTTATCTGTTAACCATTCTGAAGAAAATTTTTCTACTCCTAAGCCAACCGGCACATAGTTTAAATCTTTTACTTTTTTTAATAAAGTATTTTCAAGACACAAACAAAAAATATTAGCGTTTTTCATTTGAACCAAAAAAATATTTGAATGGTTGATTATTTTTATCTTTAGTAGAGAGAATTGGTTTTGATTTGGGCCATCTTATTTTTAAGTATGGATCATTCCAAATTATTCCAGACTCACTTTTTGCATCTCTATATTGAGTACACCCATACATAACTATGTTCTCTTCTTTCATTCCAAGAAATCCGTGGGCAAATCCAGGAGGTATATATATAGACTTACAGTTTTTTTCACTTAAAAATATTTTAAAATGTTTACCAAAAGTTTTGGAACCAGGTCTACAATCTAATGCAACATCAAATATTTCACCTTTCAAAACTGAAAGAAATTTTCCTTGAGATCTTTTTTTTTGAAAATGAAGACCTCTAAGAACATTTTTTTTAGATTTTGAAACGACATAAAATTTTAACTTAGTCTTTACTTCTTTTTCAAGAACCAATTCTCTAAAATATCCCCTAGAGTCAAAATGACTTTTTGAATGAAATACTATTAAATCTTTAAACTTGGTTTTAATTTTTTTCATTAATCATCTTTTATAAACATAAAATAATTTATCAACAAATTATATTTTACTCGAAATTAATTCTAATTATTTTTGGCCTCTTCTATCAAACCTTTCCTCTTATTAAGAATCATTGTTAGTTTTTTGATATCGATTTTTTTTGGATTTAACTTAATTAGTTCAATCTTTACTAACCCAAATTGAGCGTAAAAATCTTTCCAAAAATAATTAGTAGGATTTTTTTTATATATTTTTTTTTGTTTGTAAAAAATTTCTTTATATCTTTGAGTAATTTTCTGAACTATATTTTTTGGAAATAGGTCGATATTTTTTTTAAATATTGATTGCAGTTTAATATTATTTTTTATCATTAAATCTGACATACCTAGCTCATATTTATCCACTATTGTTTGCCTTTTTTTATAAGGTCTTATTTTTTTCCACCAATTTAGGATTAATTTATTTTTAAGTATAGATATTGAAAAACAAAAAAAATATGATTGTAAATGCTCCGCTAGTTCATAAGATTTAGTTAAACCCCAAATCTCATCTTTACATATTTTTATATTTCTAAATGATCTGATTAATTTATCTGTATTCACAAATAAAACACTTGAATTGATAAAAAATAAATTAATGTCTAATTTTTTTTTTTCTTTTTTTAGAAAGTAGTCCAAACCTATTTTGTAAGAAAAAAAATCATATCCAATGTTTTTTCTTATTATTACCTTAATGTTTTTGGGAATTTTTTTCTTTTCTTTTTTTTTAAGATTTGTTGATATTAAAACAATCTTATGAAAGAAAGTTTTACTTTTTTTTAAAAAGTCCAAAATATCTTTTCTAATTAGTCCACTTGAATGATAATGCGCAAATATAAGGTTATTTTTTTTTTTCATTAACAATTAGCAGAGATTTTTAAATCAAATATTTATAATTTTTTCAAATAATTTGAGTAATTACATTGACCATAAAAATTAATTGCATTGTTGATTTCTTTTTTTCCTATCCATTTATAATTAAATGCAATCTCTTCTAAACAAGCAACTTTGAGACCTTGCCTATTCTCGATAGCCGATACAAACGCAGAAGTTTTGTAAAAATCCTCAATTGAACCAGTATCTAGCCATGCTCCACCTCTACCAATAATTTCTGCAGATAATTGATTTTTTATTCTGTAAAAATTTAAAAGATCTACGATTTCAACCTCTCCTCTTTTTGAAGGTTTTAATTTTTTTGCATATTTTACAACATTATAATCAAAAAAATATAAGCCAGTTATTGCAAGATCTGACAAAAATTTTTTTGGCTTTTCTTTTATACTCATAATCTTATTTTTTTTATTTATTTTTGCTACGCCAAAAGATTCAGGTTTTTGAACTCTATGCAGCACAACCTTCGCACCTTTTTTAAGTTTTGTATAATTCAATAATTGGCTAGTTAAATTTTGACCATAGAAAAAGTTATCTCCTAAAATCATGGCTACATTATCTTTACCAATAAATTTTTCACCTACAACAAATGCATCTGGCAAACCTCTTGGCTTATCTTGCTCTAAGTAATTAATTTCAATCCCTAAATTTTTTCCATTAGGTAAAATTTTTTTATATTGATTTAATTGGCCTTTGTTAACAATAATTAAAATATTTTTTATTTTAGCAAGCATGAGAATTGATAGCGGATAAAAAATTAATGGTTTATCATGGATTGGAAGTAATTGTTTATTTACTGCTTTTGTTAAGGGACTCATTCTTGTTCCTTTACCTCCAGCTAAAATAATTCCTTTTTTTATCATTTTTTTCCCAACCTATTTATAATATCTCTTTTTGATAGTGATTTGTAGTAAGACTTATTCTTATAATACCAATTAAGTGTGAATTCTATTCCTTTAGAAAAATTTGTTTTTGGATACCATTTGAGTTCTTTCTTAATCTTATTACTATTAAGAGCATATCTAACATCATGGCCCGGGCGGTCTTTAACAAAATTAATTTTTACTTTTTTGCCAAGTTTAATAATTTTTTTTGATTTCTTTAAGAGCTCTTTCGTGACTTGCAAATTATTTAAGTTTTTATTTGATCCAATATTGTAAAATTCACCTAATTTTCCTTTATGAAAAACTTTTATTAATGCCTCACAATGATCCTTTACGTATATCCATTCTCTTGAATTGGTTCCTTTACCATATATCGGAAGAGCTCGGTTATTCATTATATTGTAAATCAGTTTTGGAATTAATTTTTCTGGATGTTGCTTTGGACCATAATTATTAGAACAATTTGTAACTATGGCAGGTAAATTATAAGTTCTTATATACGAACTAACTAAATGATCAGATGCAGCCTTACTAGCTGCATAAGGTGAACTGGGATTGTAGGGATAATTTTCATTAGTTCTCCCTCTTAAAACATCACCATAGACTTCATCGGTAGAGATATGAATTAATCTAGATTTATTTTTTTTTGAAAAATTTTTAAAACATTCAAGTAAATTATATACCCCAACAATATTACTTTGTATAAAACTGTTTGGATTATCAATTGATCTATCAACATGAGTCTCTGCAGCTAAGTTAAAAATACCTGAGGGCTTAAAATTTTCAAATATTTTGATTATTTTCTTATTTGCAATGTCAAGTTTCACAAACTTATAATTTTTAGATCTGTTAAATTCTTTTACATTATAATAATTTGATGAATAAGTTGCTTTATCTATGTTAGTTACTTGAAAATTTTTTTTTAATAAAAATTCGATTAGATTGCTCCCTATGAACCCTAAACCACCAGTAACTATAATTTTTTTCATTTTTTGATTTTTACATTAAAAATAAATTTTAGTATAGTCGAGTATATATATATTATGTCAATAACTAGGCAAAATCTTTCAGTCATAATTGTTAGTTTTAAAAGTGAACATGTGATCGAAAATTGTATTAACTCTGTTGATAGCGAGATAGAAATAATTGTTATTGATAATTCAAATAATGTTGAATTAAAAAAAAAAATTGAGTCGAAATATCAAAATGTCAAATGTATTTTATCAAAAGAAAATTTAGGTATGGGTGCAGGAAATAATTTAGGTATTAAAAATGTGAAAAAAGATTTTGCTCTCATATTAAATCCTGATGTAACTTTAGAAAGTAATTCTATGAGAGAAATATTTGCAGTATCAAGTGAAATTGATGACTTTGGAATTATAGCTCCAATTTCAAATAAACAAAAATATCCAAATTATATTTTAAAAAAGGGTCATAACTATGATCCAATTAAACCTTTTAAGGTAAAAAGTGTAGATGGATACGCAATGCTCTTAAATTTAAAAAGATTAAAAAAGTTAATTAATTTTAATTTTTTTGACGAAAATTTTTTTTTATATCTTGAAAATGAAGATTTATGTAAACGATTGAATGAAAATGACGAAAATATTTATATTGTTCCTAAATCAACTATTAATCATTTGGGTGGAAAAGCTGTTGATCCAATGTATGAAAATGAGATTGAATATTTAAGAAATTGGCATTGGATGTGGTCAAAATTTTATTTTAATAAAAAACATTATGGTTATTTAATTGCACTATTAAAAATTTTAAAAAACTTGATTTCTGCAAAAATAAAATTTTTCTATTATTTGATTACTTTTAATACTTTTAAAAGAAAAGTTTATCAGATGAGATTACAAGGATTAATCAGTTCCATGATAGGGAAAAAATCTGATTATAGGCCTAAACTATAAGAATTTAATGACCTGGGAACTCAATTAAGTTTTCTACTTGGTATCCTTTTTTAACTAAACTTTCTGAGCCATTTAGATCAAAAAGATTAATTACAAATATAAATCCAGCAACTTTACCTTTGGAGATTTCTACTAGTTTTGCCGCAGCATTTGCAGTACCACCAGTAGCAATTAAATCATCAATAATTAGGATAGAGTCCCCATCATCTATGGAGTCTTTATGAACTTCGATTGTGGCTCTTCCGTACTCTAATTCAAAATCAACCGAGTGAACATCTGCTGGTAATTTATTTTTTTTTCTTAATAGTATGAATGGTTTTTTTAAAGTATAGGAAACTGCAGATGCAAAAACAAATCCTCTAGACTCAATAGCTGCTATCTTATTAAAATTCATCTTTTTTGATCTTTCTGTGATTTGGTCAACTGTTTCTGAAAAAGCTTTTTCATTTTTAATTAGCGTAGTTATATCCCTAAATAAAATACCTTTTTTGGGATAATCTGGGATAGATCTAATAAAGTCTTTTAAATTCATAAGAGTAAATTATAAAAGTATAATTAAATTAATTTTATAACATGACAATAAGTAAATTAGCAATTATTGGTGGCAGTGGCCTTTATGATGTAGAGGAGTTCAAAAATCGAGAATTATTAGATTTAACCACTCCTTGGGGAAAACCCTCAGACCAAATTTTAAAAACTAACTATAATAATAAAGAAGTTTATTTTTTACCAAGACATGGAAGAGGTCATTTTATTTCTCCTTCAAAAATAAATTTTAGAGCAAATATTGATGCTCTTAAACAATTAGGTGTAACAGATATAGTTTCAGTATCAGCGGTAGGATCATTAAAAGAGGATTTGCCACCAGGAAAATTTGTTATTGTTGACCAATTTATCGACAGAACATTTGCAAGAGAAAAAACATTTTTTGAAGATGAAATTGTTGCTCATGTTTCTATGGCTCATCCAACATCTAATGGTTTGATGAACGCATGTGAAGAGGCAATAAATAAAGAAAAAATTCAATATCAAAGAAATGGAACATACGTTGTAATGGAAGGACCGCAATTTTCCACATATGCAGAGTCAAATTTATATAGATCTTGGAAGGCTGATGTAATTGGTATGACAAATATGCCGGAGGCAAAATTAGCTAGAGAAGCAGAGATAAGATATGCTTCTGTATCAATGGTCACAGACTATGATTGTTGGCACCCTGATCATGAAAACGTTGATGTTCAACAAGTTGTAAAAGTTTTATTAGGTAATGCTGCTAAAGCAAAAAATATGATCAAAAACTTAATAGAGAACTTTGAAAATCATATTGATCCTAATGATCCAACAAATAATTGTTTAGATGTAGCAATAATTACTGCTCCAGAAAAAAGAACACAAAAAACAATTGAAAAATTAAATACAGTAGCAGGTAGGGTATTAAAAAAATGAAAAAATTATTATTAATTTTAATATTTTTAATAATCCCAAATACAGTCTACGCAAATGGAAAAATTTTAAAAAGTGGTTTTATTACCAAATCAGCCTCAGTAAAAGAAGGTATTAATATTGATGACCCTAAAAAGAAAATTATAATTATTTATAATCATGGTCAAAATTCAAATGATAAAGCTCACAAAAATGAATGTGTTTGGGTAAATCAAATTAGAAATCAAGCCTCATTAGTTGATCAGGAAATTAATGGTAAAAAAATTATGGTTTATAATTTCTGCTCAAATGATTTTGCAGGTGATATGTCATTAAAAAAACATTGGTGGAACTCTAAAACTCCTTATGTTGGTAAGCACAAATTAGATAAAAGAATTGAAAAAAATTTAGAATTAGTTGAAAAATTTATAAGCATAGGGGTTCCTAGAAAACAAATTATTATATCAGGTCATTCATGTGGGGGTCTATTAACTCTAATGTTGTTATCAGCTTACCCGGAAAAAGTAGGCGGAGGCATATCATATATGCAAGCTTGCTTTGGTAAGCTATCTAAAACTTATAAAGTAAAAAAAGTAGGCTCTGAAAAGGCATTAGAAAAATTTGCTAAAAAATATCCAGGCCCTGCTCAATTACGAGTAAGACAAATTAATAATATTAAACAATCTGATAATGTACCTGTTTTAGCTTTCACTCACCCCAAGGATAAATGGGAGGGACTGTTATCTGACTGGTTAGAAGAAGTACCAGGAGTTAAAAGAATTGTTATTTCTGAAGATTATAAAATTAAAGGAAAATCTTGTGTTGTAAAAGGAGATGATTGGCAAGAAAATATTACAGCTCGTAAAAATCCAGGTCATGAAATGAACCAAGGATTATGTTTTCAACACTATAATGCAGAAATTCTTAATTTTATTGCCTCAAGGTTAAAATGAAAATTGAAGGAAAAGAATATCGTACTATATGGTTTGAAAATAATGTTGTAAAAATTATTGATCAAACAAAACTTCCACACCAATTTATTATTAAAGATCTTAAAACTGTTGAGGACTCAATAAATGCGATTAAGGTAATGGAAGTTAGAGGCGCACCTCTAATAGGGGCTACGGCAGCTTATGGAATGGTTTTAGCCATAATCGAAAATAATGACCAATCATTTTTAAAGAAGTCAGCAAGAGATTTAATTAGTTCAAGACCAACAGCAATAAATTTAAAGTGGGCTGTTGATAGAATGATGAATAAATTATTAGGTGTTAATAGCGAAAAAATCTTAGAAATAGCATTAAATGAAGCAAAAGATATATGTGAGGAAGATGTTAAATTTTGTGAAAATATAGGATTAAATGGACTAAAAATTATTGAAGAGATCTATAATAAAAAAAAAGATACAGTTAATATATTAACTCATTGTAATGCAGGTTGGCTTGCAACAATAAATTGGGGAACGGCAACTTCTCCTATCTATCATGCACATAAAAAAGGAATTCCCATTCATGTATGGGCAGATGAAACTAGACCTAGAAATCAAGGTGCAAATCTTACATCTTATGAATTAAATGAAGAAGGAATTAAAAATACAATCATCGCAGATAATACAGGTGGTATTCTAATGCAAAGAGGTGAAGTTGATATGTGTATAGTTGGAACAGATAGAACTTTAGCTAATGGAGATGTTTGTAATAAAGTTGGAACTTACTTAAAAGCACTTGCTGCATTTGATAATAAAATTCCTTTTTATGTTGCATTACCAAGTTCAACAATTGACTGGAATATAAAAGATCATAAAGATATTCCAATCGAGGAGAGAAATTCAGATGAATTATCTCAGATTGAAGGTTTAGATGAAAAAGGAGATATAAGAAAGATTCAAATATATCCAAAAAAAAGTAAAGCTATGAATTTAGCTTTTGATGTAACTCCAGCAAAATATGTTACAGGATTAATTACCGAAAAAGGTGTATGTGAAGCATCTGAAAAAGGACTTAAAGAATTATTTAAATGAGGAATTTAGAACAAAGAAATCAAATTATTGAATATTCATTAAAATTAAATTCTACAAATCTTTCACCTCTTAGGTCAGGCAATATATCATTGAGAGGAGTAGAGAATGATAAAGTGGGATACTTAATTACTCCATCAGGAAAAAAATATGAAACACTAAAACCTGAAGATATTGTTTTCATGGGTTTAAATGATGAAGAAGAAAAAAACGACTTAGTTAACAAACCCTCATCTGAATGGAGATTTCATCGTGATATTTATATAAATAAAAAAGAGGCACATGCAATTGTTCATGCTCACTCTCCACACGCAACAGCTGTATCTTCACATGGAAAACCTATTCCACCTTTTCATTACATGATTGCTCTTGCAGGAGGGGATGACATTAAATGTGCTGAATACGCTACTTTTGGAACTGAAGAGTTATCTAAAAATGTTGTCAAAGCTTTAGAAAATAGATCTGCTTGTCTAATGTCCAATCACGGGCAGGTTGCTTTTGGAAAAAATCTTGATGATGCATTTGAACTAGCACAAGAGATAGAAAATATTTGTCATCAATACACTATTGCTTTAAAATTAGGACAACCTAAGATTCTTTCGTTTGAGGAAATGAAAAAAGTTTTAGATAAGGCTAAAAATTATAAAAAAGGGTAAGATGATAAAAGTTGGGGAGCATATTACTTTAGATATTATAGGTACTACAAAAGAGTACGATCCCTCAGTTTATGAGAGAGTTATACATAAAATAGCTAAAGCGGCTAATGTAACTATTTTAAATATTTCTAAATATAAATTTGAACCTCAAGGTTTTACTATTTTAGCTTTATTGGCTGAGAGTCATATTAGTTTCCATACATTTCCAGAAAATGGAATAATTAGTTTTGATTTTTTTACCTGTGGAAAAATAACCCCATCAGTAGCAATTGATATTATTAAAAAAGAATTTGAACATAAAAGGATTGTTAAAAAAGAATTTAATAGAGATACCAGATCTCTTTACCATGATATTTATAGTTCACCTGGTTTACAAAAATCATATGTTGTAAATGAAGTTTTAGAAGATTTTAAATCAAAAGTTGGTCAACATATTGAAATTTTAGAATTAGAGCAATTTGGAAAGTCTTTATTTATTGATGGTGAAATACAAGTAGCAGCATTAGATGAACATTTATATAGCTCTACTTTTGTAGGAGCTGGCCTGAAATTAAATAAAAAAAATGAAAGAGCAGCGATAATCGGTGGCGGTGATGGTGGTGTTGCAAGAGAATGTATATCAAAAAAGTTTAATTTTATAGATTGGTATGAATTAGATCCAGAAGTTGTAGAAGTTTGCAATAAACATTTAGGTGATATTGGAAAAAAAGCTACAGAAAAAAATTCAGTTAAATGCGTATGGGGAGATGCGTTCGAAAGTATAAAGACAGTAAACGAAGATACGTACGATCATATTTTTGTTGATTTAAATGATGATCAGTTTTGTATTGATCTTGCTGCTAGAAATATGGATTCGCTAGTGAGAATACTTAAACCCAAAGGAGTTATTACCGCTCAAGTTGGCAGCCAAGATAAAAAACCTCCTCAAGTTGAAAATTGGTTGAATATATTTAATCATCATTTTGGAAACACTAATTTATCCAGAGTTTACATACCTAGTTTTGATTGTTCTTGGAATTTTTCTTCATCGATAAATCATTAATTTTTTCTTTTTAATATCTACAATCTGTGAAATACTATTTTTTTTATTAAAGGAGATATCAATGAATATATTAAAAAAAATTATTTTTTCAGTTTTACTTTCTCTATTAGTAATAGGAAACGTTAATGCTGATAAAATAAGAATCGGAACAGAGGGCGCTTATCCTCCATGGAACTCAAAAAATGAAGCAGGTAAGTTAATCGGTTTTGAAGTTGAATTAGCTTACACGCTATGCAGATATATTGGACAACAATGCGTAATAGTTGAACAAGATTGGGATGGAATGATTCCAGCGTTAATCATGAGAAAGTTTGATGCAATAATGGCAGGTATGTCAATTACTGCAGAAAGACAAAAAGCTATTAGCTTTTCTCAAGGGTACGCTGATGAAGTTGCATCTTTAGCAGTCATGAAAGGATCTAGCTTAGAAGGCTTAGATACATCAGCTGGGATAAATCTTACAAAACCAAATGCTGCAGCTAAAAAAGATCTTAAAACACTCACTGCTGCATTAGCAGGTAAAACTGTTTGTGTACAAACTGCTACAATTCACCAAAACTTTTTAGACTCTGGTGATGTAGGAAACGTAAATGTCAGAACATACAAAACACAAGACGAAGTCAACTTAGATTTAGCATCAGGAAGATGTGATGCTGCATTAGCTGCTGCTGTTGCATTTAGCGATTATGCTGAAAAATCTGGTAAGCCAGTTGTTCTAACTGGACCAACTTTCTCAGGTGGTGCATTTGGAAACGGTGTTGGAGTAGGTATTAGAAAAGATGATACTGAACTTTTGAAAAAGTTTAATGCCGCTATTAATAAAGCGAGAAAAAACGGAGACATTAGTAGAATTGCTACTAAGTGGTTTGGTTTCGACGCTTCTATGTAATTAAATTTTAGATTTGGCGACTATCATGTATAGTCGCCAATCTGTATGGAACTTCTTGCATTTGGAGATACTGGTTGGGGTGATGAATTATTTTATGCAACCCTAATGACAATAGCTGTTTCAATAACAGCCATGTTAATAGGTTTTCTTTTTGCATTAATTTTTACACCATTAAAACTATCTAAAAATAAGTTTTTAAATTTTATTGCTAATTCTTACACAACTATAATAAGAGGTGTTCCAGAATTATTAGTAATTTACCTTTTCTTCTTTGGTGGAACTGGTGCAGTCATGTTTGTTGCATCAATATTTGGTTATAATGAATATATTGAAATAAATGCGTTCATAACAGGTGCATTTGCAATTGGAATAATTTCAGGTGCTTACTCAACGGAGGTTTTTAGAGGAGCTATTCAATCAATCGATAAAGGCCAGTTTGAAGCTGCAAATGTATTAGGTCTAAATAAATTTGGAAAATTTTTTAAAATTATTTTACCTCAAACATTAAGATTAGCTATTCCAAATCTAAGTAATGTTTGGCAAATAACTCTAAAAGATACTTCTTTAATTTCAGTTACAGGCTTAGTTGAAATCATGAGACAATCCTATATTGCTGCGGGATCAACAAGAGATCCATTATTCTTTTATTCATTTGCTGCAGTTTTGTATTTATTACTTACTTTTGTGAGTATGAAATTAATCAATAAATTAGAAGTTAGATATAGTAGGGGGTATTAATGGATATTGAATTAATGATTAATAGTTTCCCTAAATTATTAAGTGCAGCAGCGATAACTTTAAAACTTCTTTCGGTTTCTTTGGTAATAGGATTGTTCATTGGATTGTTTTTTGCAATTCTGAGATTAAATAAAAATATTTTCATCAACAGACTTGCTTATGGATATTCATATATTTTTAGAGGCACACCACTTTTAGTGCAAATTTTTATAATTTATTTTGGTTTAGGTCAGATTGAATATTTAAGATCGACAATTTTATGGGTAGTTTTAAAAGAACCATATTGGTGTGCAATTATTGCTTTTGCTTTAAACACAGGTGCTTACACTTCTGAGATATTAAGATCAGCTTTTCAAACAATTAAACCTGGAATAATAGAGGCAGGTAAAAGCTTAGGTATTTCTAATAAAGTAATCTTTTATAAAATTCAGATTCCTATCGCTATAAGACAATCTTTACCAGCCTATGGAAACGAAATTATCCTAATGATGAAAGGAACTTCTTTAGCTAGCACAGTCACCATAATGGATCTTACAGGTGTTGCAAAATATATAATTTCAACAACTTTTAAACCAATTGAAGTATTTATAGTTGCTGGTGGAATTTATCTATTTATGACTTTTATAATTCACAACGTAATTAAATTTTTAGAAAAAAAATATAGTTTTAATTAAAGTATTATTAAATCCAACTTTTGTTTACCGAGTCTTTCATTACCATTTTCTGTAACTAAATAAGTCTCACCCAAGTTCATTGCTAGTTGGTTTTCTGAGTCCATTAATATCATATGTATGAAAAAAATATTACCTGGCTGAATTACATAAGGATTATTTGTATATATCATTGGCCAATCCATCCAATTTGGAGAAAAGGTATTTCCTAAAGAGTAACCGCAAGCATTCATTCGAGCCTTGTTGTAACCAAGGTCATCAAACGTTTTTGCGTGAATATCAAAAACTTCTCCAATTTTGTTTCCAGCTTTCAACTTACTTTCACAATTTTGAAGAGATTCAATACATGCTTCATGCATTTTATAATGCTTAGGATTTGCTTTACCAATAGGAATTGTCCTAAACATTGCTGAGTGGTAATGTCTATAAGTACCAGCCCATTCAATAGTTAATTGATCTTGTTTATTTAAAATTTGTTTTTCTGCTTGATAACGACAAAGTAATGCATTTTTACCAGAACCAATTATGAATTCATTTGCAGGATAATCTCCACCACCTTCAAATATAACTCTGTTCATTTCTGCTAATATCTTAGATTCACTAACACCAGCTTTTGCATGTTTCCATACTTCGTCTAAAGCTTTATCTGCAAGCTCTGCAGCCTTTTTAACATAAACAATTTCGTCTTCAGATTTTACAACTCGTAATTTTGTTATTAAGTCTGATTTATCTTCAAGAGAACAATAATTTTCTAAAGATTTGTTTAATCGAAGAGCATTACGACCAGTTAAACCATAAGCCTCATACTCAACTCCTAATTTTTTTCCTTTAAGATTTAATTCATTCAAAATAGTTTTAAGATCATTAGTTGGATTTGATCCATCTTTATCAACCCATATTCTAATATCCTCTATATTGGATGTATTTTGAGCTTGTCTTAAATCAGGAGCTCTTGTGAGCAGTATTACATTTCCATTTTTATCTAGAACTAATGTTTGAAAAAAAACATAACCAAAAGTGTCATAACCAGTTAACCAATACATGGATTCTTGTTTAAACATTAAAAGAGCATCAAGGTTTTGCTCTTGCATAGAATTCAATACTTTATTTTTTCTGTTAGAAAACTCTTCTTTTGAAAAATGAAGCGCCATTAAAATTATTTAGTAACTAGTATACTCTTTTACCTCTTTTATTACTGAACCAGTGTGATTATTAATTTCTAATTTTATTTTTGCTCGATCATCATTAAGAAAATGAACGTCTCTTGAAAGTTTAATAAATTTTTCGCCAAAATCTTTATCTTTTTCACATTGTCTTTTATCATCCTCAATAACCCATAGTTTAGAATTTATCTCTTTTAATGACTGATAAAGATCATTCAGTTTATCATCAGATTTTACATTCTTTTCTAACTGATTTTTTAGAATAGAGTATTCATTGTTAATAAATTTTAGTTTATCTGAATCTTTAATTTTTCCTTGTTTGATTTCTAAAATTGAAATTTTATCTAAAAGTTCACCTATGGAGACTTCTACTATAATTTTATTCATAAAATTTAATACTGTGCTATCTTGTTATAAATATGTCTAATATTTTAATTATTAAACACGGATCATTAGGAGATATAGCTCAAGCAAGTGGTGCAATTCAAGACATATCTGAAAATCATAAAAATGATCGAATTTATTTACTTACTACAAAAGCATTTCTAGAAGTTTTTAAAAGAAATCCATTTATTCATGAAGTAATTCTAGATAAAAGATTACCAAGATATAATCTTATATACTTATATTTCTTAATGAGAGAACTTAAAAAACATAGTTTTTCAAAAGTTTTCGATCTTCAAAATTCTTCAAGAACAAATTTTTATAAAAATATTCTTTTTCCTAAAGCAAAAAAAGAAACATGGTCTAGTTCAATTACAACTCTACCAAAAGTAATAGATAAAAAGGAATTTGATAAACATTCAGTTTTAGACAGATTTAATCATCAACTTCAAACTTCTGGATTAAAAACATCTAATACAATAAATCCAGATTTTAGTTGGGCGGGTTCAGAAATCGGTGAAATTAAAAATTATTTTAAATTAGATAAATTTATTTTGTTATTTCCTTTTTGCTCACCCCATCTAGATGTTAAGAAATGGCCATATTACAATGATCTTATAAAACTTATTTTAAATAAATTTGGTAATGAATATAAAGTTGTGACTGCTCCAGGTCCTACTGAAATAAATGATGCCAAAGAAATAAATGCTGAAGTTTTATTGGATAATGGAAAAGCACTTAATATCCCTCAATTAACCAGTTTAATTAAAGAAAGTTCTTTTATCATTGCAAATGATACAGGACCAGCTCACATTGCAGCTCATGTGGGCGCAAAAGGTTTAACTCTGTTTGGAAAACATACAACCGCTTACAAAGTCAGTATTGAAAGAGAAAATTTTAAAGCAATTGAGGTAACAGACTTAAACAATCTGAGTGCAGAAAAAGTTTTTGAAAGATTAGTTAATTCTTTAAATTAATTAAGAATTTTTTTGTATTCTCCAAAAGTTTTATCCCAATGAAATTTTGAAACATACTTTTTGGCATTTTTTCCAAGTTCGATATATCTTTTATTTTCAATCATTGAATTTAATGCTGAATAGATCTCATCTAGATTGTTACCATCACAAATTAATCCAGTTCTATCGTGTTCAATGGCATCTGATGCACCACCATCCTTCCCTCCAAGTGATGGTATTCCGTATTGTGCCGCTTCAACATATGCTATTCCAAAACCCTCTACGGAAGTTTTATGAATTATAGATGGCATGACAAAAATATTTGATTTTGCCACTAAGGCATTTTTTAAATCAATGCTTATGTCTTTAAAGAACATTACTTGTGATGTTAGATCTAATTCTTCAACTAATTTTTTTATATTTTCCTCCTCATCACCATAGCCAATACAAATATAAACAATATCAGGGTATAATTGTTTCAAATTTCTTAGTGCCATAATTATTTTTTCATGGTTTTTTCTTTTATCAAATCTAGAAACAGTAATAAGTCTTGGTGTTTTTATCTTTAATAGACTTTCGACTTTCTCAAGAGATTTTTTATTTAATTCTTGAACTGGATTTGCTCCAGGATTTATAACAACAACTTTATCTTGGTCTATACCATTATTTATGGCTAAATTTTTTGTATACTCAGAATTTGCAATAATTTTTTCTACATTACTAAGAGCTTTTATAATCCTTTTATTCAATGAGCTTCCTAATGGATGGTTAATTTCCTTACCATGAATTAAACAATACTTTTTTTTATTAGTTTTTATTAATTCTAAACTTTTCCAGTGATCAGCGATGATACCCTCAACTTTATTTTCTTTTAAAAATTCATTAATCAATTGAGCTTTTCTAATTTTTCTTAGAAATTTTATTCCACCAACTCTTTCGATTGAAAAATTTGCTTGCTCATCAAAATCTTTGTGATTTTCATGATAATCTGCAAAGACTTTAATCATGAAATTTTTCGACATTTCACGAGACAAACCCCACATCAAACTTTGCATTCCACCTAATTCTGGCGGAAAATTTCTAGTAACAATAATATACATTAATTAGTTTTCCACTTAATACCACATCCAGCACTAGGAATTTGATTTTCAGGTCCTTTATTTGTTTCAGCAATTTGTCTCATTGCTTTTAAGAGATCACTATCTCCATCTCTAACTGGAATTAATTTTTTGAGTTCTCTTACTCTTCCTCTGTATTGAAGTTCTAAATCTTTATTATAACCAAAAAAATCTGGAGTACACACTGCATCGTAAGTTTTCGCAATTTTTTGAGTTTCATCAACTAAATAGGGGAAACCAAATTGATTTTCTTTTGAAAATTTAATCATATTTTCAAATGAATCTTCTGGATAATTTTCAGCATCATTAGCGCAAATAGCTACTGAATTAATACCGATATCTTTTAATTTTTTACAATCTTCAACAATGTCTTTCGTTACTGCTTTTACATATGGGCAGTGATTACAAATAAACATAATTAATGTTCCTTTTTCTCCCTTGATATCTGCTAGTGAGAGAATTTTACCGTCTGTTGATTTAAGCTTAAAGTCATTAGCTTTTTGACCAAAATCACATATTGGAGTTTGTATGGGCATATGTAATAATATATAAATTATGTTTTATGATTTAAAAGATAAAAAACCAAAAAACTCTGGCGAAAATTGGGTAGCACCTAATGCAACTATAATAGGTGATGTTACTTTAGAAAAAAATTCTAGTATTTGGTTTAATGCAACCTTAAGAGGCGATTTAGAAAATATTCATATTGGTGAGGGTTCCAACATTCAAGATGGAAGTGTTTTACATACAGATCCTGGTTATCCATTAAAAGTTGGAAAGAATGTTACTGTTGGACATATGGTCATGCTTCATGGCTGTACGATAGGGGACAATAGTTTAATTGGTATTGGAGCAGTAATTTTAAATAATGCCAAGATTGGAAAAAACTGCCTTATAGGAGCAAAAGCATTGATCACAGAAAACAAAGAAATTCCAGACAACTCCTTAGTTATTGGCTCACCTGGAAAAGTTGTAAGAGAAATTACTGAGGACGAAAAAAAAGCAATTATTGAAAACACAAAACATTATCAAGATAACTGGAAAAGATACTCTAAATCAATCTTTTAAAGATAAAATCTTAAAATCTACTTTTAAATAAGGATATTTTTTACTTAAAATTTTTTTAATTTTTTTAAAGGAATCTTTATGTATTCTATCTTCAATATTCGAAGTAAATTTCTTTTTACCATTAACTATCTTCGCAGCACCACAGTCTTTATGATTTATCACAATGACTTTTTTAATCTTATGTAATTTGATTGATGTTGATAGATTATCTATAAATGTAGAGTGCCACTTTTTAAATTTTTTGTGAGTCACACCAATTGCTGCTCCAGCTATTGTAAAAGCACTATATTTTCCTGTGAGTTTTTTATCTCTAAGATATCTATAAACTTTTGGCTGAATTCGTGGATCCATACAGGATAAAACCATTGCTTCATATTTCTCAAGGCCTTTAGTCATAATTTTCATTTATATAAAATTTTATAAATCAATATAAAAAAACTTAAAACTAATGTAACAGCATTAGCTAAAATTACTGGTAAATCGTTTATAATTAATCCATATATAAGCCAAGACAAAACTCCAACAGTAAAAATTAAAAACATATAAAGAGAAATATCCCTAGTACTTTTTGTTTGATAAACTTTTATAGCTTGTGGTAAAAAAGCAAATGTAGTGCAAAAAGCTGCAAAGAAACCAATATATTTGATTATAAAATCTATCATCTGAATTATGGAATTAACCATTCATTTTCATTAGTTTCCAAATTAAATTTTGCTCTTCGATGACCTTTAGCTGCAAGATAAAGCCACTCAATTGATTTAATTTTGCATTTTATAACTGTAAAATTTTTATAACCTTCTTCACTTTGTTCCATAGTGTAATCAAAATCCTCTAATTCAGATATCATTCCAGAAGTTGGATTATCTGATGAAGTTCCAGGAGGACTATCAGTTAAATAACAACGTCTACTTATATGTTGAGTTTTTTTCCAAGATTCTTCTGTTATGGAATTTTGATTATTAACCTCGCATTCTACTTTAACTCTTAACTGTATTTTTTCCTCTTTGTCATAAAAGACTAATGAGGCATTTTTATTTTTTTTTATAATATCGACTTTGGAAGATCTTAAATCAGTGTGAAATTGTAAAAAATTATTTTCTCTATCTGATTTTCTTAAAACAACAATTCTACCATCAATCTCATCTTGGTGAGCACAAATAAAAACTGGAATTCTAAATGGTGAACCTCTGTTGGTCACAGCGTCATTTAACATAGACCAATACTTATTTTGTATCTCTGCTAAATCTTCATAGTATGCTGGCTGCATACTTTATTTTCTAAATCTTTTTATTAAGCTAGAAGTATCCCAACGATTACCACCCATTCCTTGTACTTCACCGTAATATTTATCAACTAGCTCAGTAACAGGTAATAATGAGCCATTATTTTTAGCTTCTTCCATTGCGATCTTTAAATCTTTTCTCATCCAATCTACTGCAAAACCAAAATCAAATTTATCATCAATCATTGTTTTATATCTATTTTCCATTTGCCAAGATTGAGCTGCACCTTTTGAAATAACTTCAATTACATCTTCCATATTCAATCCAGCTTTTATTCCAAAATTAATAGCTTCGGATAAACCCTGTACCAAACCTGCAATGCAAATTTGATTAACCATTTTAGCTAGCTGTCCATTTCCTGGACCGCCAAGTAATTTCATTTTTTTGCTGTAACATTCTATTTTGTCTTTTGCTTTATCAAAGTCAGCTTGATCACCTCCAATCATAACTGTCAGTGCACCATTCTCAGCTCCAGCCTGTCCACCTGATACGGGTGCATCTAAAAAACCCCAACCATGCGCTTTTGAGTTTTTGTAAAGTCTTCTTGCAATTTCAGCTGATGCAGTAGTGTTATCTATATGCACTGCACCTTTTTTAATTGTATTATAAATTCCCTCTTTTCCAATTGTAACTTCAGACAAATCATTATCATTACCAACACATGTAAAAACAAATTCAGCATTCTTTGCAGCTTCAGCTGGAGTGCCAGCTATTATACCCTTGTATTCTTTGACCCATTTTTCAGCTTTTGATTTTGTTCTATTAAAAACAGTTACATTGTGCCCACCTTTTGATATATAACCAGCCATTGGATAGCCCATGACCCCAAGACCTATGAAAGCAACATTACAGCTCATAATTTATTAATATGTTTAAAAGTTTAAGTTTAAAAGTAATTATATTTGGATTTATATTTACATTTTTTTCTAGTTTTGGACAGAGTTTTTTTCTTGGTCTTTTTAATTCTAGCATAAGAGAGGCATTATCTATCACCCAGGGACAATTTGGAACAATTTATGCATCCGCAACTTTGTTGAGTAGTTTTTTATTAATTTGGGTTGGAAAAAAAATAGACGAAATCAATATATTTAAATTTGCATTTTTTGTAACAATACTTTTATCTTTTTCGTGTTTTTTCTTTTCAAAAATTTCTTCAATAACTTTTTTATTTATTTCAATTTTTCTCATGAGATTTTCAGGTCAAGGTATGATGTCTCATACAGCAACAACAACAATCTCTAGATATTTTACAAAATCTAGAGGAAAGGCTTTAAGTACAAGCTGGTTTGGTCTCTCTACAGCTGAATTTATATTACCTGTTTTGATTGTATATTTGCTTACCATTACTTCTTGGCAAAATTTATGGACATATATATCAATATTAGTATTAATATTTCTACCAATTACTTCTTTTATTCTAGTTAAAAACTTAAATTTTGAGTCTAGGGAAGAGATTAACCAAGATGAATTTAACGTAAAAATAAAACAATGGAAAAGAATTGAAGTTCTTAAAGACTATCGATTTTATATCGTTTGTTTAAATATGTTAGCGATGCCGTGGATTGCTACAGGTGTATTTGTTTACCAATCTTTTATTACAGAATCTAAAGGTTGGGGTGCTTATATAATTGCCCAATCTTTTATGGTTTACTCAGTTTTATCAGTAATAACTTTGCTAGTTGCAGGTTTTTTGATTGATAAATTTACTAGCAGAAAACTGCTTATTTTTATGAATATTCCATTATTAGTTTCGACTATAGTTTTAATGTATTTTGATATTTCATTTTCAGCTTTCTTATTTTTAGGCTTAATTGGAATATCAAATGGACTTGCAAACGTACTGGGTTCCTCAACGTGGGCAGAAATTTATGGTGTTAGATACATTGGCTCCATAAAAGCTTTAACTACAGCATTAATGGTTTTTTCTACGGCTTTTGGCACTGCATTCTTTGGTCTTTTAATTGATAAAGGATTTTCAATAGAACAGGTTGCTCTTGTTTCATTTATTTATATTGCTTTAGCTTTCGTCTTATTATTCTTTATTAGAAATAAGCTGAATCCACAATATTTATAAAATTTTCCTTGATTTTTTAAAGATCACTGTATAGATACACCGCATGGCTAGAGTAACTGTAGAAGATTGCATCGATAAAGTAGAGAGTCCTTATGAATTAGTTTTAGTTGCTAAAGAAAGAGCGACTCAGCTTAACACAGGAATAGAGCCAACTTTAGATAGAGATAACGACAAAAATACTGTTATTGCTCTAAGAGAAATTGCAGAGGAAAATATTAAAGTAAATGAACTTACCGAAAGTGCAGTTTACAAATTAAGAAAGCATGTAGAGCAAGTTGATGATGGTGCTGAGGATGATGAAGATGTAGGTGATGATTTTGAAAGTCTGTATAAAGGTGAAATTTCAAAAAGTGGTACACCTATTTTACCATCTAAGAGAGCAAGAAAAACTCCAGAAAAAATTCAAGTATCTAATGAAGATTTAGCAGAACTATCTCAAACTGCTAAGCCAGATATTGATACAGCAGCAACAGATGAAACAGGTGATGAGCAAGGTGATGTTTCATTGGATGAAGTAACTGAGACAGAAAATCAAGCTACTGAGCAAGACACTTCAAACGAAACTGAAAATAATTAAGTAAATTCTTTTAAAATTTTTTCTCTATGTTCGTCTAAATCAGGGATATCACCCCTAGTTTTTTCATCTTTATAAGTAGACATTTTAATTGGATTACCAGCTAATTTGAAATCTCCAATTTCTTTATGAAAAGCTTTAACAATCATGTTTCTTGCATCTACTTGAGGATTTTCTACTGCTTCTTTAATATTGAATATTGGACCACATGGAATTTTTTCTTTTTCCATATCTTTAACCCATTCACTGGTCGATCTAGAAACTAATTTTTTTTCAAGTATACTTTTAAGTTCATCCATATTCTTTGCTCTAGATGAATTGTCAGAAAACTTAGAATCTTTACTTATTTCAGGCATTGCTAAAAGTTCACAAAGTTTTTCAAATAATCTATCGTTACCAGCTGCTATAATGATGTAACTATCTTTTGTTTTAAAAGCTTCGAAGGGTGCAATTGATGGATGACGCGACCCCATTGGTTTTGGTATTTCATTTTTTGCCAAGTAACGAGCTATAGCATTTTCTAAAATTGCTATTTGACAATCAAGCATTGAAACATCTATGTACATACCTTTACCTGTTTTTTTTCTATCATAAAGTGCTGCATTAATTCCGATTGCTGTAAATAAACCAGCAGTGATGTCACCAATTGATGTTCCAACTCTAGTTGGTTCGGAATTAGGTTGACCAGTTACACTCATTAATCCGCCCATGCCTTGTACAACCATATCGTAAGCAGGCAATTCTTTTAGAGGACCAGTTTGCCCAAATCCAGAAGCAGATGCGTAAATTAATTTAGGATATTTTTTATTTACATCTTTCCAACCATAACCCCATTTTTCCAAAGTACCTGGTTTAAAATTCTCAACTAAAATATCTGCTTTAGATAAAATTTTATCAAAAATTTTTTTGTCCTCACTGTTCTTTAAATTTAGTGCAATACTCTCTTTACCTCTATTTAAAGACATAAAATAAGCTGAGTAATCTTTTATGAATGGTCCAAATTTTCTTGAGTCATCTCCTATTTCTGGGGCTTCAACTTTAATTACTCTCGCACCAAGATCTGATAATATCATTGTGCAGTAAGGACCTACTAATACCCTTGTTAGATCAACAACTAGTAGGTTTTTTAAAGGTCCATCCATATAATTACATATATCATGAGTTTTTGTCGACTTGACTCTTATTAATAAGTTCACTTTAATTCAAATATTAAAAATAACAATAGAGGGAAAAAATAATGTTTAAAAAGATATCTTTATGTTTAACTTCATTAGTTTTTGTTTTTACCACTATTGGTTCTGCTTATGCAGTTACGCTGAAAGCAAGTCACCAATGGCCTGGTACACCAAGAGCTGATGGATCTTATGATCCACGTCATGAAATGGTTCAAATCATTGCTGACGAGGTTAAAAAAGCAAATGTTGGAGTAGATATTAGAATTTACCCAGCTAAATCATTATACAAACCAAAAGAACAGTGGAAACCAATGACAACTGGTCAATTAGATATTTCTGCTTTTCCATTAGCATATGCTTCTAAATTCCATCCAGAATTTGATGCAACTTTAATGCCTGGAACAGTAAAAAATCATGACCATGCATTAAGATTTAATAAAGGTCCAATGATGACTGAAATTAAAAAAATTATTAATGATGCTGGTGTTGTAGTTTTATCTGATGCTTGGTTAGGTGGTGGTTTTGCTTCAAAAACAAAATGTATTAAAAACCCTAGCGATGCAAAAGGTCAAGTTATGAGAGCTGCAGGAAAAGCATTTAACCAAATGTTAGAAGCAGCTGGAGCTGGTATACAAAGTATGCCTTCATCTGAAATTTACACAGGTTTACAAACTGGTGTATTAACAGGTGCTAACACAAGTTCAGGAAGTTTTGTAAGTTACAAAATTTATGAACAAGTTTCATGTGCTACTCCTCCAGGAAAATTTGGTCTATGGTTTATGTATGAGCCAATTTTGATGTCGAAAAAGTCTTTTGATGCTTTAAATTCTAAGCAACAAAAAGCTTTAATGAAAGCAGGAAAAGTTGCTGAGAAATACATGACAGCTCAAGTAGAAAACTTAGATAAAAAGTTTGAAGATGCTTATAAAGCTGCAGGTGTAAAATTAGTATACATGGATGCAAAAGACCATGCTGCATGGGTAGAGATTGCGAAAAAATCTTCTCATAAAGCATTTGCTGATAAAGTTCCAGGTGGTGATAAGCTGATGGAAATGGCTTTAGCAGTTAAATAAAATAATATATAAAGAACCCCTATTTATTCTTTTTAAATAGGGGTTTTTTTTATGAAAAAAAAGTATCTTCAATTTTGTGATTTAATAGCTAAGGCATGTGGTGCTTTCGCTGTGTTAGCATTGCTCTTATCAATATTAGTAATCGTAGAACTTGTTTTTGAAAGATATTTTTTTCAAAGAGCAATTACATGGCAAACAGAACTTGTAACTATGCTGTTAGTTGCTTCAACTTTTATAGGGAGTGTATACGTTCTAAGTGAAAAAGCTCATGTGAGCATGGAATGGATTTACGATTTTTTGTCCAAAAAAAATATAGTTAGATTAAAAATTTTTACATCTTCTATTAGTTTGTTATTTTTCCTAATTTTATTTTATTTTGGATTCTTAATGTTCGAAGAAGCATTTACCAAAAATTATTCAACAGGAACTGTCTGGGATCCACCACTTTGGATACCATATTCATCAATGATGTTAGGAGCTTTATTGATGATATTACAGTACATCGCAGAAATTATAAAATTAACGGACGAAGAGGATTTTCAATAAATGGATCCACTGATTATAGCATTAATTGTTGCAGTTTTTACTTTATTGGTACTTTTTTCTGGAATTCCAATTGCATTTGGTTTGAGTTTTGTTTCGATAGCTCTTTTAGTTACATTTGAAGGTTTTCAAATGCTCGACGTCTTTGCTGAAACATTTTTTGCAGGATTAAACTCTTTTGTTTTACTTTCTATACCAATGTTTATTCTAATGGGAATGGCTGTTGCTAATTCTCCTGCTGGAAAAGATTTGTATACAGGATTAGATAGATGGCTTTGGAGAGTGCCAGGTGGATTGGTGATTTCAAATATTGGAGCTTGTTCAATTTTTGCAGCTTTAAGTGGATCTAGTCCTGCAACTTGTGCTGCGATCGGAACAATGGGAATACCTGAAATGAGAAAAAGAGGTTATTCAGATCAAATCGCAACAGGAACCATTGCGGCAGGTGGAACCTTAGGAGTTTTAATTCCTCCTAGTATTGTTTTGATAGTCTACGGGATCGCAACAGGTACATCAATTGGAAGATTATTTTTATGTGGTCTTGTACCAGGTTTTATGTTGGCAGGTATGTTTGCAATATGGGCTTTAATTCATAGTTATTTTATTGATAAAGATGCAGCAAAAGCTTTAAGAAATAGAGTAAGACCAACTCTAAAAGAAAAACTTGAAGTTTTACCAAGAATTCTTCCTTTCTTAGCGATCATAGCAGGAGTTCTGTATGTACTTTATGGAGGAGTTGCAACACCATCCGAGGCATCTGGAGTGGGGGCATTCTTAGTTTTTGTATTAATTGCTGTTGTTTATAAAATTTATCAGCCGAAAAAGATCTGGAACATTGTTAAAGTTTCAATGAAAGAAAGTGTAATGATAATGTTCATTATTGCTGCCTCATATCTTTTTGCATTTACTCTATCACAACTGTACGTAACTCAGTCATTGGCACAGAGTATGGTCGAATTAAGCTCTAACAAATGGGTTGTGTTCATCTTAATAAATATATTTCTTTTAATAGCTGGTTTCTTTTTGCCGCCAGTTGCAGTTATTGTAATGACTTCAGCTATATTATTACCAGTTATCACTACTTTAGGTTTTGACCCATATTGGTTTGCAATAGTTTTTACAATCAATATGGAGATTGGCTTAATTACACCACCAGTTGGATTAAATCTCTATATTATAAAAGGAATTACCCCAGACGTTAGTTTGTCAGAAATTTTAAAAGGATCTATACCGTTTATGATAATTATGGCTTTAGCTATAGTAATTTTATGTATTTTTCCTGAGATTGTTACATGGTTACCTGATAAAATAATGGGTAAAGACCTTGGATTCTAAAAAAAAAATAAACAGAAAAATATCAGTTGCCCCAATGATGGATTGTACTGATAGGCATGATCGTTTCTTTTTAAGACTGATGAGTAAAAATGTAATGCTCTATACTGAAATGGTCGCTACAAAATCAGCAATTCATGGTGATAGAAAAAAAATTTTATCCTATAGTCCTGAAGAAAAACCATTAGCTTTACAAGTTGGTGGATCTAATAAAGAAGAGTTAGCAGAAGTAGCTAAAATTGCAGAGGACATGGGTTATGATGAAATTAATATTAATCTTGGTTGTCCTAGCAAAAAAGTTCAAAAAAATAAATTTGGTGCATGTTTAATTAAAGAACCTGATTTAGTTGCTGAATGTATTAATTCAATGGTAAACGCATGTAAAATTCCTGTTACAGCTAAGACAAGAATTGGTTTCGATGATACAGAAGAATTTGATTATTTAAATAACTTTATTCATAAGATGAGAAATGCTGGTTCAAAAACATTTATATTGCATGCAAGGAAAGCTATCTTGACAGGTTTATCTCCCAAACAAAATTTAAACATTCCAAAATTAAACTATAAAATGGTTTATGATATTAAAAAAGAAAATCCTAATTTAGAAATAATTATAAATGGTGGAATCACAAAAGTTGAGGAAATAAATAATCATTTAAAGTATTGTGATGGTGTAATGATAGGAAGATCAATATATCAAAATCCATATTCCTTAATTGAAATTGAAAAAGAAATATTCAAGACAAAGAGTAGTCCTACAAGAGAACAAGTTGTAGAAAAACTTTTAGAGTATGCCGATAGAGAGGTAAAATTAGGAACAAAAATTAATCATATTATGAGACATACAGTAGGTTTATATCATGGACAAGTTGGTTCAAAAGAATGGAAAAGATATTTAAGTGATAACATGATGGCAAGAGACTCCGATTTTCAAAAAGCAAAACATATTATGACTATTGTTCAGAATAATGAGAAAGCGATCCAGGCTAACTCATAATGGAAACTTTAGACATAAAAGAAATTATAAATCTTTTATTTGTTTTATCTTTAGCAGCATCTGTTGCTGGTTTTATGGCAGGTTTATTAGGAGTTGGTGGTGGTATAATAATAGTGCCTGCTCTTTATTATGCTTTTACTGTTTTAGATTTTGATATTACAACAAGAATGCATCTTTCAGTTGGAACTTCATTAGCAATTATAATTCCAACTTCAATCATATCAACAAAAACTCATATGGAGTATGATGCGGTTGATTTTAAGCTTATAAAATCTTTTGGTATATTTATTTTATTTGGTGTTATTGGGGGAACATTTTTAGCAGTAAACTTAAAAACACCAGCTTTCGTTTTATTCTTTTCAATTATGGCTTTTATAGTTGGTTTATTCTTTATCTTTTTTAGAGAACAGCTTTTAAAAAATCCAAAAATGATCTCTGACTCAGCTAAAAATATTTCAGGAATTATTATAGGTTTTATATCTGTGTTACTTGGAATTGGTGGTGGTTCGTTAATGGTTCCTTTTATGAGAACTTTTGGATACGATATTAGGAGATCAATAGGAACTGCAGCAGGAGTTGGTTTCCTGATTGCTGTATTTGGTACAATTACAATGATTACTGGAGGTAAAATTGTAGATAATATTAATACACCCTACAGTCTTGGATATGTGAATTTACTTGGATTTCTAGTGTTTGTGCCAGTGACAATGATAATGGCTAGAGTAGGCGCAAAAGCAGTTTATAAAATAGATAAAAATATATTGAGCAAGATCTTTGGAATATTTTTAATTATTGTATCGATTAGATCTTTTTTTGAATACTTATCAATAAATTAATATTAACCAGTTCCCCATTTAACCTTGTTCCAAATTCTCTCATGAAAATAGTAAAAAAAAAGTGGAACTATTGATCCAACACCGAGTATCCCTGCACCTGTAAATGTTCCAGTGTAAATGTATCCAAAAATTACCCAATAAACAAAAATGATAAATCTCCAAGAAAAAGTTTTAGCTATTGATCTAATTTTTTTATCTGCCATAAAAAAAAAGAGGTGACTTCAGTCTCCCTCCATCACCTCACAAAATCAAGATAAATGATTCTTTAAAGTTTTATGAACACTTTTTAGTTGAATCTTTACTTTATTAAATTTTTTGATCGTACTCACCAATCTTGCCAGTTTTCATTAATGTTTTATCAATGAATTTAAAAATATTTGATTTTCTTGCATCAGAAGTAGGGCTTTCAGTAACTACAACTAATGAGGGTTTATTAGAGGATGCTCGAATTAATCCCCAAGAACCATCTTCAAAAGAAAATCTAACGCCATTTACAGTTATAATTTCTTTTATTTCCTGATTATCTATTTTTATTTTTTGGTCTTTTATCTTTTTAAATTCCTTAACCATTTCGTCAACTACATTGTATTTTTCCTCATCTTTACAAAAAGGTGCCATTGTTGGCGATTGGTAAGTGGTTGGAAGTTCTTTAATTATTTCACTCATTTTTTTATCTTGATTATTTAATAAGTGACAAACTTGAATTGCTGAATTAATTCCGTCGTCATAACCGTAACCTAATGGTTGATTGAAAAAAAAGTGTCCACTTTTTTCAAATCCAGCTAAAGCTTTTTCGTTATGTACTTTTCTTTTGATGTGAGAATGACCTGTTTTCCAATATAAAGTTTCACATTGATTTTTATTCAAAACTTTGTCAGTTGAATAAAGACCAGTAGATTTTACATCCACAATAAATTTTGAGTTTTTATGTGTATTAGACAGATTTCTAGCTATTAATAAGCCTATTTTATCAGAAAAAATTTCATTTCCCACATTATCGATTACACCAACACGATCACCATCTCCATCAAAACCAAAACCAATATCAGCATTGTTTTCTTTTACTGATTTAACGATTGCATGGAGCATTTCTAAATCCTCAGGGTTTGGATTATATTTCGGAAAATTCCAATCTAAATTACAGTCCAATTCTACTACCTCGCATCCAATACCCCTCAATATTTCAGGAGCAAAAATTCCTGCTGTACCATTACCACAAGCAACAACAGCTTTTATCTTTTTTTTTAACTTATTTTTACTTATTAAATCCTTTTTATAAATCTTATCAAAATCTTTAATTTGTTTTTCATTACCTTCGCCTTTAGTAAATTTTTGGTTCAAAGTGATTTCTTTTAACTCTTTCATTTCCTCAGGGGCATGTGTTAATCCTTTTTTGATGCCCATTTTTACACCAGTCCAGCCGTTTTCATTATGACTAGCTGTTACCATTGCAACTGCATCTGCATCTAAATTAAATTGTGCGAAATAAACCATTGGTGATAATGATAAACCAACGTCTTCAATGAAACACCCAGTTGATAATAGACCTTTCTTTAAAGCTGACTTTATTTTTTCGCTGTATGATCTGTAATCATGCCCGACTATTACTCTTGGGTTTTCTTTTTTAGTATGTTCTTTAATTTGGGTGCCTAGACCTTTTCCAAGATTCGTGATTCCTTGCTCATTAATGTCTTTTTCGTAAATCCATCTTGCGTCATATTCTCTAAAGCCAAAGGGGTCTATTTTTATTAATTGAGACATGCTGTTAATTACTTACATTTTTTTCGTTTTTATAGTTGAATTTTTTTTTCACTGTTCTATAAATGTTCTGTTGATTTACATAATATTTAGTATATCAACACTAGGCGCACACAACATATAGTTGTTTTCGCTATATTAACAAGATATATTAACAAAAAATGAATAAAATACTATCGCAAGCACTAAAGAAAGCTGTCTCCGAATTTAGCCCTGAAGTTAAAGAGGTCCAAAAAAACAATAGACCAGATTTGTTCTCGTTAAACAATGAAACTGAGCTGTTTCAAAATGATAAAGGCATAATAATTAAAATTGACCGATCAAGGGATTCAAAGCTAACAGATTTTGGTAAGGCGACTTTAAAAGATAGATATTTAGGTCTTAACGAGTCTTTTCAAGATCTATTTGCAAGAGTAGCTAGCACATACGCTGACGATAATTTGCATGCGCAAAGAATTTATAATTATATAAGTAACCTCTGGTTCATGCCAGCTACACCTGTTTTGTCTAATGGTGGAACTAAAAGAGGATTACCAATTTCATGTTTTTTAAATGAAGCATCAGATAGCTTAGGTGGTATTCTAGATCTTTGGAGTGAAAATGTTTGGTTAGCCGCAAAAGGTGGAGGTATAGGAAGTTATTGGGGAAATTTAAGATCAATAGGTGAGAAGATAGGTAAAGTTGGAAAAACTTCTGGGATTATTCCATTTATAAAAGTTATGGACTCTTTAACAATGGCAATCAGTCAAGGTTCTTTAAGAAGAGGATCTGCAGCCTGTTATCTTCCAATCGATCATCCTGAAATAGAAGAGTTTATGGAAATGAGAAGACCGACTGGTGGAGATCCAAATAGGAAAGCATTAAACTTACATCATGGTGTTTTAGTTTCTGATGCATTCATGAGAGCTGTAGAAAATGATGAGCAATGGGCACTGAAGAGTCCAGCTGACGGATCTATTCAACAAACCATTTCTGCAAGAAATTTATGGATTAGACTTTTGACTGCAAGAATTGAAACAGGTGAACCTTATATTATTTATATAGACACTGTTAATAGACAAATTCCGCAACATCATAAGTTAGCAAACCTTACAGTTAAAACATCAAATCTTTGCAGCGAGATAACTTTGCCTACAGGTGTTGATAAAGATGGAAGAGATAGAACAGCTGTTTGTTGTTTGTCTTCACTAAATTTAGAAAAGTATGATGAGTGGAAAGATGATCCAGATATGATTGGAGATGTAATGAGATTTTTAGATAATGTTTTATCTGATTTCATTAATAAAGCACCTGAGCAGTTTAAAGACGCAAAATATTCTGCTGAAAGAGAGAGAAGTGTCGGATTAGGAGTGATGGGCTTTCATTCTTTCTTGCAACAAAAAAGAATTCCACTTGAATCTGTTATGGCAAAGTCATGGAATAAAAAAATTTTTAAAAATATTCACGAAAAAGTAAACCAAGCTTCAAAAGATTTAGCTGAGGAAAGAGGAGCATGTCCTGACGCTGCAGAATATGGTTTTAAAGAAAGATTTTCAAATAAAACTGCAATAGCACCAACTGCTTCTATTTCAATAATTTGTGGTGGTGCATCACCAGGAGTAGAACCTATTGCAGCTAACAGTTATACTCACAAAACATTATCAGGATCTTTCAATGTCAGAAATAGATATCTTGAAGAGATTTTGGAAAGTCACGGCAAGAATGATGATGAAACATGGTCAACAATAACTACTAATCAAGGTTCAGTATCGCATTTAGATTTTTTAACTGATTTAGAAAAAGATGTTTTTAAAACTGCCTTTGAATTAAATCAAAAATGGATTATTGAGCTGAGCGGTGATAGGACACCATTTATTTCTCAAGCACAATCAGTCAATTTGTTTTTACCAGCAGACGTTCATAAAAAAGAATTACATAGAATTCATTTTGATGCATGGAAAAAGGGTCTAAAAAGCCTTTATTACTGTAGATCAAAATCAATTCAAAGAGCTGAAAATATCAATAATGCTCAATCAACTGATATTACAGCCAATGTATATAAATCTAAAAATCAACAAACTAACCAAGAACCAGAATACGAGGAGTGTTTATCATGTCAGTAGCAGAAAAAATTAAAGTTGAAAAAAAAGAAATTATCCAACCAAAAAAGATGGGACTTTTGGTCGAGAACCCAGTTTATAAACCATTTAGATACCCTTGGTGTTATGACGCTTGGTTAACACAACAAAGAATTCATTGGTTACCTGAGGAGGTTCCACTTGGTGATGATGTTAGAGATTGGCAGAAAAATTTATCACAACCTGAAAAAAATCTTTTAACTCAAATCTTTAGATTTTTCACACAAGCTGATGTTGAAGTTAATAACTGTTACTTGAGACACTACACGACTGTTTTTAAACCAACTGAAGTTTTAATGATGATGACAGCTTTTGCTGCAATGGAAACAGTTCACGTTGCTGCTTATTCTCATTTATTAGATACTATTGGAATGCCAGAGTCAGAATATTCTGCATTTATGAAGTATAAAGAAATGAAAGATAAATATGATTACATGCAAGGATTTAATGTTAATTCCAAAGAAGATATTGCTAAAACTGTTGCGGTCTTTAGTGCTTTCACTGAGGGTCTACAGCTATTTGCAAGTTTCGCGATACTTTTAAATTTCCCAAGACATAATAAAATGAAAGGAATGGGACAAATAGTTACTTGGTCTGTAAGAGATGAAACTCTGCACTGTAATTCTATGATTAGAATTTTTAAAGAATTCATCAAAGAGAATCCAGAAATCTGGACTTCAAAATTAAAAAAAGAATTATATGAAGCTTGCAGAACTATTATTGAACATGAGGATGCTTTTATAGATTTAGCTTTTGAAATGGGTCCAATGGAAGGATTAACTGCAAAAGAGGTAAAAGATTATATTAGATTTATTGGTAACAGAAGACTAGTACAATTAGGTTTGGAACCAATTTATGATGTACAAAAAAACCCTTTAGGATGGTTAGATACAATGTTAAATGCAGTTGAACACATGAACTTTTTTGAAGGTCGTGCAACTGAGTATTCTAAAGCATCTACACAAGGAACTTGGGTCGAAGCTTTTAGTTAATTATCTTTGATTTAATTGAACAACTTTTCTGTGTTGGTTACCTTTGTAGCTAGCAAGAGGTCTAATCAATTTATTTGCTGCATGTTGCTCAATAACATGTGCTGACCAACCTGTAATCCTAGAAATAACAAAAATAGGTGTGAAAAAATCCGTATCGAAACCCATTAAATGATAAGTAGGACCAGTAGGGTAGTCTACATTTGGATAGATATTTTTTCTATCAATCATAACTTTTTCAACAATGTCATAGATTTTTACAAATTTTTTGTCTTTTTTAATTTTTGCAACTTTTCCAAAATATTCTCTCATTGTTGGCACTCTAGAGTCTCCACTTTTATAAACTCTATGACCAAAACCCATTACAACATCTTTATTATCAAGTGCTTTATTTATCCATTTAAGCGCATTTTCGGGTTTTTTTATTTTATTCATCATATGCATAACTTCTTCATTAGCCCCGCCATGCAAAGGACCCTTTAAACTTGCGATTGCTCCAGTTATTGCTCCATGAATATCAGACAAACTACTTGTTATAGTTCTTGCGGTAAAAGTTGAAACATTAAAGCTATGTTCAGCGTATAAAATTAAAGAAACATCAAAAGCTTTAACAATGTCTTTATTTGGGACTTTACCAAAACACATATGAAAAAAGTTTTCTGAAAAAGAAAGACCACTTTTTGGAGGTATAATTTTTTTTCCTTTTCTAGCTCTATAAAAAGCAGCTAAAGCCACAGGAGTTTTTGCGAAAATCCTCATTACTTTTCTCATGTTAGCCTTAGGTGAATTATCTTTTGTTTCTTTATCCTCCAGACCCATAATACTTACAACTGTCCTAGCTACATCCATGGGGTGAGCTTTTTTAGGAAATTTCTTTATATCCTCTATAAGAGTTTTTGAGAGTTTTCTCTCTTTTCTCTCTTGTTTTTCAAAATTATTTAATTGATTTTTGTTTGGTAACTCACCATTTAGAATTAAATAAGCAACTTCTTCAAACTTACATTTTGCACATAAATCTTGAGCAGCATAGCCTCTATAAGTAAGAGAATTAATTTCAGGCATTACTTTTGAAACTTCTGTTTCGTCTACAACAATTCCCAATAAACCCTTTTTTATATCATCACTCATTATTCATGACCTTCAGTGTTAAAGTTATAAATTTTTTCATCCAAACTATTATATTTTTCATAATCTACAAGGTCATATAATCGTTTTCTGGTTTGCATTTTATCAATAATGTTGTTTTGGTGTCCATTTGTATAAATGTCTCTTAAACCATCCTCAACATTTTTCATTGCTAATCTTTGAGTTGTAACTGGATATATAACTATATTATAACCAAGTTCTTCTAATTGTTTGTAATTTAACAATTTAGTTTTACCAAATTCAGTCATGTTAGCTAACAAATAACATGATAGTTCTCCTCTAACTTTCTCAAAATCTTTTTCATCATAAAGTGCTTCAGGAAAAACAATTTCTGCACCAGCATCAATATATGCTTTACATCTTTCGATCATTTTATTTATTCCTTCTACACTTTTAGCATCAGACCTTGCAATGATCTTAAAATTTGCGTCTTTTTTTGCAGATACGCATTCTTTAATTTTTTTTACCATTTCATCAGTTGATATCAATTCTTTGTTATCTAGGTGACCACATCTTTTTCTTTCAATTTGATCTTCTATATGAACTCCCGTAATTCCAAACTCCTCAAAAGTTTCTATGGTCTCTTTACAAGATTTAAATCCTGTATCTATGTCAACAATTGTAGGAAGGTTTGTAACTCTTGAGATTAAATATGACCGTGTACTAACATCTTGTAAAGTAGTTAAGCCAATATCTGGAAAACCAAGATCATTCGCCATAACACCTCCAGAAACATAAACAGCATCGTAACCAATTTCCTCAATTAATTTTGCTGTTAAAGGATTATAAGCACCAGGAACTCTTAATATTTTTTTGGATTTTAATTTCTCTGTAAAATCTTTTCTTTTTTGTATTGGTTCTTTTTCAACAAAATGCATTAAAAAATTCCTTTTTTTAAATTCCGTTTAATTTTGCTCTTTTTAACAATAATATTCAATCTATCTAATTGACCTGACTTTAGTTTTCTTAAGTTTTGAACTGTTTTTAAAAATCTTTCAATTTCTTTTTTATCTAAAATATCCTCGGTAAGTGTTAAAAATTTGTTTATATAGTTTTTTCTTTTGAACGGTCTTGAGCCATAAGGATGAGCATCTGCAACTCCTTGTTCTTCGGTAATTTTTTTTCCATTTTTAAGTGTAATTGTGACTTTTGCACCAAAAGCTTTTTTTTTGGGGTTTGGGTCATGATATCTTTTGGTCCATTTTTCATCCTCATGGGTTTTGATTGATCTCCATATCTTAATTGTGCTTTTTCTTTTTGCTCTAGCTCTCGAATAAGATTTTACATGATGCCAACTACCATCTTCTAAAGCCACAGCAAATATATACATTATTGAATGATCTAAAGTTTCTCTACTTGCATTTGGATCCATTTTTTGAGGGTCATTTGCACCTGTACCAATCACATAATGCGTATGATGGCTGGTATAAATATCAATTTTCCTAACTTGATTGAGATTTGATATTTTCTTTCTAAGTTTTTTTGCAAGATCAATTAATGCTTGAGATTGATATTCGGCAGAATATTCCTTTGTATAAGTTTCAAGTATAGCTTTCTTAGTTTCATTTTTTTTCGGAAGTGGAACTTTATATAGCGCTTTTTTTCCATCTAAAATTCTTGCTATAACACTATCTTCACCCTCATAAATTGGACTTGGAGCACCTTCACCACGCATAACTCTATCTACAGCTTCGATTGCAAGTTTTCCAGCATGCGCTGGAGCATAAGCTTTCCAACTGGAAATTTCACCTTTTCTAGACTGTCTAGTTGAAATAGTTGTGTGCAGAGCTTGTTGAACAGCTTGATAGATTGTTTCAGTATTTAGTCTTAACATGGATCCTATTCCAGCTGCAACACTAGGACCTAGGTGAGCAATGTGGTCTACTTTATGTTTATGTAAACAAATTCCTTTAACTAGATTAACTTGCACTTCATAAGCTGTAATTATCCCTCTTAAAAGATCTAATCCGCTTTTTTTATTTTGTTGTGCAACACTTATAAGAGGAGGAATATTATCACCAGGATGACTATAATCAGCTGCTAAAAATGTGTCATGAAAATCAAGTTCTCTAACAGCTGTTCCATTGCTCCATGCCGCCCATTCACAGTCAAATTTTAATTTACTATCAACTCCAAATAATGTTGCACCATTTTTTCTTGAATGCTTTAGGGCCATTTCCCGTGATGAAATAACTGGACGTCTATTCAAAGAAGCTATTGCAACTGAAGCATTATCAATAATTCTATTAATCACCATCTCTATCACTTGTTTATCTAAATTTGCATTATCACTAGCAATCTCAGCGATTTTCCAAGCCAGTTGTTTTTTTTTAGGTAAGTGAACTTTAGATGGAAATACTTTTACTTTATGTATGATCAAAATAACTCCTAATAGAAAACTGTTCTAATAGTTAAAAAAAAATAATCAATATTAAAGATATTTTGTTACGATTTTTTCAATACCAATGAAGTCTTTTATTAGGTGATTATGGTAAATTTCAGTTGTATTTTTTTCCGTATAACCATCCTCAAGTAAAATAACTGGAATTCCTGCAGCTTTTGCTGCGTTAGCATCTGTTTCACTATCACCGATCATCAAAGTTTTTTTAAGATCCCCATCTAAAATTTCAACTACAGACGTTAAATGTCTAGGATCAGGTTTACAATAATTAAATGTATTATGACCTGCTACATATTCAAAGAAATCATAAATTCCAATTTTTTTTAAAAGATCAATTGCTAGATGTTCTTGTTTATTTGTGCAAACACCCATTGAAATTTTTTTCTCTTTAGACCATATCAAAAAATCTTTAACTCCATCAATTAGTTTACTTTCATTTACAATATTTTTTCCGTAATACTCTACAAATTCTTTAACCATTTCTTTTTTAATTTTTTCATCTTGGACTTTTCCAAATTCTTTTTTTGCTTGACCCCATATAGATCGACCAAGCATTGCCCCAGCGCCTTGTCCTACTAAGTTTCTTATTTCCTCAGTAGACTTAGTTGGATATCCAAATTTACTCATAACATGATTGTGCGCTCTCATTAAGTCGGGGGCTGTATCTACTAAAGTGCCATCTAAATCAAAAAGAATTGTAAAAATCTGTTTCATAATTAAAAGTATTTTTAAGAAATATTTTGTGAATTAAGAAAGATATATACTTAATGTAAGTAATTTTCTAGATGAAACAATTAAATATAAATAAATTTCAAAATTCGCTAAGAACAAAATTCTTAAAATCTAAAGTAAATATGATTGCTCCAGAAACAATATATTTTTCCAAAGATACGAAAATTGGAAAAAATGTGACTATAGAACCATATGTAGTTATTGGATCAAAGGTGAAGATTGGCAATAATGTTACTATTAAATCTTTCAGTCATTTAGAGAATTGTAAAATTGAAAATAAAGTTGAAATAGGTCCTTATGCAAGAATAAGACCTGGTACCACTTTAAAGGAAGGGTCAAAAATTGGAAACTTTGTTGAAATCAAAAAAAGTACTCTTGGAAAAAAATCTAAAGTAAATCATTTAACCTATATTGGTGACACCTCAATTGGTAAATCAGTTAATGTTGGAGCGGGGACAATTACATGTAACTACGATGGAATAAAAAAAAATAAAACTAGAATAAAAGATAATGTTTTTATTGGCTCTAACTCTTCTTTAGTAGCCCCAATTACACTTGCAGAAAATAGTATTGTTGGAGCAGGATCAGTAATCACTAAAAATGTAAGCAAAAAATCTCTAGCGCTTACTAGAAGCCAACAACTAGAGGTAAAAAATTATCAAAGAAAATCTAAATAATTATGTGTGGAATAATCGGAATAAATAGTAATAGACCTGTTTCATCAACAATTATCAGCTCTCTAAAAAAATTAGAATATAGAGGTTATGACTCAGCGGGTATAGCCACACTTTCAAAAAACGAAATTAACGAAGTTAAATCTGAAGGGAGAGTTGATAATCTTGAAAATAATCTATTAGTACAAAAAATGGAAGGAACCATTGGTATAGGACATGTTCGTTGGGCTACACATGGATTGCCAAATAGTATTAATGCTCATCCTCACTCTTCACAAAATGTTTCAGTAGTTCACAATGGAATTATTGAAAATTCTACATTACTCAAAAAATTTTTGGTAGGTAAAGGACATAAATTTAAATCACAAACTGATACTGAGGTAATTGTACATTTAATCACAGAAAATTTAAAAACTGAAAATATTGTCAATTCAATTAAAAAAACACTTAAATCTCTTCATGGTAGTTTTGCACTAGGTATAATATTTAAAGATCAACCTGATTTGATTGTTGGTGCAAGAAGAGGCTCTCCATTAGCTGTTGGGTATGGTCCAAATGAAAATTATTTAGGTTCAGATTCATATGCACTTAAAGCAATGACGAACAAGATTACTTATCTAAATGATGGTGAATTTTGTATTATAAAAAAAGATCATGTTGAATTTTTTAACGAGGATGGAGATAAAATAAATAAAAAAGTTTTAGAATTATCTCTTGAAAATGAAAAATACGACAAAGGTGATTACAAACATTTCATGGCTAAAGAAATAGAGGAACAACCTACAACGTTAAAAAATGGAATTAATGAATATGTGGATACATTAAATAATGATATTAATATTTATAATTTTCCCTGGAAAATGAATGAAATTTCCTCAGTAACTTTAATTGGTTGCGGAACAGCTTATCATTCTTGTCTACTTGCAAAATACTGGTTTGAAGAATTAACTTCATTAGATGTTACTGTAGATATTGCGTCAGAGTTTAGATATAGAAAAAATAGATTTAAGAAAGAAACTTTGTATATATTTGTATCTCAATCTGGTGAAACAGCCGATACTTATGCAGCACTAGATTTATGTAATCAAAATGACATGAAAACATGTGCAGTTGTAAATGTAATTGAAAGCTCGATTGCAAGAGATTCTAAATTTGTTTTACCAATACATTGTGGGACTGAGATAGGTGTAGCATCTACCAAAGCTTTTTTGGGTCAAATTCTTATATTATACATTTTAGCTTTAAAAATAGGATTATTAAGAAAAGATTTAAAAAAAGAGTTATTTAATGAAAAACTTAAAGATCTTAAATCTCTTCCTAAATTAATAGAAAAGACTTTATTAACAGATAATAAGATACAGACAATATCTAATACCTTTAATGAGGCTAAAGGTTCAATGTTTTTAGGAAGAGGTTTTTCTTTTCCAATAGCATTAGAAGGTGCATTAAAATTAAAAGAACTATCTTATATCCATGCTGAAGGCTACCCAGCTGGTGAAATGAAACATGGACCACTTGCTCTCATCGAAGAAGGAATGCCGGTTGTTGTATTAGCGCCGAGAGACAATTATTATAAAAAAACTATTTCTAATATGCAGGAAGTTATTGCAAGAGGAGCAAAAGTTCTGCTAGTAACGAATAAAAGCAGTGATGAAGTAGTTTCAGAAAATATTTGGGAAAAAATAGAAGTTGAAAGTGCTAATGAGGACCTTTTACCCTTTCTTTTAACTATTCCTCTACAAAAATTAGCTTATTATTCCGCTCTTAAAAAAGGTTTTGATATAGATAAGCCTAGAAATTTAGCTAAATCAGTAACCGTTGAATAATAGAAAAACTCTGATACAACAATCTTGAGTTGAATATGAAAAATTGGAAAGTAAATAGCTGGAGAAAGTATCCTGTCAAACACATACCAACGTATGGTGATGAGAAGGAGCTTAATAGTGTTTTAAACAAATTAAAAACATTTCCACCACTTGTATTTGCAGGTGAGACAAGACATTTAAAAGATCAATTATCTAAAGTAGTTGATGGCAAAGCTTTTTTATTGCAAGGCGGTGACTGTGCCGAAAGTTTTGCAGAATTTCATCCTGACAATATAAGAGATACTTTTAAAGTAATTCTTCAAATGGCTTTGGTGATGACATACTCTGCGTCTTTACCTATTGTAAAACTTGGAAGGATTGCTGGACAGTTTTCTAAACCAAGAAGTGCTCCAACAGAAAAACAAGGTGATGTAGAATTACCAAGTTATTTAGGTGATAACATTAATGCAATAGACTTTAACGAAAAAGCTAGAAGACCTGATCCAAAAAGAATGTACAAAGCGTATTCTCAATCAGCTTCAACGCTCAATTTACTTAGAGCATTTTCAAAAGGTGGTTTTGCAGATTTGAACAAAGTTCATTTATGGAACTTAGATTATATTAAAAAAAGTCCTCAAGCGAAAAAGTTTAAAGACCTAGAAGACAAAATTGCAGATGCACTAGCTTTTATGGAAGCGTGTGGGATAACTTCAGACTTTAATAACAGATTATACACGGTAAATTTTTGGACATCACATGAAGCGCTGCACTTACCCTTTGAAGAAAGTATGACTAGAGTAGATTCTACTACTGGTGAGTATCACGATACATCTGCTCATTTTGTCTGGATTGGTGATAGAACAAGACAGTTAGATGGTGGACATGTTGAATTTTGTCGAGGAATAGAAAATCCTATTGGAATAAAGTGTGGTCCTACTTCTAAACCTGAGGAGATTGCAAAAATTTGTGAAGTATTAAATCCAAAAAATGAAAAAGGCAAAATAACTTTAATTTCAAGATTTGGTCATCAAAATGTAGAAAAGTTTTTACCGAAGTTAATAAGACGAATCAAAAAAGAAGGTCTTAATGTTATTTGGTCATGCGATCCAATGCATGGGAACACAATTGTATCAACTACTGGTTTTAAAACGAGACCATTTAACAATGTAGTTAATGAGGTCAAAAATGTTTTTGGTGTTCATCAGTCAGAAGGATCTTATGCAGGTGGTCTGCATGTTGAAATGACTGGTCAAGATGTTACAGAGTGCACAGGGGGAGCTAGAAAAATATCTGATGCTGATTTATCAAGCAGATATCACACTCATTGCGACCCAAGACTAAATTCAGACCAAGCTTTAGAGTTAGCTTTTTTAATTTCTGATGAGATTAAGAAGAATAGCAGCTATTCTAAAACTGCTATTCAAGCGGCATCTTAAGAGCTTATTAATCAAATAGGCCAATTAAGTATGACTATTATTATTATAAAATTTTAATTATAATTAATTATATCTTGAATATGGATAAAAAATTAAAAATAGCTCTAGCACAATTAAATCCCTTAGTTGGTGATGTTTCAGGAAATATCAATAAATTGGCGACAATAAGATCTAAACTAGATGACGACATCGACGTATTAGTTGCACCAGAACTTTATGTATCAGGATACCCAATTGATGATTTAGTTTTAAGAGAGGATTTTTTAAATTTAGTTCAGAGTGAGATAAAAAAATTGGTAGAAATCACAAGAGATGGAAAATCAGCAATAATTCTTGGTGCACCACGGAAAGATAAAACAGTCATAAAAAATTCTGTGTTTGTTATCGAAAATGGAAAAATTATTGCAACAAAAGATAAGTATGAACTTCCTAATACGGGAGTTTTTGATGAACAAAGAGTATTTACAGAAGGAAAATTAGAGGATTGTGTAAAGATAAAAGATACAAAATTTGGATTACCAATTTGTGAGGATATCTGGAAAAAAACAGTTCTCAAAAAATTATCAGATTCTGGAGCAGAGATAATTATCGCAATTAATGCCTCGCCTTTTACAGTTTCTAAAAGTTTTGAGAGAGATAATATAACCTCATCAAGAGTTAAAGAAATAAAGCTACCACTTATTTATCTTAATAGAACTGGTGGACAAGATGAGTTAATATTTGATGGGTCCTCTTTTGGATTAAATCATGATGGAAGTAAATTTTTTTGCTCAAAAGAATTTAAAGAGGAAGTTTCGGTCATAGATCTTAAAAGACAAAATGGAAAATGGATCGGTAATGGAAATCTAAGTAAAAATTCATCTGAAACAGAAAGATTGTACAAAGCTCTTGTTCTAGGATTAAGAGATTATGTAAATAACAACAATTTTAATGGAGTTGTTTTAGGCTTGTCTGGAGGGGTTGATTCTGCTTTAGTAGCAGCAATCGCAACGGATGCATTTGGCTCTGAAAAGGTACAAGCGATAATGCTCCCAAGTCCTTTTACAGGCCAAGAAAGTTTAAATGATGCAAAGGATGCGGCCGATCTTTTAAAAATAAAATTTTCAAATTTGGAAATAAACGAAGCTATGAAAATTGTTGACAAAACTTTAGTAAAATTTAATGGAAAAAATTTTTCACCAGGTATTACTGAGGAGAATATTCAATCAAGATTAAGAGGATTACTTCTAATGGCATTGTCAAACAGATATGGTTTTATGGTATTAGCTACAGGAAACAAATCAGAGTATGCAGTTGGTTATTCAACTTTGTATGGTGATATGTGTGGAGGTTTTGCACCGATCAAAGATGTCTGGAAAACTGACGTTTTTAAATTATGCAGATGGAGAAATGAAAATTTTTCTAACTTATTCAAAGGTCAAAAAGGAAAAGTAATTCCAGAAAATATTATAACAAAAGCACCTACAGCTGAACTAAAAGAAAATCAAAAGGATACCGATAGTTTACCAGAATATGAAATTTTAGATGAAATTTTAAAAGATTTAGTTGAGAAAGAGATTTCTGTTGAGAAAATTGTATCGAAAGGTTTTGATAAAAAAATTGTTGAAAAAACAGCTCGTTTATTAGCTAAATCTGAATACAAAAGGTTTCAAGCTGCACCAGGACCAAAAGTAACCTCAAAAGCTTTTGGTAGAGATCGAAGATTTCCACTTACAAGTGGGTTTAATAATTGGAGCTAAATGAATAAGGATATTTTTTTATCAAATAGTCTAGGTAATAAGAAAGAAAAATTTAACCCAATTAATCCAAAAAATATCGGGATGTATGTATGCGGTCCAACAGTGTACGATGATCCACATATTGGAAATGCGAGACCACTAATAATTTTTGACATTTTGTTTAAAGTTTTAAAATGTAAATACGGAAATAAATCAGTTACTTATGTTCGAAATATTACTGATATAGATGACAAAATTATAAAATCCTCTGAGGAAAAAAAAATTTCAATAACCGAATTAACTTCGAATATAATCAAAAAATTTCATGAAGATTGTAAATATTTAAATTGTGAAACACCAACTCACGAGCCAAAAGCCACTGATAACATTGAACCAATGATCAGCATGATTAATGATTTAATTAAAGGTGAATTTGCTTATGAAAGCAAGCACCATGTTTATTTTAGGGTGAAAAAATTTAAAAATTATGGAATGCTTTCAAATAAAAATGTTGATGATTTAATAGCAGGTGCGAGGGTAGAATTATCTGACAACAAGCAAAATCCAGAAGACTTTGTATTATGGAAACCATCAATTGACACTGAGCCATCTTGGGACTCTCCATGGGGCAAAGGTAGACCAGGATGGCATTTAGAATGTTCTGTGATGTCAAAAAAATATCTTGGTAATACCTTTGATATTCATGGAGGCGGTAGAGATTTAATATTCCCTCATCATGAGAATGAAATTGCTCAGTCATTATGTGCAAATAAAACAAAAAAATTTGCAAATTACTGGGTGCACAATAATTTCATTACTATGTCAAAAGAGAAAATGTCTAAATCACAGGGTAATATTTTAAAAATAAGTGATTTAAAAAGAAAATATAATGGTCAAGTTTTAAGATTAGCTTTGATTAGTGCTCACTACAGTCAACCATTAGATTGGAATGAAAAACTTATGGATGAATGTGAAAGAACAATAAACAAATGGTATGATTGCTATGTCCATGTTCATAAAAAAATATTAATACAAGATAATGATCTAAAACCTTTGTATGACGATTTAAATACCCCAGGATTTATTGCAGTATTACATAGGCTTTTTGATAAAGCTAAAGACGGTAATAAAAAAGATAAAGAATTATTTACAACTGCATGTAATTTTATTGGTCTTTTAAATCAATCAAAAGAGGAATGGAATAGCTTAAAAAAGAAAAACTTAAAACTTTCTGAAAAGGATATTTTATCAAAAATTAATCAGAGAAATGAAGCGAGACAAATAAAAAATTATGAATTAGCTGATAAAATTAGAAATGAGTTATTGGATAAGGGTATTTTAATTGAAGATGAAGATGATAAAACAACTTGGAAAATTAAATGACTAAAGAGAGACTTTATATTTTTGATACTACATTAAGAGACGGCGCTCAAACCCAGGGTGTAGATTTTTCATTAGAGGAAAAAGAAAAAATTGCATTAGCTTTAGACAATCTTGGTGTTGATTATATAGAAGCAGGATGGCCTGGAGCAAACCCAACAGATACAGAATTTTTTCAGAAGAAACATGATTTTAAAAATTCAAAGCTAACATCTTTTGGTATGACAAAAAGATCAGGACGAAGTGCAGAAAATGATACTGGTTTATCTGCACTTATGAATTCTAATACCTCTGCCGTATGTTTGGTAGGTAAATCTTGGGACTTTCATGTTGATGTTGCTTTAGGAATAACAAATGATGAAAATTTAGATAATATTTCTGAGAGTGCTAAACATTTTGTCAAAGCAAAAAAAGAGTTTATGTTCGATGCAGAACATTTTTTTGATGGTTATAAATCAAATTCAAAATATGCACTTTCATGTATTAAAGCTGCTTATGACCAAGGTGCTAGATGGGTGATACTATGTGATACGAACGGAGGTACACTTCCACATGAAGTTACACAGATAGTTAGTGAAGTTACAAAAATAGTTCCAGGAAAAAACTTAGGAATTCATGCACACAATGATACTGGTAACGCAGTAGCTAATACATTAGCTGCAGTATTGTCTGGAGTTCGACAAATTCAAGGTACTATAAATGGGTTAGGTGAAAGATGTGGAAATGCAAATTTGATGTCATTAATACCAACATTTTTTTTAAAAAAAGATTTTTCATCTAAATTTGAAATTGGAATAAAATCGAAAAATATCAAGAATCTAACTGATTGTTCAAGACTCTTAGATGAAATTTTAAATAGAAAACCTAACCAACATTTACCCTACGTAGGTGCTGCTGCTTTTTCACATAAAGGAGGATTACATGTATCTGCTGTTCAAAAAGATCCAAAAACTTATGAACACATTAATCCAGAAGAAGTAGGTAACGCAAGAAATATCGTTGTCTCTGATCAGTCAGGAAAATCAAATATCATCTCAAGATTAAAAAGTATCAAAATTGATATTCAAGAAAATGATCCAAAAATTAAAAAACTTTTAGACGAAGTAAAAGACAGAGAATTCATTGGTTATAGTTATGATGGTGCTGATGCGTCATTTGAATTATTAGCTAGAAGAATTATTGGAGAAATACCAAGATATATATCTATTAATGAATATGATGTTTCAGTAAAAAAAAATAAATCTGGTGAAATAGTTTCTTCTGCTAAAGCTCAATTAGAAGTTGATGGAGAAAAAATCATGTGCGAAGGAGAGGGGAATGGTCCAGTAAATGCTTTAGATAATGCCATTAGACAAAACGTTGACAGACTTGCAAAATATTCAAAATATTTAAAAGATTTAAAGTTAGTAGATTATAAAGTAAGAATATTAAATACAGGAACTGAGGCTGTGACAAGAGTTTCGATTGAAAGCACAGACTCTCAAGGAAAAAATTGGTTTACTATCGGTGTGTCAACAAACATTATCGATGCTTCGTTCAAAGCATTAATTGATAGTTTAGATTATAAATTATTTAAAGATAATGCACCTGCAAGTAAATAAATGAGTAAAAATAATATCTCATTTATTCTTCATAAACCTCAACTATCGGAAAATATTGGCGCCTGTGCAAGAGCAATTAAAAACTTTAATTTCAATAAATTGATTTTAATTAATCCAAAACCTGTTTTTCCTAATGACAAAATTCTAGCCACATCAGTTGGAGCTAAAGATATTATCCAAAAAAGTAAAAATTATAATAATTTGGAAAAGGCAATAAAAAAAATTGACATCATTATTGCGACTTCTGCAAGATTCAG
>CACJDV010000004.1 GCA_902592265.1 uncultured Pelagibacteraceae bacterium | reverse complement strand
CTTGATGAACCATTTGCTGCCTTAGATATTATGACAATTAAAAATCTTCAACAAATAATTGTTGATTTACAAACACATAATAATATTTCTATTATCTTATGTGATCACCAAGCTAGGGATTTATTATCCTGTGTAGATTTAGCTATAGTGCTTTCAAATGGAAAAGTTATCGCAAAAGATACACCTAATAATTTAATAAGAAATATTGATGCTCAAAATGCGTATTTTGGAGACTCTTTCAAAATAAATTAAGATATCAAAAAATGCGTATTATAAAAATTAAGAATAAAATCAAAAAATTTAATAAAGTTTTATCAATAGAAGGAGATAAAAGCTTGTCCATAAGATGGGCACTTATAGCCTCTCAGTCAGAATATAAATCTAAATCCGTAAACTTATTACTTTCGGAAGATGTAATAAATACTTTAAAATGTCTAAGAAAACTTGGTGTGAAAATAAAGATAAAAAAAAATTTTTGTGAAATTAACGGCGTAGGTTTAAATGGATTTAGATATAAGAAAAATTTGATTTTAGATGCTGGAAACTCAGGCACTTTGGGAAGGCTTATAATGGGTCTTTTAACTCATTCAAGAAAAACAGTTAAATTAAAAGGTGACAAAAGTTTATCAAAAAGAGATTTTTTAAGAGTTATTAACCCTTTAAAAAGGTTTGGAGCAGAATTTAAAAGTAATTTTGGAAAGCTTCCTATCACAATTAAAGGGACTTATAATCCAAATCCGATAACTTATAATGAGACAAAAGGATCTGCTCAAGTCAAAAGTTCTGTGATGCTAGCAGCATTGAATACAAATGGTGAAACAATAATTAAATCAAAAAAATCAAGGAATCATAGTGAACTTCTTTTTAAACATTTAAAATTACCAATTAAAGTTTTTAAAAAAAAAAATCATGATCTTATAAAGATTAAAGGGAAAAAAAAAATACCAGCATTAAACTATAAAATACCATCTGACATAAGCTCATGCGCTTTTTTCATAGTGCTTACTATTTTATCGAAAAATTCTAAATTAGTAATTAGAAATGTTAACATAAATCCTTCCAGAGTAGGTATTTTACATATTCTTAATATGATGGGAGCTAAAATACAAAAAACAAATTTAAAAAACTATAAGGGTGAAAAAATAGCAGATTTAATTGTTAAAAGTAAAAAGAGAATTAAAGCTATAAATTGTCCCCCGAAACTTAATAGTTCTGCGATAGACGAATTTTTACTGATATTTCTTGTGGCAGCAAAAGCAAAAGGAGTTTCTTATTTTAGAAATTTATCTGAATTAAATGAAAAAGAGAGTCCTAGATTAAAATGGGGCTCTAAAATACTAAACAAAATGGGTGTTAAAAATGTCTTAACTAATAAAAGTATAAAGATTTATGGAAATCCAAATTTAGAAATTAAGAATAAAATAATTATCAAAAATTTTCTTAAGGATCACAGAGTTTTTATGACTTCAGTTGTTGCAGCATTAATTTTTGGAGGTAACTGGTCTATAGCGAATAAAGACGCTATAAACACGTCTTTTCCATCCTTTTTAGAAAAAATTAAGTATTTAGGTGCTAAAATACACTAAATTCTATGTTGATCTTGTCTTTAAATTTATCTAAAAGGTCAAAGTTTTTAAAACTATATAAACATAAACGAACTTAAATTAATGGAAGTATACAAAGACCTATCAAACCCAGCATCCAAAGAATTTGAAAACCTACTAAATAATCAACTTTCAAAAATCAGCATTGAAGAAGGTAAAATAATTGAGGGTAAAGTTAATAAGATTACAGAGAAATATATTTTTTTATATATACCAAACCTAAAATCAGAACCGGTTTTAGACATTAATGAATTAAAATCTATGGGATTAAGCGAAAAAATTAAAATTGGTGAAACGATACCTGTATTATTAGAAAAGATAGAAGATAGAAATGGGGACGTGGTTGTATCTGCTAGTAAAGCCCAGAAAATTAAAGGTTGGGATAAATTAGTTGAAGCCTATGAAAAAAAAGAACCTATTATGGGTAAAATTGTATCTAAATGTAAAGGTGGATGTATAGTTGAACATCTGGAAACAGGGTCATTAATGTTTTTACCAGGATCACAAATAAGCGATAAACCCTTAAAAGATATAAGTCATTTGATGAATGAACCACAAAAATTCGCTTTGATAAAGTTAGACAAAATAAGAGGTAACGCTTGCGTATCTAGAAAAGAAATAATTTCATCTTTCAAAAAAGAGGATAAGGCAAAGATTGTTGAAAAATATAAAATTGGTGATGTAATTAAAAATGCTGAGGTAAAAGGCTATAGTTCATTTGGATGTTTTTTTAATGTCAATAATGAATTAGATGTTTTGGTGCATTTACAAGAGATATCATATAGCAGGGTAAATCATCCCGAGGAAGTATTCAATATTGGTGAAAAACATGATCTTAAAGTTATAAGTATTGATAAAGAAAAATTACAAATTGGTTGTTCAATTAAACAACTATCTCCCGATCCTTTTGAGCATGTTGAGAATTATGAATTAAATAAAGTTTATAAAGCAAAGGTAGTAAAGATTATAGACTTTGGAGCGTTTTGTGAACTAGAACCAGGTTTGACGACTTTATTACATTCAAGTGAGTTGAGTTGGACAAAAAAAAATGTTTCTGCAAAGAAAATGTTTAAAGTTGGAGATGAAATAGATTGTGTTATTACTGAGATTGATAAAGATAAAAGAAGAATTGCCATTTCGTACAAACAGGCAAAGGAAAATCCTTTTATTGTTTTTGAAAAAAAATATCCAGTAGGAACAGTAATTGAGACAGAAGTAGTTAATAAAAATGAATATTCTTTATTTGTAAGTGTAAAAGATTTAGATGTTGATGCTTTCTTGCACTGTAATGATTTGACTTATCTAAATAATGGAGAGGAAGAATTAAAAAAATATGATATTAAAGATAAAATCAAAGTTAAGGTTCTAGAAATTAAATCTGAGGATCAAAAAATCAGGGTTGGATTAAGACAAACTCAACCAGACCCACTGGATTGGTTTAAGGATAAAAAAACAAATCAAATTATTACCGTAAAAATTATCTCCACCGATAACAAGGGTCTTATCGTAAGGCCGGAAGGGTGTGAGATGGACTTCACTATTAAGAAAAACCAAATTGCAATTAGTGCTGCTGATGCCCGACCTGCAAGATTCACTGGTGGTGAAAGAATTGATTGCGCAATTGCAGATTTAGACTTGGAAAAAAGGAAAGTATCACTAAGTATTAAATTATTAGAGGAAATTCAGAAAAAAGAGGCTTTAGATAAGTATGGATCTGAGGGTTCTGGAAAGAATTTACCTTTTTCATCATTGTCAGATGATTTAGATAAAAAGAAAGAAAAGTAATATAAGTATTTAAATTGGCTATTGTAAAATCAAAGCTTTTAAAACAACTTTCAGAAAATTATCCCAATTTTTTAAAAAAAGATTTGGAAAAATTCACAAATATTATTTTTAATGAAATAAAAAAAACTCTCAAAAGAGGTGAGAGAATAGAATTTAGAGGATTTGGTGTGTTTTCAACCAATATTCAAAAATCTCGGATATCTAGAAATCCTAAAACTGGAGAAAAAGTAAATACACCAGAAAAAAAAACAATTCACTTCAAAATGTCAAAGGATTTGTTTAAAATTTTAAATGATGAAAAAAAATAAAGTATTTGTTGCTTGTGATAGCACTAATATTTTAAAAATAAAAAAAATCATAAAAGAAACACATAATAAAAAATTGAAAATTGGATATAAGTTTGGTTTAGAATTTTTAAACTCAAAATATGGAAGAAGCTTTTTATCTAAGATAAAAAATAAAATAGTATTTGCAGATCTTAAGATAAACGATATTCCAAATACTTGTTTATCAACTATTAAAGCAATGAAAGATTTAAATATAAATTACTTAACTATTCATATTAGTTCCGGCTTAGAGGCTCTAAAAGCATGTAAAAAAATATCTGGAAAAACAAAATTAATAGGTGTCACAACATTAACCTCTTTAGATAATAAATCCCTAAAAGAGATTGGTTACAACAAAAATATTAATCAACTTGTTTCACACCAAGTAAGATTAGCAAAAAAGGCTAACTTAGATGCTATTGTATGTAGTGCAAATGAAGTTAAGATTGTTAAAAAATTCTTCAAAAAAGAAATCATAACCCCTGGAATAAGATTTAATACTAAAACAGATGATCAAAAAAGAGTTGTTACTCCAAAACAAGCATATAAGAACGGCAGTGATTGGCTTGTAATAGGAAGGCCTATAACCAATGGCAATATACGAAAAAATATTCAAACATTAATTGATCATTTAAGTCAATGATCAAAGGTTTAAAAATTTGTGGGATCTCAGATCCTGAAACTTTAAATTATATTTTAAATCATCCATATCCACCGAAGTTTATTGGTTTCATCACAAATTATAAAAAGAGCAAAAGATATGTCCAATATGAAAATTTAATAAATTTAGTAAACGTAAATAAAAAACAGACCAATTTTGTCTCAGTGCTTGTGAGTCCTACAAATGAATTATTAGAGAAAATCAAAAATCTTAATTTTGATTATTATCAACTTTATGATGTTGACCCATTAAGAACTTTTGAAATTAAGAAAAAATATAAAATTAAGATAATTTCTGCACTTACAATTTCAGATAAAGAAGATGTAGATAAATATAAAGATTATTTAGAAATTTCAGATATAATTCTTTTTGACTCAAAAGGATATCATAGATCTGAAAGTTTTGATCATGATTTATTAGAACAGGTGCCCAATGAAGTGAATAAAATGATTGCAGGAAATATTCAAATAGATGATATTCCTAAGTTTAAAAATAAAGACTTCATAATTGATTTATCTGGATCAATTGAAAGTAATGAGGGAAAGAAAGATATTAATAAAATTGATAAATTATTAAAATTATTTGCAAAAAAATGAAGCTTAAAAAAGGAATTCCAGTAATAGATCAAGGCAATAAACTTGGATTTTGGGGTGGAAAATTTGGGGGAAATTTTGTACCTGAAACATTGAAAAAACCTATCGAAGATCTGGAAATTCTTTTCAATAAGCTCAAAAAAGATAATAAATTTATAAATGAAAGAGACAAATATTTTAAAAATTGGGTTGGTAGTCCTACTCGTTTCATAAAATTAGAAAATTTAACTAAACATGTGGGTGGAGCTCAAATTTGGTCTAAAGTCGTATCTGATGCAAATGGAGGAGCGCATAAAATTTATAATGCAACTGTTCACTGTTTACTTGCAAAGCGTTCTGGGAAAAAAATTATTTGTGGAGACACTGGTGCTGGCTATGCAGGTAAAATGTTGAGTATGGCAGCTAAAAAATTTGGTTTAAAATGTAAAATTTTCATGGGCGCAAAAGATATTCAAAGGCAGCAACCAAATGTAAAAGCTATGAAAAAAAATGGGGCTGAGGTCATTCCTGTATATTCTGGAAGTCAAACTCTCGTAGATGCAGTCTCTGAATGCATGCGATACTGGGTTGCGAATTGTGATAAAGTTGCCATGTGTGTTGGTAGCACCGTTGGTCCAGCTATCTTTGTTCGCATCTGTGGATGGAGTACAAGTCAAATATCGAGAGAACTTAAAATTCAATTAATTAATGAATTTGGATCAGTTCCAAAAAAACTTAAACTTTATAATTGCGTTGGAGGAGGAAGTTCTAGTTTTGGGTTCTGGAATGAATTTATGGATTACGATAAAAAACAATGTGAATTTATAGGTGTAGAGGCTGGTGGACCTGCAAAAAGTAAAAAGCATGCAGCGCCACTCACATATGGATCTAAAATTGGAATACTTCATGGTGCTGCTCAATATGTTAATCAAAATACAGATGGTCAAATAGAAGAGACTGAGTCAATTTCAGCTGGACTAGATTATCCTGGTGTTTCCCCGCTTCATTGTTTTCTTAAAGATACAAAAAGAGCTAGATACACTGCAGCAAGCGATGAGGAGGCTTTAAACGCTTATAAACTTGTAACGAAGTTTGAAAAATTAAGACCCTCCCTTGAACCAAGTCACGCTTTTTCAGTCGCGATAGCAGACTCAAAAAAATTAAGTAAAGATACAATAGTTGTAGTCAATAGTTGTGGTGATGCTTACAAAGATAGGGGTATTTTAGAGAAAAGATTGGGAAAAAAATATGTTTAATCCAATTAGTTTTGCTTTTAAAAAAGCTAAAAGTGAAAATAGACCTGCTTTATTAACTTATACTGTAGCTGGGGATAGTTCAAAAAAACAATCGTTAGAGATATTAAAATCAATCTCAAAAAAGGTAGATATATTAGAAATTGGTGTTCCTCATAACACTCCAGTTGCTGATGGAAGTCAAATTCAAACTAGCTCGTATAGAGCAATCAAAAATGGAATTAAAGTAAATGATATTTTTAAAATTGTAAAAGATTTTAAAAAATTTGACAAAAATAAACCAATTATATTGATGGGATACTATAATATGATTTTTCAATATGGTGAAAACGAGTTTTTAAAAAAATGCAAAATTTCAGGAGTAAATGGATTAATAGTCGTAGATTTGCCTTGGCCAGAAAATAAGAAGTTTGCAACTAAATGTAAAAAAAAATCAATATTTTTTATTCAACTTTTATCACCGACCACATCTAAAAGCAGGTTAAAAAAGATAATTAATGATTCTCATGAAATGATTTATTTTATATCTATGCTCTCTACTACAGGGGGGAAGCTTAAAGTTTCTTCTCAAGAAATAATGTCTAACTATGATAAAATTAAAAAAGTAAACTCAAAAAAAAATGTTGTGATTGGCTTTGGTATTACTGAAAAAACTATAAAATCTCTTAAAAAAGCTGATGGTTTAGTTGTTGGAAGTGCTATTTGTAAAGAGATAACAAATTCAATAAAAAAAAGCCAAAATCCTGTCACAAATGTTTATAATGTCGTAAATAGACTAAAAAATAAAATTAAATGAATTGGATAACAAAAATAATAAAAGCTGGTGAAAAAATAAAAACAGCCATTCATAAAAGAGCAACAAAAGAAGAGATTGCAAATAGTGATTGGACAAGCTGTTGTAAAGGACCAATTTTAAAAAAAGATTTAGAAGAAAATCTTTGGGTGTGTCCTGAGACCGGGTGTAAAAAACATCATAGGATAAACCCTAAGCAAAGATTTGATATTTTATTTGGTAAAAATAATTATGAGATATTCAAAACTCCTATTCCAAAAGATGATCCTTTAGGATTCATTGATAGCAAACCTTATAAAGAAAGATTAAAAAGTGCACGTAAAAAAACAGGCTTAGAATGTAGTATGGTTGTTGCTGAAGGTTCTATAAATCAAATTAAAATTACTGCAGTTGCATCGGACTTTGATTTTATGGGTGCTAGCATTGGAGCAGCAGAGGGTGAAGCTTTTTTGTATGCAGCTCAACATGCAGTAGATAATAAGCAGCCGTTACTAGTGTGTGCAACAGGTGGCGGTATGAAAATGCAAGAGTCATCAATCTCATTATCTCAAATGACAAGAACCACACTTGCAATTAATGAAGTTAAAGCTGCAGGTTTGCCTTACATAGTTTTGATGGCAAGCCCAGTTGCTGGAGGAATCACAGCCAGTTATGCAATGTTGGGTGATATTCATATTGCAGAACCTGATGCGCTAATTGCGTTTGCTGGAGCTAGGGTCATCCAAGGAACTGTAAAAGAAGAATTACCTGAGGGTTTCCAAAGAAGTGAGTATGTTCAAAAGACAGGTTTTATTGATTTGATCGTTGAAAGAAAAGATCTTGCCGAAAAAATTGGGATTTTAATTTCAATTCTATTAAATAAGAAACCTGTTATAAGCACTGAAGAAAATGAAACTTCAGAAGATAGTCAGACAATTACAAAAGCTGCATCCTAAAGAAATAGATTTAAGTTTAGATCGTATAAAAATTCTTTGTGAAAAATTAGGTAATCCTCAGGACAAAATAAAAGCAGTATCAGTAGTAGGTACAAATGGTAAACAATCTACTATTAATGCAATTTTTTCAATTCTCAAAGAATCAAAATTAAAATGCAATGTTTATACAAGTCCTCATATTCAAAAAATCAATGAGAGATTTGTTTTTAATAATAATATGCTTAAGGATGATGAATTAATTGATCTTTTTGAAGAAATTGAAAAAATAAATGATCAAAATCCTTTAACTTTTTTTGAGGCTCTGTCTGCTTGTTATTTCTACAAGGCTGCTCAATATCCTAATAATATTAATTTAATAGAGGCGGGCTTGTTTCATAGATTTGACGCTACTAATATACTAAAAAATAATTTAGCAAGTGTAGTTTGCTCTATTAGCAAAGATCATCTAGACTGGTTACCAAAGGCTCAGCAAACAATCAAACAAATTGTATTTGAAAAAACGTCCTCTCTTTTAAAATCTAATATAATTGTATCTAAACAAAACTCAGTTGAAACGACTGAAAGTATCAAAAAATCTATTTCGGAAAACTTATCTAATAAATTGTTCTTTAATGAAGATTACAGCTATTCTAATGGAGAAAATGGTTTTTTTTATTATGAAGATAAATTTGGTGGCTTAAAACTACCATTGCCGAATATTCTAGGACAATTTCAGTTAGAAAATATTTCAACAGCAATAGCAACGATAAGACAACTAAATTTAGAGATTAAGGATGATGATATAAAAAAAGGAATTACCAAAATAGAAAGTATTGGCAGGTTACAAGAAATAAAATCTGGGAAAATTAAAGATTTAATTAAAAATAACCGACTATTAATAGATGGAAGTCATAATGAAGATGGCGCTAGAGTTTTAAATGAATATCTTCAAACCTTAGATTGTAATAAGCATTTTATTATAGGGATGATGTCTAATAAAGACCATGAGAAGTATATCAGCTACTTTAAAGACATATCATCTCTAACTACTGTTGATATACCAAATCAACAAAATGCTATCAGTGGTAAAAAATTAAAAGAAAAATTTAAAAATATTTTTGATGCTAAATATGAAAAAAATATTGAGAAAGCAATTAAGTCCTTATCACTTAAAAAAAACGATATCTTAATAATTACTGGATCTTTATATTTGGCAGGTGAAATATTAAACTTAAATTAAATATTTTTTTCTAAAAACTCTTTCATATGGCTTTCAGGAACTCCACCAACTTTTCTATCTACCTCAACACCTTTTTTATAGATTATCACTGTTGGAACGCCTCTTATACCTGCAGCACTCCCCGTATTAATACCACCATCCTCTATATCGGCGTAATAAAAGCCAGCCTTGTCTTTATACTCAACTGCAAGTTTATCCATAATTGGTTTTAGGGACTTACAAGGGCCACACCAAGCTGCACTAAATTGAATTACTGAAACATCTTCACTTTTAATTTTGTTTTCAAAATCTTCGTCTTTAAAATCTATAAGCATAAATCCTTTCTATAAACTTGTATCTTAAAGTCAACTAGGCAATTTCATATTTTTTTTCTATAGACATAATAAAATCGTTTATTTCGTCCAACTTATTTAATTCAACTTTATCGTCTCTTTTATCTGCTTGATCTCTCAAATAGTCGATTTCATTATATGCCATATTTACTGTTTGCCACTTTTCTTTATTCTTGCTTAGTATACGTCTAGCAATTTCACTTTTAATATTTTTATATAAATCAGGTGGTAAAATTTGAGGTGCCTCTTGGTAAATTATTTTTTGACCAAACCAACTACATCTTTTATCTTGAAATTTATCTAGTAATCTCAACTTATCTTCCCAGGACGAGCTATGCCAAGTTTTAAATAAAGCAGTATCTTTATTAGGAATAAATTTTTCATACAGAGTCTCTTCAGGCAATAGATCTTCTTGGGTTTTAGTTTGCTCTTTTTCCTCTGCAGCTTCTCTATTTATAATTTGTATATTTTTACAGAAATTTTCACTGTTTCTCACCATTTGTGCACGTTTTTTAATTGTTTCTAAATCTAAATCTAAATAAGGTTTTTGTTTTAAGGCAAACTCTTTATCCAAAATTACTGGAGCTTTATTAGTTTTTAAAACTCTTAAGGCTTTAGGACTATATTTTTTTAAAATATCTCTTAATTGATTTACTGGTAAGTTTAATAATGGTTCTGGATCTCTTCTCAAATCCCAAACATATCCCCACGATGCGTAGGAAGGGTGAAAACAGTGATTAGGATGTAGTGTGCTAGTGAGATACATCATATTTCTACCCTTCACATTTTCAAAAATAGAATATATGCCTTCATCTTTTAAAAACGTTTCTACGCTTGTTTTAGTTGATGTTTTTAAAAATGTTTCCCAATTTTCTTTATGTTTATTTCTAATAATTCGAAGGACTTTCAATGAATTTTGAGCATCCACGTATGCAGTGTGACTTGCTGAAGTATCAAAACCTTGCATTCTTGATAAAGATTCTAATGCTAGGCTTGGATTTCCTGCTTCTGTTAATTCTGTTTTTAAAGTTTCAGAATTTAAAGTTTGAGCTGCTCTTGCAATGTGCAAACCATCATGTTCACAGTTAGGTGATGAGTGAGTAGCGTAGGGATAACGATTACCCTTAAAAAAATTAAAGTGAAACATTCTTCGATCAAAATTCAAATTTGACCAGCCCATGAACATTGCTGGGGCACATTTAGAGAAAAAATTTTCAACAGCACCTAAGAAATCATAATGCGAATAATTGCCTTTAGTCAATAGATCAATACTAGTTGAATTAACAAGTAAGGCTTTAGCGCTAGGTACCTCACCTTCTGGCATTCGTCCTCTTATATTTAGCTTTCCAATTTCTTTTAAATTTTTATCAACAACAACAGCCCCAACTTCAATTATAGATCCCCATATTGTTGAATTTGTTGTTTCGGTATCATAAATAACAATTTTATCCATTTTTTTATTGAACCAAATTATTCATTTCATTAAATTTTTTTAATCTACCTAAAAACAAATTTTGATATGTTATTAATTCAGATCCTTGAATTTTAAACTCTTGGAACAAATTATCTACTGTGCAAACTAGAATAACACATGAATTTATATTTGAATTATAGACAACATTATGTGCTAAAGAGTAAGCAGCGGTCTGTAAAAACCACGAGTCTATGTACTCAGCTTTTTTTGGTTTGTTGGACTGCTTAAAATCAATTATTGTTTCTTTCCCTTCATAAACACCTACACAGTCTGCTGTACCCGCATATCTATCAGGGTAATGCATAGTGCACTCCACACCGTATATTTCCTCTAATCTGTTTGTTATACCCTTATCAATAATTTCTTTTGCCATTTTTTTATATTGCTCATTGTCCTCAAAGAAACTTAAATTCTCTCTACCTAAAAGAAAAGATTCTAAATAACTGTGCATCTGAGAACCTCTACTACTTGCTGCCTTTGTTATAGCTTCAGCTTCTTTGTGACCAGTTCTCTCTCTCCAGTTAGCCAAAGCTGCTTTATCTTCCTCGGACTTTGTTGCATCAAGTATTGAAGTTACACTAGGTAACTTTGCTTCTCCTAAAACGTATCTTCTTATTCCATCTTCTGTCGCTCTTGAACTTATAGGATAATCATATTTTTTGTTCCAACGCATGTGATTTCTTATAGTCGGTATTATCTGAAAAAAGAAATTATTTTTTGACTTGTTTATTTCTTTCAACAAAACTCTCAACGTTCTCTGTTAGAACAGCCTTTTCAACTTGCTCGGGATCTTTTATATTTTCTAAAGTTCTAGTAATTGATCTTGCATCTTTTCCAAAACTATCAACAACCGTCATAGCCTCTTCAAGTTTTTTTCTTAATTTATAAATATTATCAAAATGACTAGAAAATCTAGTGCTTATAGTTTTTAAATGATCATAAATCTCTGTTGCATGTTTTGAAATTTTAAGAGACTGAAAGCCCATGTGCAAGGATTGTAAATATGCAGAAAGAGTATTAGGGCCACAAATTACTATTTTATATTTTTTCATTAATTCTTGGGTTAATAATTCTTTAGTGCTTGGATCTTGGTACTCAGTTAATTCTTTATAAAGACTTTCTGTAGGCGCATATACTATTGCAAAATTTGAGGTTTTAGGAGGAACAATATATTTCTCCATGACACTTTTTGCTTTGGCCTTAAATGCACTTGCTAATTTTGTTCTAGCCTCAGCAACTGCTTTTTTATTATCTGCCTCATGTGCATCGGTAATAGCTTTAAATTTTTCTACTGGAAAATGAGAGTCTACAGGAACCAAAACATCTCCTTGAAGCTTGATTGCAAATTCTACGTTTTCACTTGTATCTTCTTTCATTTTGACATTTGTCATATATTGAGGCGCAGGTAATAAATCTTTAATTAAAGCATCCAATGAATACTCGGCTAGAGTTCCATATTTTTTGACCCCTGCTAAAATTTTAGTAATTCCCTCTTGACTTTGATTTAAGAGCTTTACTTGTTCATTAAAATTACCTACCTTCTCATCAACTTTAGTAAGTGCCTCGGTCATATCCTTTGTAACCCCAGTTGACAAAGAGTTAAATGAGGTAGACATCGAACTTAGAGACGTATTGATTGTAGAGTTTAAGCTATCTTTTAATCTAATAATTTCTGAATTCAAATTTGCTATTTCATTAGTCTCATCAGCTCTATTCTCTTTCTTGAACTTTATATTTAAATACAAAATAGCCAAGATTACTCCAAACATTAAAATCAAAATTATTAATAAAATTGTGTCCATGATTCGTAACTTATATTATAAGGGATTTTTATGGAATTATATCTTATTTTAAAAATTTTTCTTGGAATAGGGCTTCTAATAGCTGCTTATGCAATGATAAGAAATTTAGATATCATCAAAATTATTCTCATATACCTTAGAGATAAATTACTTGGAAAGTAATTTAACAAAGTTTTTTAAACCTTTTTTTTTACTATTTTTTTTTGAAATAAAAATACAAGCTTGAGATTTTAAGATTTCTCCATCTTTCAATATACGTAGGTTATTTGCTTTAAGAGTTTCACCTGTGGATGTTATGTCTGTAATTAATTCAGCTGAACCAGTAAAAGGGTACGCCTCAGTTGCTCCTAAACTATCAACCAATTTAAATTGAGTAACACCTTTAGAAAATAAAAAATTCCTAGTTAAATTTGGATACTTAGTTGCAACTCTTAATCTTTTCTTTTTAATGTCTCTAAATTCAAATGCAATTTCCTCTAAATCAGCTATTGTTTGAACATCGATCCAGGGATCCGGTATAGCTACAACTAAATTAGCTTTTCCAAAATTAAGTTTTTTAACAACATTTATTTTATTTTGAGTATTTATCTCATTTTCTTTTAATAAATCAAAACCAGAAAAACCAACGTCTAATGAGCCGTCTCCTAATCTTTCAATAATTTCTCTAGCGTGCAAATATAAAATTTTTATGTTTGATTTATTTTTTATCGAACCTATCAGATCTCTTTCTCCTCGCTCAGAAATAAGCTTTAATTTCTTTTTGGTAAAAATTTTTAAAACATCTTTTCTTAATCGTCCCTTACTTGGTATTCCTATATTTATTAAATTTTTCATAATTGAGAGTTTAAGTTAAGAGCTGCTCCGACTGCTGGTACTTGTTTTTTTGAGCCAAGATCAGAAATTAATTTGTCATAACGACCACCATTACAACAATTGATAATTTTCGACTTTAATTTGATGTCTATCTTAAAAACTATGCCGGTATAATATTCTAATTGTCTACCAAAGGCAGTTGAAAAAACCACATTTAATTTAGATATTTTATTTTTTGAGACAGGAAAATATTTCTGATCAACAAAAAGATTTATCTTATGTTTTTTAAAAAATCTATTTAACTTCCTTGCAGCTTTATTTATTGGACATTTAATTTTTAAAAACTCTTTAATAATTTTCGATGTATTACTTCCTTTACTTGCTCTCCTAGGATCCTTGATCTTTTTATCAAATCTCTCTAAAATTTCTTTTAGTGTTCTGCCTGCAACAATAAATGATTGGTCATCCTTTAACATTTTTAAATATCGTCTTTTATCCACCTCAACAATAGTTGGATCTACATCAGAATTTGTCTCTAATCTTTTTAACAAATCACTGAAATATTTCTCTCGCCAGAAATGCCTTGTAAGTCTTAATTTCCATCTTTTTGGTATATCTAATTTAGATATTAAAAGATTAAAAATTTCTACATTGCCAATAGTGAGAGTGCCAGTAGAGTATTTTAGATTTTTTAGTGATTTAAGTGATGTATTTATAATTTCTTTGTCATCATTTTTTTCATCTTTTGATCCTATAATCTCGAAACCAACTTGATTTCGAATTATAGAGTCCTTTTTATTTTGAGATTTTCTATAAGCCTGTCCACTATAAAATATTTTTTCTTTTCCTTTTAAATTATTTTCTAAATATCTAAGACAAGAAGCAATTGTAAGGTCAGGTCTCAAACATAATTCATTACCTGTTTGATCTGTAAATGAAAAAATAAATTTTCTAAAACTCTCACCAGATCTTTGGACTATATGACTAGTCTCAATAACTGATGGTAATTCAATATATTTAAATCCTTTAGACTGAACTGATCTAAGGATTTTGTCAGATAAATTTTTTGATTTCATTTATTAAATTCTCTTTTGGAAATGTAATTTGATTATTCTCTGCTTTGGCCCCAAGTAGATTTTTTAATGTTATTTTATTATCTCTAAATTCATTTTCACCACAAATAACTGCAACTGGACATTCCCTTTTGTTAGCATAAGTAAGTTGCTTACTTAGATTTTTTTTACTATCCAAAAATATTTCGGAATTAATATTATTTTTTCTTAAATTATCTAAAATTTCGTAATAATTTTTTAAATATTTTTCATCCATTACACAAACAATAACAGGATTTTGTGTATCAATTTCTACTTGATTTAATTGCATCATTGCAAATAGCAATCTATCAACACCAATACTTACACCTGTCCCTGGAATATCTACTCCTTTAAATCTTGAAATTAATTTATTATATTGCCCACCTGAGCAAATACTTCCAATATCAACTTCCTTACCCTTAATGTTTCTTGCTTTAAAATTTAGATTGGTTTCAACGCAAAAACCATCATAATAATCTAGACCTCTAACTATCGTAAAATTAGTTTTTACTTGGTTAGAGTAATTTCCAAAGTTCAAAACTTCGAATAATTCTTCAAGTTCTTCAATGCCCTCTTGAGTAAGAGGATTTTTAAAATTTTCTTTAAGTTCCTCCAAATCTTTTATCCTTAAAAAACTTAAGATTTTTGAAGCTTGCTCATCGCTTAAGTTTGCTCCTTTAGTTATGGCTCCACTTTTATCTTTTCTTTCTTTTTTTAATAATTCCTCAACACCCTTTAAACCAAACCCAGGTTTATCGAGTTTATCTATAGCTCTCATTACCTTGATTTGTTTATTTTTATCAATTTTCAGATCTTTAATTAAACCTTGAACAATTTTTCTATTACTGACATTGATAGTAAACTGATCTTTTTTTAAACCACAATCTATTAAAGTATTTGAGATCAAATTGCACAACTCGGCATTGGCTTGTGCTGGACTAACGTTTCCAACTATATCACAATCTGCTTGGGTAAATTCTCTGTACCTAGCATTTCCAGATTTTTCATTTCTGAATACATTTTGAATTGCATATCTTTTATATATTGAGGGAAGCTCTTGATTATTCTGTGCAACAAATCTAGCAAGTGGACTTGATAAATCATATCTTAGAGTAATAAACTTTTTACCATCATCAAATGTAAATACATCAGACATAGGATTATTCTCATCCTCTGCAAGAAAGGAGCCTATATTTTCACTAATTTCAAATGATGGTGTTTCTAATGGATCAAATCCATATTTAATAAAATTTTTCTCAATAACCTTTAATAATCTTTTTTTGAGAAGTAATTTTTTATTCCATCTATCTTCAAAACCTGAGGGTAATCCAGGAATTAATTTGTTTTCTTTAATCATTTTTTGGTACCTTGAGTAGGTTACGCTCCTACGACTTCGGATCCACAAACCGACGTGATACTATTTCACCATCAAGGCATATCCTTTTTTGTTTTATCTTATTTTGTTGTTATTTAAAATTATAATATAAGTGATTATTCGCTAGCTTTAGCCAGCATGGAAATGAGCGTGCACACCTCTATTAGTTCCTCTTAGAGCAAGTCTTTGAGTACCCGAGTTTGTTCTGTAATTAACTTCATTTTTATTCATGAGCAGTCTTTTAGACAAAAATTTAAATTATTCAACCCTAAAAAGAAAAGGACATTTTCTTATTTCTAAGAAAACGTCCTTATAAAATATTTAAATTAATCTAATTTTTTTAAATTTACCGCTGAAGGGCCTTTTGGACCATCCTCTAATGTAAATTCTAATTTATCTCCTTCATTTAGAAATCTCATTCCTGCAGCTTTTACCGCGCTAGCATGAACAAAGGCATCTTTTTCTTTATCATCTCTTTCTATGAAACCATAGCCTTTTTTACCATTAAACCATTTAACTTTTCCTTGAATTGTACTCATCTTTTTACTCGTCCTTTTGTTATTTATTTAATATAGAAGTTAATTTCTTTGTAAATTAATTTCAAGATGTTTTGGTGGTGCCTCGGGAAGGATTCGCACCTCCGACACAAGCCTTTTCAGGGCTCTGCTCTACTCCTGAGCTACCGAGGCAAAAGATTAACCCCTAAAGATTATTCTGCCTTTTGTAAGGTCATAAGGCGTCATCTCTACAGTCACGTTATCACCTTGCAACACTCGAATTCTATTTTTTCTCAATTTGCCTGCTGTGTGAGCAGTTACTACATGACCATTCTCAAGTTGAACTCTAAACATAGCATTGGGCAATAAGTCAGTCACTTTACCTTTGAATTCAAGTAAATCTTGTTTAGACAAATTTATTTTCTCCTAATTCTTTTTCTCACAGATTGAGCATGTCCCCCCAACCCTTCATAATTGGCAAGAGTTATAACTGATGGTCCAAGACTTTCAATACCCTTTTTTGATAAGTTTATGTATGAAATTCTTTTATAAAATTCATTAACACTAATTCCGCTTGAATATTTTGCGGACCCATTGGTTGGTAATATATGATTTGATCCAACGTTATAATCTGTCATTGCCATAACAGCGTATTTACCTAAACATATTGAGCCAGAATTTTTAATTCTTGATGCAAGAGATCTGTAGTTCTTTACATTTAACTCCAGGTGCTCAGGTGCAATTTTGTTTACGATATTAATTATTTTACTTTCTTTAGCTACATGCATTAAAATTCCATTTCTCTTTAAACTTTTTTTTGCAACAGATTCCCTTGGGATTCTTTTTAATTGTTTGGAGATTTCTAGTTGAACTTCGTGAATTATGTTTTTATCTTTTGAAATCAATATACATTGTGCTTGAGGGTCATGTTCTGCTTGACCAATTAGGTCACTAGCAGCCCACTCAGGATTTGAAAATTTATCACAAACAATAGTTATTTCGGAGGGGCCAGCTGTCATACCTTCGATCCCAACATCTCCAAAAACCTCTTTTTTTGCGGCTGCCACATATGAATTCCCAGGTCCAACTATTTTATCAACTTTTTTTATTTTTTTTGTTCCATAAGCAGCTGCTGCAACTGCAGAGGGACCACCAATAGAATAAATTTCTTTAATTTTACATTTTCGTGCTGCATACAAAACAGCGGGATTTTGATTTCCTTTAAAACCTGGATTTATCATTATAATTCTTTTTACACCCGCTACAATAGCCGGAATAGCATTCATAAGTACACTTGAAGGATAAGATACAAGTGAACCTGGAACATAAATTGCAACTGACTCTAATGGCAAATATTTATACTCAAGTTTATTTTTAAATTGGTCTGTATAGGAAATATTTTTAAATTTTTGTAAAGAATGAAATTTATAAATTCGTTTATAAGCTATATCGATTGCTTTCTTAACTTTCGGATTTAAAGATTTTATTAATTTAGAAATTTTTGTAGAACTTGGAAAGATATTAGTATTTCGATTAAATCTTTTTTCATATTTAATTAATGCTTTGTCTCCATTCTTTTTAACATCATTGATAATGTTAGTTACTGAAACTTTATCAGATCTGATGCTCTTTCTTCTTTTAAGAAGTAGAAAATCTAAATTTTTATCAAAATTTTTACTTTTACTATTTAATATTTTCATATTCATTTAATTTCATTTTGATCCTCAAGTCGCACTTCGATAGTTTCTGTTGTCAAGACGATGTGAGCATTATTATTAAAAATAAGATTTATTTCATAATCATCATTATTTTTCAAATAATCAATTCCAATTAATTCTAAAACTAAATCTTTGTTCGATTGATTTATATTTTTCGATCTAACTTTATCAACAAAATCAAACCGACAAATACTATTGATTTTCTTAGCTTCTTGATTGGTTTCAATTTTAGCTCTTTCAATTGATAATAAAAAAACCTTATTAGATGCAAGGTACTTGATATCTGTAACTTTAACTTTTGCACCCGAACTACAAGCAGAAATCACTTGTAACCCCTCTTGATCATTCGCAATTATTTTTGTTAAATAATTACTCATTATTTTAATCTCTTAATTCTAACACCAATTTTTTTTAATTTGTTTTCAATATTTTCATATCCTCTTTCTAAATGATAAACTCGTCCGACAATACTTTTTCCATTAGCTACCATTGCAGCTAATACCAAAGCAACGCTTGCTCGAAGGTCACTAGACATTAGTTCAGCGCCAATAAATTTAGTATTTCCCTCAATAAATGCTTTGTTATTTTTAATATTTATTTTCGCACCTAATCTTTGTAACTCTGCAACATGCATGAATCTATTTTCAAAAATACTTTCAGTTATAGAACTTTTCCCAGCGCTCTTGCACATTAATACCATTAATTGAGCTTGAAGATCTGTTGGAATTCCTGGAAACTCTTTAGTTCTTATATTTTTAATAGATTTAATTTTTTCAGGTCCTTTTATAAAAATTTTGTTATTGGTTGTCTTAATTTTGGCCCCAACCTTTTTTAATAATTTCAATTCAGTATTTATTATCTTTGGATTTAAATTTTTAACTTGTAAGTTACCTTTGGCAAGCGTTGCTGCTACACAAAAAGTGCCTGCTTCAATTCTATCAGCCATAACTGTGTGAGTTGTTTGATTAAGTGAATCAATTCCTGTAATTACACAAGTTCTTCGAGACCATTTTATATTTGCGCCAGCTTTATTTAAGAATAGTGTTAAGTCTTTAATTTCAGGTTCAACTGCACAATTTTTTAAAATTGTTTTACCCTTAGCTAAACATGCAGCAATTATCGAATTTTCTGTTGCACCAACACTTATTTTAGGAAACTTTATTGTCTTACCATTTAGTCTTCCATTCGACTTAGCTATGATATATCCATCCCTAATTTTATATTTCATTCCCAATTTTTTTAATGCACTCAAGTGATAATTCACAGGTCTTGCCCCTATTAAACATCCGCCGGGTAAAGATGTTTTAGACTTATAAAATTTTGAAATTAATGGTCCTAAAACCAATATTGAACCTCTCATCGTTTTGACTAATGAGTAGCTTGCAAATGTTTTCATATTTTTTTTATTAATGATTTTTGCAGTTTTTCTATCTCTAGATAAAATTATTTTAGAGCCGAGAGATTTTAATAAATTTAACATAGTATTAATATCTCTTACTCTAGGTAAATTTTTTATTATTACTGGTTTGTTGAATAATAAGGTTGCAGCAAGAATTGGCAGAGAGGCATTTTTAGAACCTGAGATTGAAACTTTACCCTTGATTCTACAAGGACCATTAATCAGAAATTTATCCATAAATTACTTTTTTATTTTAGCAACCTGTATGGAGGTTTGTCCCTGATATTTACCGTTTTTTGATTTATAAGTTGTTTCTGGTTGAGTATCTGATTTAAAAAATAAAAATTGGGCAATACCTTCATTTGAATAAATTTTTGCAGGATTAGGAGTTGTATTGCTTAATTCGATAACAATATTACCCTCAAACTCATTTTCAATTGGAGTTACATTACAAATAATTCCTGTTCTTGCATAAGTGCTTTTTCCAACGCAGATACAAAGAACATTTTTCGGTATTCTAAAATATTCGATAGTTTTAGCTAGAACAAATGAATTTGGTGGAATAATACAATATGGCCCCTTTCGCTCAATAAAGTTATCATCAGAAAAGTTTTTTGGATCTACAAGTGAACTATTCACGTTTGTAAATATTCTATACTCATCAGAAATTCTAACATCATAGCCCATACTGCTTAGGCCATAGGAAATCTTTCCCTCAGAAATTTGATGATCTAAAAATGGTTCGATCATATTATGCTCTTTGCACATTTTTTTGATCCAAGAGTCTGGCTGAATAGACATTATTTGTTTTTTTTTTTATTTTTTTTTTGAAATACTTTTCTTTTTTTTAAATTTTTTTTAAGAGCTAAACTTAATCGCTCATTTTTATCTTTTACAGTCATTCTTTATTTGGATTTGTCAGAAAATCTAAGGTAATTGGTTTAGAAACATCTAATGCTTTCTTATTATTTTCATCTTTCTTTGAACCGTCTTTAGCTAAACGTTTTGCTCTTTTTTCAGCAAGTTTCTTTTCTCTTTTAGCTTGCTTTTCCATGAGCTTAGCACTTTTTGTAGATTTATAATCGTAATGAATGCCCATAATATTTCCTACTTAGATATAAATCATATTTCACAAAAAATTAAGGCAATAATTTGAAAAATTGCATTATTATTAATAAAATACAATTTGTAATAATCGCTCCTGTAGTTAAATGGTATAACAAGTCCTTGGTAAGGACTAGTTCCCTGGTCAGTACAGGGTGGGAGCACCACTAATTTTTATAGAATAACTTTCTTAAAAAAATTGTTATCAGGACTAAAAATATAAATGCTGAAATTGGGATATATATATCAGGAGAAAAAATTACATCAGAGATATTAGGGATTTGCGCATTATTTTGAATAATTTTTTCGAGTCCGTTGCCAATTGAGACAGCTAAAAAAATTTGAGGAACAATTCCAATTAATGTTGCAAAAAAAAAGTTAAACACTTTCACATTAAAAAGCGTTGGCAAAAGACAGCTTAATTGCCAAGGAACGCCCCCAATAAACCTATAAACCAATAAATAAATAAATTCTGAATTTTTAAATTTAGTTTCGAGTTTTTGAAATCTATTTAAAAATTTTTCTTTTATAAAATCTTTTAAAAAATAATTGCCAAATATATATAAAAAAGTTGCCCCAACACTCAAACCTAGTACAACAACTATTGTGCCTAACCACGGACCAAGAAGAAAACCTCCAAGTAAGGAAATTGGTGATCCAAATCCTAAAAATGGAAATACCCAAAGTATTGTAAAAAGCAAAAAAACTATAGATACCAAAAGTAAGTTAGAATTTTTAATTTCGTTAAAATATAATCTATTATCTCTAATAAAATCATATGACGTTATTTCTTGAAGACTAAATTTTGAAAAAAACAAAAATAAAAATATAATTATTAGAATTAGATAAGATAATCCTATAAATAATTTAATTTTTTTAGTTTTTTCCATTATTAACTATCGTATTTATAAAATCTTATATTTGCTATTTATATATTTAATTACTATAAAGATCGAAATTTAAATAAATTTTAATCACTTTTATGAAAAGAACATACCAACCCTCTAAAATAAAAAGAGCTAGAAAACATGGTTTTAGATCAAAAATGAAAACTAAGGGTGGCAAAAAACTTCTAGCCAGACGAAGGGCAAGAGGCAGAAAATCGTTAACTGTATCTGGTTAATCAATGAAAAGCAAAATACTTGCTCTTTCAAAAAACGAGGAATTTAGAAAATTAATTCAACAAAAAAAGGTGTCAAACAGATACGTCACAATTTTTTTTGGTTATTTAAATAATAAAAATAAAAATAGGTTGAACATTTCATTTGTAACCAAGAAAAAAATCGGAAATGCGGTAAAGAGGAATAAAATAAAAAGACGTCTCAGAAACATAATGAATGATGCGCTTAAAAAAATATCAATAAATTTACATTATTCATATCTTGTTATTGCTAAGCCAACTATGCTAAATAATGAATTTAAATTAATAAAAGAAACCTTGTTTCAAGAATTTAATAAAATAAAAAAATGAGTATTTTTACACACATATTAATCAAATTTATTAAAATCTATAAATATTTAATCAGTCCTTTAATTGGCCCCTCGTGCAGGTATCTACCGACCTGCTCAGAGTATAGCATTGAGGCTCTTAAGACTTATGGTTTTTTTAAAGGGCTAATGCTTAGTTTTAAAAGAATTATGTCTTGCCATCCTTGGGGAAATGGTGGATTTGATCCAGTTAAAAAAGAAATGAAAGTAAAAAAATAATGGACTCAAAAAATACAATAGCAGCTATCGCGCTATCCTCAGCAGTAATTGTTTTATATTCATTATTTTTTGTTCCTGAAAAATCAACAATAGATCAAAGTCTAGTTGAGAAAGAAAAAATTGAACAAAGTACTGATACACCAAGCTTAGAGCAAAAAGATAGTTTTGTTGAGATTTCGAGAAAAGACGCTTTGACTGAAAGCGAGAGAGTTAATTTTGAAAATTCTAATGTAATTGGTTCGATATCTTTAAAAGGTGCAACAATAGATGATCTAACTTTTAAAAATTATAATGTTGAGCTTGAGGGTGAGGAAAAAATAATTCTTCTAGGACCAAGGAATATTAAAGAAGGTTACTTAATTGAAAGTGGATTTGTAACATCAGATAAAAATATAGAAATTCCCACGTCAGAGACCATCTGGTCTGTAAAAGGAAATAAAAAATTAACTGAAAATTCTCCGATTAAATTATCTTGGACCAATGATCAAGGAATTACCTTCGAAAAAGAAATTTCTCTAGACGATAAATATCTATTTTCAATCAAGCAAAGAGTTATAAACAAAACTAGTGAGAAATATGACTTTTATTCTTACGGTCAAATTATAAGAAATGAGATACCAGATATAATAGATTTTTTAATCCTTCATGAAGGATTAATTGCAACATTAGACGATGAGTTAATTGAGGAAGATTATGACGATATCCAAGAGAAAAAATTTACAAAAACTGCTCAAAAAGGTTGGTTGGGAATAAGTGATAAATACTGGATTACATCATTAATTCCACCACAAAACAAAGAGTTTAAAACAACATTTGATTATAAGGATAAGTTTAGAGCTAATTTTATTGCAACTGAACCTCTTGAATTAGATCCAAATAGTTCTATTGAAGAAAATTTACAAATAATAGTTGCTGCTAAAAGAGTGGATGTTATCGATGGCTATGCAAAAAGTTTAGCTATAGATAAATTTGACCTGGTTATTGATTGGGGTTTCTTATATTTCATAACAAAACCATTATTTTTTGGTATTGATTATTTTTTCAAACTGCTTGGTAATTATGGATTAGCCATCATAGCTATTACGATTTGTATTCGATTAGTTTTCTTTCCTCTTGCAAATTTTTCTTTTAGAAGCATGGCAAAAATGAAAGCGCTTACTCCCGAGATGGTAAGATTAAAAGAGCTTCATAAAAATGATAAAATTAAATTACAACAAGAAATGATGGCTCTTTATAAAAAAGAAAAGGTCAACCCAATGTCTGGTTGTCTTCCAATTCTTGTTCAAATACCAGTTTTTTTCGCTTTGTATAAAGTTTTGTTTGTTACAATTGAAATGAGACATATGCCTTTTTATGGATGGATACATGATTTAAGTGAGCGTGACCCCACAAGTATATTCAATTTATTTGGGCTGTTACCTTATGATGTTCCGTCTTTTTTAATGATTGGTGCTTGGCCTGTTGCAATGGGAGTTTCTATGTGGGTACAGCAGAAATTAAATCCTGCTCCCACTGATCCTATGCAAGCTAAAATATTTATGTTCTTTCCGCTCTTTTTAACCGTAATATTAGCACCCTTTCCAAGTGGCTTAGTAATTTATTGGACTGTGAATAATATTTTAACTATGGCCCAACAAGTGTTTATCATGAGAAGGACAACTGTTAAAACTGTCACTTAAAAATTAATCATTACACAACAATAAATTAATGGATTTAAAAAAAATACTTCCAGAAAACGGCCCACCGATAAATGAGGTTTCAAAGTATATTGAAAAATACAAGAACGACCTAATTGTAATAAAATATGGCGGTAATGTTTTTATAGACAGAAATATCTTTGACAATTTTATAACAGATATAAATATACTCAGTAAGTTAGGTATTTCATTTGTAGTCGTTCATGGAGGAGGTCCAAGAATTAAAAGAGAACTGGACAAATCAAATATTCAATCAAAATTTATTAGAGGTTTAAGAGTAACAGATAAAAAGATAATAAACATTGTTGAGTCAGTGTTGATTGATTTTAATAACGATATTGTCGATTCTTTAAAAAGATTTGGTACTGACGCAATCTCAATTCATACGAAAAAAAACAATATAATTGAGGTGACACCTGAAGCAGAGGAACTGGGTTTTGTAGGAATACCTAAGAAAATTAACAATGATCTTATTGAAAAAATTCTTAATAAAAAACAAGTTCCAATAGTTTCACCATTAGGTTTGGGAAATGATAATCATCCATATAATATTAATGGGGATACAGCTGCTGGTGCGATAGCAAAGTCATTAAAATCCAGAAGATTACTATTAATGACAAATGTTGAAGGAGTTCTAGATAAAGACAAGAAACTAATTAATGAAATCACTTCAACAGAAGTTTTAAAAATGGTTGAAAATAATATTATTACAGAGGGAATGATACCTAAAATAAATACTTGTTTAGATGCAGTTAAAAATGGGGTTACAGCAGTCGGAATAATTGATGGAAGAAAGCAACACTCTATATTGTTTGAAATTTTTTCTGACAAGGGTTCCGGGACCTTGATAAGAAAATGAAAAATTTTAAAGAAATGAAATACCTTCTCTTGGATCTTGATGGGGTTTGTTATGGGAAACACAACAACTATTCCCTTGAGAGAGTATTTGGTCAAGTTTCTAAAAGAATGACAATGTTTATATCTGAGAAACTAAAAATAAATATGGAGGAAGCAAAAAAATTACAGACAAATTATTTCTACAAATATAACACTAGCTTAAATGGTTTAATGATACATCATGATATACCACCAGAAGAATTCTTAAAATTTGTCCACACAATAGATCTTTCATTTATGAAAGAGGACAAAATAATGAGGAATGAACTTGAAAAATTAGACATGGAAAAGTTTATTTTTACTAATGGGAGTGCCGAGCATGCCAAAAATATTTTAACTCATTTAGGTGTTTATGATCTTTTTGGAAGAGATAAAGTTTTTGATATTAAAGATGCTGGGTATGTACCAAAACCTGAGGCTCAAACTTTTGATTTGATGGTTAAAAAATTTGGATTGAATCCAAAAGAAACCATTTATATAGAAGATATCGCAAAAAACCTGAGTATTGGTCATGAAAGGGGATGTACAACTGTTTGGTTAATTAATGATGAACATTTTGGTAAGATGGATTCTGATAAAGATTATATTTCTCATAAAATTGAAAATCTATCTTTATTTCTTAAGGAAATAAGGTTATTAAAAAGTCAATAAATAATGTCTATAGAAAAAATTATAAATGATGCTTGGGAAATAAAAGATCAAATTAACCAAAATTCGGATACAACAATCAAAGATGCAATCAATCAAGTTATAAGTGATTTAGACAGTGGAAAATCAAGAGTTGCTGAAAAAGTAAATGGTGAATGGATCACTCATCAGCATTTAAAAAAAGCAATTATGTTAAGCTTTAGAATTTATCCAATGGAAAATTTAAATGGTCCCTACAGTAGTTGGTATGATAAATCTCACTTATTAAAAGGTAAAACCGCTGGTTGGTCAAAAGAGGATCATGAAAGAGCTGGTTTTAGAATGGTGCCTAATTCCCCAGTTAGAAAAGGATCTTTTGTTGGGAAAAATGCTGTTTTGATGCCATGCTATGTAAATATTGGCGCATATATCGATGAGGGAACGATGATAGATACATTTGCAAGAGCAGGTAGCTGTTGTCAAATTGGAAAAAATTGTCATATCTCAGCAGGATCAGGAGTTGGTGGAGTTTTAGAACCTGCACAAGCTTTACCTACAATAATTGAAGATAATGTTTTCCTTGGAGCTATGTCTGAGGTTGTTGAAGGAGTAATTGTTGGGGAAGGTTCAGTTTTAAGTATGGGTATGTATATAGGTCAATCTACTAAAATAGTTGATCGTAAAACTGGCAATATTACTTATGGTAAAGTTCCACCGTATTCGGTTGTTGTTCCAGGTTCTTTACCAGACAAAAATAATTCTTCTGCACCATCTTTGTACTGTGCTGTAATAATTAAGCAGGTTGACGAAAAAACAAGGTCAAAAACATCTATAAACGACCTTTTAAGAGACTGAAATGAAAATTTTAAATGAGTTACAATTAGCTAAAGAGCTAATTAGATTTCCTTCAATTACACCTGTCGATGCAGGAATAATGAAATTTTTAGAAAAAAAATTAAAAAAACTTGGATTCAAAACAAAAACACTCGAATTTAAAAAAAAAGGGTTTAAGCCTGTTAAAAATTTGTATGCAAGGTTAGGAAATAAAAATCCAAATTTATGTTATGCAGGTCATTTAGATGTTGTGCCTCCAGGAAACATAAAAGACTGGACAACTAATCCATTCAGGCCTTCGGTTAAAAAGGGATATCTGATTGGAAGAGGTGCAAATGATATGAAAAGTTCTATTGCAGCTTTCGTTTCTGCTGTAAGTAAGTTTTTGTCGAAAAATAAAAAATTTAATGGATCAGTTAGTCTGTTGATAACAGGTGATGAAGAAGGTGATGCAGTGAATGGAACAAAAAAAGTTGTGGAGTTTTTAAGAAAAAAAAGAGAGAAGATTAATTTTTGCTTAGTGGGTGAGCCAACTAACCCGAATTATTTAGGTGAAATGATTAAAATTGGTCGTAGAGGCAGTTTAACCGGTAAATTAATTATATTTGGTTTACAAGGTCACGTTGCATATCCTTCTAGAGCAAATAACCCTTCAACCATAATTGTCAATATTTTAAAAGAATTAAAGGAAATTAAGTTTGATAAAGGAACTAAAGATTTTCAACCTACAAACTTGGAGGTTACAAGGATAAATATAAATAATACAGCAGATAATGTTATTCCAGCAACAGCTGAGGCAACATTCAACATAAGATTTAATAACAAACATTCCTCAAATTCTCTTAAAAAGAAACTCAACAAAATTTTTAGAAAAATGACTAAAAAACATAAATCAAAATTTAAAATTGAGTACAGAGTTTCTGGTGAAGCTTTTTTGACAAAGCCTAACAAAACGACATTTATGATACAAAATATTATTAAAAAAATAACTAAATTAAAACCAAAATTATCTACAACAGGTGGAACTTCAGACTTAAGATTTATAAGAACCATATGTCCTGGTCTTGAATTTGGTTTAGTTGGAAAAACCATGCATAAAGTTGATGAGGCAGTATCTCTAAAAGATCTTAAAAATCTAACCAAGATTTATGAAAGTATTTTAAATAATTATTTCAAATGAATACGGCAATTATAAATTCAGACTCTTATGAAAAACATGATACTGGTGATGGTCATCCCGAACAGCCTAAAAGAGTAATTGCTATAAAAGAAAAATTAATAAAAAGAAATGATCTTATTTGGGAAAAACCAAGCAATGTACCAGATGATTTATTAGCAATGACACATTCAGAAGAATATATTGATAATTTAAAAAATTCATTTCCTCAAAAAGGTCTAAAATTTCTAGATGGAGATACTGTAATATCACCAGAGAGTAAAAGAGCAGTATTCGATGCTGCTGGGTCAACAATTAGGGCCATTGATGGAATAGAAAATAAAGAATTTAAGAACGCATTTTGTTTAGCAAGACCTCCTGGACATCATGCGGAAAAAGACAAGGCAATGGGATTTTGTTGTATATCAAACGCTGGGGTAGCTACTAATTACTTAATTAGAGATCATAATTATAAAAGAGTTGCATGTGTAGATTTTGATGTGCACTGGGGAAATGGAAATTATGATGTTATGCGAAATAACAAAAATTCATTATATATTTCAACACACCAATATCCTTTTTACCCTGGAGGAGGTACAGATAAAGATAAGGGTGATTTTAATAACTCTTTAAATATACCTTTACCAGCAGGCACGAACTCGGAGGAATATTTTAATGCATTCGATAGGGTTTTAGATAGGTTGGTTAATTATAAACCTGATTTTCTTATATTCTCGGCAGGTTTTGATGCTCATGAAGATGATCCTTTAGCTCAATTTAAACTTAAATCAAAAGACTTCTATGAAATTACTAAAAGAACTTTAGCTGCTACCAATGAGTTCACTCAAGGGAAAGTTATCTCTATTCTTGAGGGAGGTTATGATTTAAACGCATTATCTGAAAGTGCTAATGAGCATGTTAACGCGCTCGTAGAATTCAATTGATTTAAACGTTTTTGATAATTCACTCAAATGAAACTTTATAAAATTAAAAGATCTAAAATTGATAAGAAAGGAAGAGGTCTTTATGCTACACGTGATATCAAAGAAGGAACAAAAATAATTAATTACATTGGCAAAATTATAACAAATAAAGAGGTGGATGAGTCAATTAAGTTTGATAATAAAAAACCAATTTATTTATTCACATTAAATAAAAGATTTACCCTCGATGGAGATTTTTCATGGAATATTGCAGGTCTAGTAAACCATAGTTGCAATAATAACTGCGATTATAATGGCAAAGGTTTAAAAGTATGGATTACTGCAATTCGTGATATTAAAAAAGGAGAGGAGTTTACGTGTGATTATGGGTTCGGTTATGACGAAGATTATAAACAATTTCCTTGTAAATGTGGTTCAAAAAATTGTTGTGGTTATATTGTTAGAGAAGAGTCAAGATGGAGAATTAATAAAAAGTTTGCAATGAGTAACAAAAAAAAATTAGTAAATCACTCTAGCTAAATAAAGTCCCTCAGGTGGTGCAGGCGGTGCACACAAAATCCTTTTTTTTGAGTTCATAACAAAATTAAATTTTTTTAAAGTCCATTTTTTTTCGCCTACATATTTTAAACAACCAACCATTGAACGAACCTGTTGTTGCAGAAAAGATTGAGATTGAAATTCCATCTCTATTTTATTATTTCTAGATTTTATTTTTACTGATTTCATTGTTTTGATTGGACTTTTAGCTCTACAGCTTGAAGCTCTGAAGGTAGAAAAATCTTTAGTACCAACTAGTTTTTTCGCAGCTTTTTTCATTATCTTCAAATCAAGTTTATTAATAATGTGCCATCCTCTATTTTTATCTATAACCGGTCTACTGGGGCGATTAATGATTATATACTTATATGTTCTCATTCTTGCAGAAAATCTTGCGTGAAAATTATTGCCTCTTTTCTTAATTTTAATGATTGAAATCATTTCTTTATTTAAAAAATGATTTAAAGATTTGGCAAATTTATTCAAATTTTCAATTTTTTTTTTACACTCAAAATGAGCAGATTGCTCAAGTGCGTGCACTCCTTTATCTAGTCTTCCAGCGCCAAACAAAATAATTTTTTCTTTTAATAATTTAGAAATTCTCTCTTGGATAAAACCTTGTATAGTTTTGCCCTTTGTTTGAATTTGCCAACCTCTAAAATTGGTGCCTACATACTCTATCAATATTTGATATCTAAACATTAGATATAATTGAACCTTTTCTGATCTGGGATCCAAGCATGAATTCTCCAATTTTTTGAACCTTTTTCCCCTCTCTCTGAATTTCAACAACTTTAATAGATTTTTCACCTCCACACGCTATTTCAAGATCGTCTGATATAACCTCACCATTTTTACCAATCCCATTTCCAATTTCAGCTTTTAAAACTTTATATCTTTGTCCGTTAAAATTGAAAAAAGCTCCTGGGTAGGGATATAAGCCATTAATTTTTCCAATTATTTTTAAAGCATCACTTTTCCAGTCTATTTGCCCTTCATTTTTAGTAATTTTTTTTGCATAAGTGGCTTTGGAATTGTCTTGATCAACAAAATTTGATTTACCTTCTAAAATTTCATCTACAACATCTAAAATTTTATCCGCTGCCATTAAAGAGAGTTTTTCTGAGATCTCTTTTGCATTCAGACTTTGATCAAGTTTTATTTTGTAAGTGTTACTTACAGGTCCACTATCCAATTCTTCATTAATTTTCATTATACTGATCCCTGTTTCTGTGTCTAAATTCATTATAGCTCTCTGAATAGGTGCAGCACCTCTCCATTTTGGGAGTATAGATGCATGAATATTTATAAAACCTTTTTTTGTTAAACTTAAGAATTCTTTAGGAATTATTTGTCCATAGGCTACAACAATTGCAAGATCAGCCTCCATTTTTTTTAAAAACTCATATTCCTCAGTGTTATTTTTCAAGCTCTGTGGAGATCTAAATTCTATATTTAAAGTTTCCGATATACCTTGGACTGGTGATTTATTTATCTTCTGACCTCGGTGAGATTTTTGGGGTGGTTGTGTATAAACCAAATTTATTGGAAAACCATTTTGATATAGAGATTTTAATATTGGAACTGCAAACATGGGTGTACCCATAAAAATGATTTTTTTAGGCATTTCTAAACTAATATTCTGTCAGGATTTTTTTTTGTTTTTGAAATTTTTTTGATGATGATATCTCTTTTTAACTTTGATAGATGGTCAATTATCAATTTTCCATCTAAATGATTAATTTCGTGCTGTAAACAGGTTGATAAAAGACCGTCACATTTTAAATTTTTTTTTTCTCCATTAATATCAATATATTCCACTTCACAAATTTTTGGCCTTTCAATTTCTATAAATGTATCTGGAATTGATAAACAACCCTCCTCATAAATTGAAGTTTCATCACTAACTTTTTTAATAACAGGATTTATGAAACTTAAAGGTTCCCTTTTTTCATCTTTAGTAGACACATCAATTACTAAAATTCTTTTCAGGATACCTATTTGTACTGCAGCTAATCCGATACCTTTCGAAGCGTACATTGTATCAAATAAATCATTAATAAGTTTTTTTTCGTTAGTACTGACTTTTTCTAATGGTTCAGAGATTTTTTTTAAAGTTTCGTCAGGAACTGTGATTATATCTTTAATACTCATTAGATAAATAGATAAACTAATTTTTAAACTTTTAAAGGAAGAACTTTTAAAAGAATTTTGTTACGTATAGGGTCTAAGTTTAATTGATTAAGTGCACTTATTATAAAAAATAAGGTATCCTCATCTAAAGTAATCAACTCATCTTGACCAATAACCTCTACAATTCTGAGAATTGTTGAAGCAGACTCTTTATTATTTACCATGACTTGAATATCTGTTGGCATTTCAGAGTCTAGAATTTTATATAAATTGTCATATTTCTTATCAATTTTTATACCATCTGATTTCAATGACTCTATTAAAATAATATCTTTTTTTGTGATAAGATACTTTTTATCCTTTTTTATTTTTTTGAGAAAATTATTGAGATCTTTTTCTATTTTTGTTTGATTATATTCTCCAACAAAATATTTTATGAGTTTTGATTGATGTAAAAGATCATCATTATACTTGATTTTAGTTTGTTTTTTTTCACCAGTATTAATATTTTCTAAATAAAAACTAGTATGCTTTGAGGAAATTTGATCTAATTCAATATCTTGTAACAGATCTTTTAGTTTCTTCTCAAAAGCATTGCCAATTTTATCCTTAATGAATGCTTCTTTTAGAAGTTTCATTAACTCTATTTTTTTATTTATGTCAGACTCTAACAACACACTTTGATATAAAAGTGCCCTACTCTCAATATTAGCTAAAGATTTGAATACTGTTTTGACATTCAAAAATTGATCAATTGTAAACTGAAACCTTTTGTAAATTTGAAATAAATCATCTTCAAGATAATTCTTGTTATGTGTGGCATACTCAATTAATTCTATTTTTTCTAATTCACCCAAGTCAATTTCATTAGTTTGGTATAATAAATTTGAGGCAGCTAAATATTTCCATATTAATGGATTAGTATTTTCCTTTGGTTCAAAAGAAAATTCTGGGTTTGTTTTATGGGCTAAATGAAACTCTAGGATACTTTTTTCAGAAATAGTTTTATCAATTTCATTTGTATATCCAAAAAGATAATTTAGTTTATTTTCAAAATATTGTTCGTTAAAGCCTAATTCTTTTTTTAAATCAAAAATTAATTGAGCTTCATCTTTTTTTCCATTGTTTATTAAACAATAGATATTAAATTTTGACAAATAATTATTATTTATTGGTTCAGAGTTATTTAAAAAGATTTTACAAGCTTTATCGATCTCAGACTCGGATAAATGCCTATCAGCTAAATATTTACTTAGTTTAGGGTGTAAATTTAAAATATCATTCTTTATTAAATATTCCTCTATCAAATCTAAATTATTATGTTTTATCAACCAATCTGATTTAATTTTTAAAAAATCTTTTTCGCTAATATTTTTTTGGGGATAATAAGCATTCGTTAATAAAACAATATTCATAAGTTCTGAAGCATCTCGTGATAAGTTAATTTTGGCTAAATTAGAGAAAAGGTATTTTAATTGATCACCATTGGAATTCGACCACATATCAATTTTTAATCCAAAATCTTCAGGATCATAGAGACCTATTATTTTAATTTCTTTGGAATTTAAAGTTTCATCAACTTTAATTAAGTCTGATCTATCGTTTGTTTGCATGTTAAAAACATCAATTTTTTCAGTTTCAAGTTCATTTTCAGTAATTGAAATTAATTCCTTATTTCCAGAGTCTTCTTGTATTTGCTCTTTATCAATATTCCATATATCGACAGGCTCATTTTCTGAAAAAGAATTCACCATCGAAAAATAAAGAATAATTAGAATTGATAAATAAGATTTATTTAACAATTTTAAAATTTTCATTAGGTATTATTTTTTCAATTGTTTTTTTTGGTGCTGGGAAATCTAATTTATTTAAAAGAAAAATTATTCCAATAAATACAATTATAATTAAAAATAACTTTATTAATAATCCAATTATACTTTTGCTATAACTTGTTTTTCTAGTAAATTGCATATAGATTTAAATAATTTCAAATTAAGACATATTTGTGTTTTTTCAATAAAGAAACTTATGAAATCAAGGGAAAATTTAGTTTTTATCGGAATGATGGGCTCTGGAAAGAGCTCTATTGGCTCTATGGTATCAAAAAAATTAAATCTTAACTTTTTTGATATTGATCAATTAATTGAAAATGATCAAAAAATGAAAATATCAAAAATCTTTGAATTAAAAGGAGAAAACTTCTTTAGAGAAATTGAAAAAAAGATAACTCTTAGTATTTTAAAAAGTAAAAAGGGTGTAGTTGCACTTGGTGGAGGAGCGTTCATTAATCGAGCTATTAAAAGTGAGGTTCTAGAAAATCACTTATCATTTTGGCTTAATTGGAATATTGATACGCTAGTTAACAGGATTAAAAACAGCAAAAAAAGACCTTTAGCAGTAAATTCTAGTAAAAATGAGCTTATAGGAATCATAAAAAAACGTTCAATTTTTTACTCTAAAGCACTATATAAAATAGATTGTGAAAATTTTACAAAACAACAAATTACAAAAAAAATCATAGATATTTATGAGGCCAATCAAACTGATAGTTAAAACTAATTCAGAAAAATATCCTATTATAATTGGGAGAAATTTAATTTCTAATCTATCACCAATATTTAAAAAAAATTCCATCAACTTTAAAAAATGCTTATTAGTTATAGATAAAAATATTCCTAATAGATATTTAAAACAAATTTCAAGATCCCTAAAAAGATATGAGGTTTACAAATTTATTTATAACCCCAATGAGAAAAATAAAAATCAGAAAAATGTTAATAAAATTTTAGATCTTTTGCTTCAAAAAAATTTTTCAAGAGATGACAGTTTAATATCTATTGGGGGAGGTATTACTGGTGATGTAGCGGGTTTTGCAGCAAGTTTATTCAAAAGAGGTTTAAAATTTGTAAATATTCCAACTACATTGTTATCACAAGTTGACTCATCCGTTGGCGGTAAAACGGGTATTAACACATCTCAAGGTAAGAATTTAATTGGAAGTTTTTATCAACCTAAAATTGTTATCAGTGATGTAGGCTTTTTAAATAGTCTGCCGTTTAGAGAAGTAGTTTGTGGTTACGCAGAAATAGCAAAACATGCATTAATTGCAAATAAAAAGTTTTATAATTTTTTGGATAAGAATATTAATGAGGTATTAAAACTTAAATCACCATCTATTGAAAAATCTATTTACGAAAGCTGTAAAGTAAAAAAATCGATAGTTGAAAAAGACGAAAAAGAAAAAAATTTGAGAAAAATTTTGAATTTTGGGCATACTTTTGCTCATGCATATGAGGCAAGTTTAAATTTTTCAAAAAAATTAAATCATGGAGAAGCAGTGATACTGGGTATGAAATCTGCTTTTGAATTTAGTCATAATAGAAAGATGATTACCACTGAAGAATTTGACTCTGCGATTAAACATCTCAATAATTCAACTTTTCCAAATTCTATTAAAAATTATTTTACAAGAAGCAAAATTAATCAGATCATATCCTTTATGATGCGAGACAAAAAAAATAATTCTAAAAATATTAAGCTTATGTTAATTAAAAGAATTGGAGGTCCAATAATTGAAAAAGAATTTTCGGACCTTACTATCAAATCTTTTTTAAAAAAAAGATTAGTTAATTAAAATTTGTAGAGAGTGAACGTGATTTCTTAATTCTTCATCTAATATCTTATAAATTTTCTTGTTACTTTCAATTTTATTTAATTTTTTAAGCTCCTCTGACTCAATGGTTATTTTTAAATGAAATTTATTACTTTCGTGTCCTAGATGATTTTTATGTAAAAATGTTTTGTCTTCTATTAAAATATTTTCAATAATAATATTTTTTTTTATTTTTTTTTTTACGTTTGTAATTAATTCATCTATATTCATTTGATATAATTATAACATGAAAAATATCTGTGACTGGAATAATTGCAACGAAATTGGTGAATATAAAGCACCAGTTGAAAAAGATAATAGTAAAAAATTTAGGTTATTATGTTTAAACCATGTCAAAGAATTCAATAAAAATTGGAATTATTTCTCAGGAATGAACGATGATCAAGTGATTGATTTTTTGAAATCAGACATGGTTTGGCATAAACCTACTCAAAGTTTTAGTTCTTCAGATAATTTTTTTAAAGTCTTGTGGAATAATACTTTGCGAGACGAACTTGACAAAGAAAAGTTAAAAAGTGATTTTAATCACATGGGACAATTTAGATATAATCACAAAGACATCAAAGCATTTGAAATATTGGGTATTTCGGTAGGATCAAATTGGGGAAAAATTTATGAAAAATTTAAAATACTTGTTAAAAAATTTCACCCTGATATGAATTCTGGGAATAAAAAATTTGAAGAAAAACTTAAATTAATAACTTTGGCTTACACCCAGTTAAAAAATACTTATAGAGAAAAAAATTGACACCAAATATCAACAGTCAGCCTGACATAAAACTCTCAATAAAACAGACTTTTGGGATAGACTCAAATATGGAGGTGGATGCTTTTTCTAAAAAGAATGAGTATGTGCCAGAAATAGATAAAAACTACAAATTTGATCGTGATACTACTCTAGCTATTATCTCAGGTTTTGCTTTTAACAAAAGAGTCTTGGTTCAAGGGTATCATGGAACAGGAAAATCTACTCATATAGAGCAAATTGCTGCAAGGTTAAATTGGCCTTGCATCAGGGTAAATTTAGACAGTCATATCAGTCGGATAGACTTGATAGGTAAAGATGCAATTGTTTTGAAAGATGGTAAGCAAGTTACACAATTTAATGAAGGGATTTTACCTTGGTCCATACAAAACCCCGTTGCTTTAGTATTTGATGAATATGATGCAGGAAGACCTGATGTAATGTTCGTTATACAGAGGGTGCTTGAAGCACAAGGTAATTTTACTCTTCTAGACAAAAATAAAGTAATTAAACAAAATAAATTTTTTAGATTATTTGCAACCTCTAATACTGTTGGTTTAGGCGATACAACAGGTCTTTACCATGGAACTCAGCAAATAAATCAAGGCCAAATGGATAGATGGAATATTGTTACAACTTTAAACTATCTCAGTCTTGATAAAGAAATGGAAATTATTTTAGCAAAAAATAAAGATTTAAATAATTCAAAAGGAAAAGAAAAAGTTTCTAATATGATAAAAGTTGCTTCATTAACTAGAAAAGGATTTATAGCTGGCGATATATCAACAGTTATGAGTCCAAGAACAGTTTTGCACTGGGCTGAAAATGCAGAAATTTTTAAAGATACAGGTTACGCTTTTAGGGTAACATTTTTAAATAAATGTGATGAGATTGAAAAGAACATAATCGCAGAATATTACCAAAGATGTTTTGGTGAAGAGTTACCAGAGTCCTTATTAAATATCCAAATTTAATGAACAATAAGACTGAGAGTTTAAAAGAAAAGCTTAGACAAGCTCTATCCTCTACTGCAAGGGTAATTTCAGATGATTTAGGTATTAATACAAAAAAGAATATTAAAAATTCTGAAAAACAAGATTTAATCGAATTGGAAAATTTAAATTCAAAAAACGATTTTATTAAAGCTAGAGCGGAAACAGACTCGAGGGCTCTTAAAAAAAAATTTTCTAATGATTCAATATTTAAGAAAAATTTACCTTCCAGCTCATCATGTAAATCACTTTATACAATTACAGAGAAAATAAGATACGAAAAATTGGGATCAAAAATGTTAAAAGGAATAGATAAAAATTTAAGGGATAATTATATTCAAATATTCAACCATAAAAGAAAGGATCAAATTAAATCCAAAGATGATGTGCCTGTAGTAGAGGCTTTTGAATTATATATGTTAAAAAATTTTCACAAAATCAAACTTAATCCTTTAACATCAAAGATGTTAGATTTTTGGGAAAAAGATTTTGATAAATCAATTTTTGAACATATAGAATTTTTTGAAAAAAATTTGGAAGATCAAAATATTTATAGTTCAAAGTTTTCTCAAATATTGCAAGAAATGGATATTTTTCAATCTGAGGAAAATGAGGAAAAAAAGGACGAAAATCAAGAGGATAACAAGGAAAATCAGTCCAGTGAAAATGATGATAGTGAGGATGAGGACAAAAAAGATCCTGACAAGCAAGATGAAACAGAAGCCAGTTTAGATTCGGATTATAATATTGATGAATATAAATTAGATGAACAACTTGTAGATACAGAGTCAGATGAACAAAACTCTGAACAATTGATTCAAAAGAAAAATTTAAAAGATTTAAATGTGGATTATAAAATTTTTACAACACAGTTTGATGAGATTACAAAAGCTGAAAATCTTGAAAATGCTGATGAAGCAAATAAGCTTAGAAAAACTTTAGATCAACAATTAATTGGTTTTCAAGATGTTATAACTAAACTTGCTAATAAACTTCAAAGACAATTATTAGCAAAACAAAATAGAGCTTGGGAATTTGATTTGGAGGAAGGATTACTTGATAGCTCTAAGTTACCAAGAATTATAATGGATCCATATAATTCCTTATCTTTCAAAAAGGAAAAGGATTTAGACTTCAAGGACACTGTAGTAACACTTCTGATTGATAACTCAGGCTCAATGAGAGGTAGACCAATTACAATCGCAGCCATTTGTGCTGATATTCTATCTAGAACATTAGAACGTTGCTCTGTGAAAGTAGAGATATTAGGGTTTACAACAAAAAATTGGAAAGGTGGTCAAAGTAGAGAGTTTTGGAATAAAAATAATAAACCAAAGACACCTGGAAGATTAAATGACTTGAGACATATCATTTATAAAGGGGCAGATACGCATTGGAGGCAAGCAAAAGATAACCTTGGTCTAATGTTAAAAGAAGGTTTACTTAAAGAAAATATAGATGGTGAAGCTATTACATGGGCTTTCAATAGAATTAAAAAAAGAAAAGAAGAAAGAAAAATTTTGATGGTAATCTCAGATGGGGCTCCTGTCGATGACTCAACTTTATCAGTTAATTCTGGCGATTTTTTAGAGAAACATTTAAAAAAAATGGTAAAGTTTATAGAGGACAAATCTGAAATAGAAATTTTAGCTATAGGAATTGGTCATGATGTTTCGAGATATTATAACAGAGCAATTAAAATTACTGATGTAAATGAACTTGGGGATGTAATGATTTCTCAATTGAGTTCATTATTTGATAAAAAAGCAAAATTACATTAAATTTTTTTTAAGTCTTGATTTTTCCATCTAATACTTACTTCTGCTCCGGTCCTTGTTTTAGAATTTTGACAATTCAAAGAGGCAAAATTTTTTTCAAGTAAGTTTTTACCTATAAATATTCCTAAACCTAAACCCGATTGGTTTTTACCTTTATTCTTAAGGGATCTTAAATAAGGTTCACCTATTTTCGAAATTATTTCATTAGGATAGCCATCACCATCATCTTCAATGGTAATTTCGGTGTAATCATTATTGCTTTTCAGAGTTATAAATATTTTTTCTTTAGCAAATTTATTTGCATTTCCAATAAAATTTCTCAAACCGTATATTATTTCTATTGATTTCGGAATTTTTTTAGGACTTGCATCTTGATCAAAATTTAGAATAAATTTTTTATTACTTGTTTCCTCAAATGAAATAACAATTTGATTAATATATTTTTTAAAATCTAAGTCTTCATCTATAAAATCATCCTCCTCAATCGGATTTAAAGATAACCTTTTCAAAATTTGATTACATCTCTCAACCTGACTTGATAATAATTCTATATCTGAAGTCAGCTCAGTACGGTCCTTTAGCTGATGTTTTAATTCTTGAGAAATAATTTTAATTGTAGATAACGGAGTACCTAAAGAATGTGCTGCTGCTGCAGCTTGACCTCCTAAAGATAACATCTCATGTTCTTGAGCCATCATTTCCTCCATTTTACTTAAAGCTTCTTTTCTTTTTCTAGACTCTGAACCGAATACTATCGCAAAATAATTTAAAAAAATTAAAGCAATTATTAAAGCGATTGGAATTGAAAAATAATAATAATTAGAAACATTAAAATGATTATTCAATGGTGCAGGCAAATCCTCTGAGTAAAATGTCAAAAAAGTAATTATTAATATTGTGGTAATAACAAGAAATAAATTGGTTCTTATACCTAAATTTGATGACGCAAAAACACTAGGAATTAATAAAAAAATAACAAAAGGATTTACGATACCTCCTGTAAGATATATTAGAGATCCTAATTGAAATATATCAATCATTAAAAAAATTAGTGCAGATCTATCCGAAAGTTGAGTCTTGTCATAAATAAAAATCAAATAAAAATTACTTAAAATTCCAATAAAGATAATAAAATTTGATAAAAGAAAATTAAAATCGAAACTTAAAAAAAAATAAACAACGTAAATTGAAATTAGTTGGCCTATTATACCAATCCATCTTAAAGAAATATAAGTAGATTTTTTTAAAGTATGAAATTTTGAAGTTTCAAAAAACTTCATAAACTAAATATCTAAATTTTGAACATTTATTGCATTAGAAATGATAAAATCTTTTCTTAATGTTACATCATTACCCATTAAAGTATGTATCAATTCCTGGTCTTTTTTTGAATTTTTCGAGTACTGGACTTGTAGCAAATTTCTTGTTTCAGGATTTAAAGTAGTAGACCATAGCTCTTCGGGATTCATTTCTCCTAAACCTTTAAATCTCTGTATACTCATCTTTGATTTTTCAATTTCTAACAAATTTAGAAATTCTTTTGAACCTTTTTTGTTTTTTTTTAAATTATTATTGTTGCTAATTATATAGTTCTCCAATTCCTCTTCGTCTTTAATGTAAATACCTTTAGCGCCTTTATTAATTTTAAATAATGGAGGCTGCGCTAAATATATGTGTCCGTTCTCAATAAGTTTGTTAAATGGTTTATTATTGAAAAAAGTTAAAAGTAACGCTCTGATGTGTGATCCATCAACATCAGCATCTGTCATTATAATAATTTTTCCGTATCTCAAATCTTTTAAATCAATCTCATGTGCCTTGGGATCTAGCCCAAGGGCATTTATTAATGTAATAATTTCATTTGAGGAAATCATTTTAGCTAAGGCTTTTGTTCTTTGATCAGACCCATTTCCATTACCATTTGAACTTTTTTTGGCATTTAATTCCTCTACGTAAGTGTTTAGTATTTTTCCTCTTAATGGTAAAACTGCTTGATTAGATCTATTTCTGCCCTGTTTTGCGGAACCACCAGCTGAGTCACCTTCTACTATAAACAATTCCGTTCCGTCTTGCTTTCCTATTTGACAATCTGCTAATTTTCCAGGTAGGCCACTCAACTCTAGAGCACCTTTCCTTCTTACATTCTCTCTTGCTTTTCTTGCAACATCTCTTGCCATCGCTGCTTGAATAATTTTAGCTAAAACTATTTTTGCTATTGATGGATTTTGATCAAACCAAATTGATAATTTTTCATTCACCATATTTTCAACAATCATTCTTACTTCAGACGAAACTAATTTATCTTTGGTTTGGGAAGAAAATTTTGGGTCAGGGATTTTTGTTGATAAAACACAAGTAAGACCTTCTTTGATATCATCACCAGAAATTGCTAGTTTATTTTTCTTAAGCAAATTATTTTCATTAGCATACTTGTTTATTACTCTGGTTAGCGCACTTCTGAAACCTAATAAATGTGTACCTCCATCTTTTTGATGGATATTATTTGTATAAGGAAAAATATCCTCTGAATATCCAGCATTCCATTTCAAAGCACATTCAAGTTCAATATTGTTTTTCTCGCCTTCGATATAAACTGCCCTTTTAAATAAGTTGTTCCCGTTTTTATTTTGTAGTTTTTCTCTTTTTTCATCTAAAAATTCTACAAATTCGATAACACCTCCGTCATACTTAAATTCTGAAGTTTTTTCTTTTTTTTGACTAGCATCAATAAGTAAAATTTTAATTCCTTTATTGAGAAATGCTAATTCTCTCATTCTTTTGATTAAAGTATTTTGGTTAAATTTAGTTGATGAAAAAATTTCTTTTGAAGGTAAAAAAGTTATTTGCGTACCAGAGGTTTTTGACTTTCCTATCACCTTAAGAGGTGATTTTGACTCACCATTTTTAAATTCTATAAAATACTTTTTTCCATCCCTATTAATTTCTAATTCTAACTTCTCTGAAAGCGCATTGACAACTGACACCCCAACTCCATGCAACCCTCCTGAAACTTTATAAGAGTCATGATCAAATTTACCTCCTGCATGAAGTTGTGTCATAATTACTTCTGCGGCTGATTTTTTTTCCCCTTTATGAATATCTACAGGTATACCTCTACCATCATCGTTTACTGTGATTGTACCATCATTGTTTATTCTTACACTAATATTTTTACAATGACCTGCTAATGCCTCATCAATAGAATTATCAACAACTTCGTAAACCATATGATGTAAACCGGTTCCATCATCAGTATCTCCAATATACATACCTGGTCTTTTTCTAACGGCTTCAAGGCCTTTTAAAACTTTAATGGAGTCAGCTTTATATGTACTTTTGCTTGTCATTTTTTAATTTAGGAAAAATAAATTATATCATTTTTTAAGTTTATTTGTGTATTTATAATAAATAGTTATGAATTATTTCCTCAAATAACCCTTAATTTTCAATACTTTTTTAACTTTTTTGAATATTGCTATATTAAAAATGGTTTTTAAGAATTTTTTGAAAAAAAATAACTTGGACCCATTTTTTTTTCAAAATTATACCCATGCTTAATTAAATAATCACTCAAATCTATCTCATTTTTTGGATTTAAAATCTCGATACATATAAGTCTAGGATTATAAAATTTTAGATTTATTGATTTGATTACTTTTATATCTAATCCCTCTATATCTATATTTAAAAAATCAAATTTGTGATTAATCAAATTATTTATTGTTTTGGTTTCGATAAAATAATTTTTTTCTTTTAATTTATCATTATCGGATAATTTAAAACGATCTGGAGATATTGTATTTAATGGACTAAATATATTTTCTATATAAACCTCAACCTTTTCAACTCTATCACTTATAGCAGCACATATATTTTCATCATTTGGTCTTAAGATATTAAACAAATCAATAGATGTTTGATTTAAATCTATGTTGGTCCCTTTCCATCCTTTTTTATGAAGTAAATATGTATTATTAAACTTGATTGGATTAAAGGCACCTATATCTAAATATATACCTTTGCTAATTTTATCTTTAAAAAATTCTATTATAAAAATGTCTTCACCACACTGAGAATAACTTTTTTTTTTTAAAAAAAATTTTTCTAACCAAAATATTTTAAAAAATAGATAAGGTTTATAAAAGATGTTGTTTCTATTTATGAATTTTTTAATCATTTCAAACTTTGTCAATGGCGGAGAGAATGGGATTCGAACCCATGAAAGAGTTTCCCCTTTACACGCTTTCCAAGCGTGCGCCTTCAACCACTCGGCCACCTCTCCAATTAAATCTAAATAATAAAATCATGATACTTGTTTATATTCTTAAGAATATAATCTGGGAAATCTTCATTTAATTCTACTACTTCATACTTATAACCTCTTTCAAAAAGGTCTTCTTTATTTGCTATTTTTTTTCTTATGATTTCCTCAGAACTAAATTTTTCATCAGAAAATTCTGAGTGGGCAAAAGTTTTTAGTTTAAGAGATATTTCTGCTACTGACATTATGTTATTAAAATGCCATCCAGCATTATGAAATATTTCAATATTCTTTTCTTTGTCAAATCTTAAAAAATTATATTTAAGATTTTTTGTTTTAATTTTTTGTCTCAAAAAATCTATAGACTTCAAATTCTTTTTTTTACAAACTCTTGTACCTTCCCAGGGTGTCTCATGAGGATTAAAAATATTGAATTTATAATTGAAGCATTTTTGCAGAAATATTCCATATTTTTTATTTAGCTTAAAATTAATTAATAATTTTGGATTAATTATTTCATCTGGGTCGGAAAAAAAAATATAATCATCGGGATCAGCAAAATTTGTCTCTGAAAGTAGAAACTCCCTTTGAATTGCTTGATTTTCCCAACGATTTGTATTTTTTGGAAAAGGTTTTTCTAATAAGGAATATTTTATTTTTTTTGCATCATAATAATCTTTCCAAACAAAATTTTTTTTCTTTTCTTTACCTGTATGATCAAATTTTGACTCACAAATTACAAAATAATCAACATGATCGATTAATATATTATACCTTAATTCAAACATAAAATTATTATCAAAAAAAGTTATACAATCTAAAATTTTGTTTTTTACCATCAGAAAATAATTTATTCTTTTTGTATTTTTAATACTCCTATAAAAGCCTCTTGTGGAATTTCTACCCTACCAAATTGTTTAGATCTTGCTTTACCCTTTTTCTGTTTTTCTAAAAGTTTTCTTTTTCTATCTGTCGCTCCACCACCATGAATTTTTGTCAAAACATCTTTTTTAAATCCTTTTATCGTCTCCCTAGCAATTATCTTTCCGCCTATTGCTGCTTGAACGGGTATCATAAAATTATGTCTTGGTATTAAATCTTTCAATTTTTCACAAACTTCTCTTCCAGTCTTTTGAGCAAAATCTTTATGAATCATCATTGCTAAAGCATCCACTGGCTCTCCATTAACTAAAATATTAAGTTTGACTAGATCGCCATTTCTGTAGCCGATAATTTCGTAATCAAAACTAGCATAACCGCTTGTCATAGATTTAATTCTATCATTAAAATCAAAAACTACTTCATTCAATGGTAATTCATAAGTTAATACAGCTCGATTTCCAGAATAATTTAAATTGATTTGAATTCCTCTTTTGTCTTGGCATAATTTTATTATAGAGCCCAAATATTGGTCTGGAGTGATTATAGTAGCTTTGATCCAGGGCTCCTCTATGAAATTTATCAATGTGGGATCAGGTAAGCTTGATGGATTTTGTAAATCTTTTATATCTCCATTATTAAAGTTAATTTTATATACTACACCTGGTGTTGTTGTTAATAAATTTACATCAAACTCTCTTTCTAGTCTTTCAGTGATTATTTCGAGATGAAGTAATCCTAAAAATCCACATCTAAAACCCAGGCCTAAAGCTGAAGAAGATTCAGCTTCAAAAGAAAAACTAGAATCATTTAATTGTAACTTTGCCAAACCATCTTTTAATTTTTGATATTCAGAGCTGTCCACTGGAAATAATCCGCAAAATACTACTGGCTTACTGGGCTTAAATCCAGGTAAAGCCTCAATTTTAGGTTTGGAAGCATCACAAATAGTGTCTCCAACTTTTGTATCTGATAAAACTTTAATACCGGTTGTTATAAAACCGATTTCACCAGAATTTAACTCATTTATATCCTTAGGTTTGGGAGTAAAAACTCCAACTTTTTCTACAATATAATCTTGATTAGTAGAAAGCATCTTAATCTTCATGTTTTTTGTAATTTTACCATTAATAACTCTAACTAATATTACAACACCTAAATAAGTATCGTACCAACTATCAACTAATAAACATTTTAAATCTTCATTTATATTTCCTTTTGGTCCAGGTAATCGATAAATAATTTGCTCTAAGATTTCCTCTACTCCCTCTCCAGTTTTACCAGAACATGGAACTGCATTTTCTGTATCAATACCGATGACATCTTCGATTTGTTTTTTAGTTCTCTCTAAATCTGATGCTGGTAAATCTATCTTATTTAAAATAGGAATAATTTCATGATTAATATCCAGGGCTTGATAAACATTGGCAAGTGTTTGTGCTTCTACACCCTGCGTACTGTCAACAATTAATATTGAACCCTCACAAGCATAAAGTGATCTACTCACTTCATAGCTAAAATCTACATGGCCAGGTGTATCAATGATGTTTAAGATATAATTTTTTCCGTTTTTTGCTTTATAATTTAATTTTACGGTTTGTGCTTTTATTGTGATACCCCTCTCTCTTTCTATATCCATTGAATCTAAAACTTGAGATTTCATTTCTCTTTCGGTTAATCCACCACAATTATGAATGATTCTATCTGCAATAGTAGATTTACCATGATCTATATGCGCGATGATTGCAAAATTTCTTATATTATCAATGGTGCTCATTTAAAATTAGGATCGGATTTTAGCACCAGTTTTATTTTCAACTGTCTTTATTATCAAGTTATTAATTTGTTCTAAATCAGCCTCATTTAAGGTTTTTTCAGATGACTGTATTGTTACACTTATTGCTATTGATTTATGATTTTCAGGAATGTTTTCACCTTCATAAACATCGAAAACTTTAACATTTTTTATCAAAATTTCATCTACACTTGAAATGACATTTATTAAATCTTGAGCATTCACATTTTTGTTTATAATAAATGCAAAATCCCTCTCAGATTTTTGATAATCAGAAAATGAGAATTTTACCTTAAGATCATTTAGAGTTTTCTCTGGTAATTTTAAATTATCCATAAAAATTTCAAAACCAACTAAAGACTCAGTTTTCATATCAACCTGCTTTAAAATATTAGGATGTATTTCTCCAAAATATGCAGCCACTTGATCATTTCTGTTATCTAAAAACAGTCTTCCTGATTTGCCAGGGTGATAATAATTAGGCGTTTTGTTATCAATGAAAAATTTTTTAGAATCGTAACCAGCTTCAACCAAAGTTTGGATTACGTCTCTTTTCATATCAAACACATCTACATTTCTATCTTTTTCTATCCAAGATAATCTTGATTTTTTTCCTGCAGACATACCACAGACTACTGTATTCTGTTCACCGGGATTAGAACCATTAAAAATAGGACCTATTTCAAATACTGATAAATCCTTAAAACCTCTATCGAGGTTTTTATTAATATGCATTATTAAATTTGAAAAAACTGAATTCCTTAAAACTCCTAATTCTGAACTTATAGGATTAATAATTTTTATCTCTTTTTTTTTGTCTCTAAAATAATCATTATAACGTTGGTCTGTGAACGACCAAGTGATTACCTCCAGATAACCTTTAGAGGCAATTGATCTTTGTAAAAAATGAAATAATTTCTGAAATTTATTTAAAGTAGATTTTTTTCTTTGTTTAATTGGCTCTATATTCTTTATCTTTTCATAACCACTTATTCTTACCAACTCCTCGACGATATCTACTTCCTGTGAAATATCCGGTCTCCATGAAGGAACAATTAATTTTAATTTTTTTTTGTCACTTTTTACCCCAAAACCAAGATTCTCTAAAATTATAATCATTTCTTTTAAAGAAATTTTAAAACCAGATATTTTTTCAAAAATATTTGGGTCAAATGAGATTTTTTTTGTTTTGTAAGTTTCTATTTTTTGAATATCAATTTTGCTAATTTCACCACCACAAATCTTTTTTATTAATTTTGCAGCTTTATTTAAACCATTTTCGATTGATAACGGATCTATGCCTCTTTCAAATCTAAACTTTGCATCAGTGTCTAGATTCAATTTCTTTGCTGTATTTCTTATTGATTCCGGTTCAAAATAAGCTGACTCTAATAATATATTTTTTGTATCAAATTTTGTACCAGATCTTGTACCACCAATAATTCCTCCAAGTCCTAAAACACCTTTATTATCGCTAATAACACACATGCCGCTCTCCAATTTGTAATTTTTATTATCAAGTGCTGTAAACTCTTCTCCAGACTTAGAGTTTCGAACAATTATACCCTTTTCAATTTTGTCGGCGTCATAAGCATGTAATGGACGATTAACATCAAGCATAACATAGTTTGTGATGTCAACTATTGCTGAGATAGGTTTTTGACCAATAGAAATTAATTTATCTTTAAGCCATTTAGGGCTTTCTGAATTTTTGACATTTGTTATTAAACAGCTTCCAAACGCAGTACATCCTTGTCCTTTTTCCTTATTAATTTTTACTTTTAAAGTATGTTTATTTCTTGAATGAATTTTTTTTTCTTCTAAATCTACTAATTTTCCAAAACCTGATGCAGCCAGATCTCTAGCAATTCCTCTAATTCCAAGACAGTCTGGTCTATTAGGTGTTATAGATAGATCAATAAGATTTGATTTTGATTTTGAAAAATAACTTTTACCAATATTTTTTCTAAATTCCTTATTTAATTCAACAATCCCATCACTTTCATTAGACAAATTTAATTCAGACTCTGAACAAAGCATTCCGTAAGAAGTAACACCCCTTATTTTAGTAACTGCTAATTTTGTCTTAGTTTTAGGAATGATCGCACCTTGGGGAGCGTATATAGTCAGCAATCCTTCTCTTGCATTTTCTGCACCACATACAACTTTTTTAATTTCATTTTCTCCAATATTAACATCACAAACTTTTAGTCGATCTGCATTTGGATGTTTTTCAGTTTTTATGATTTCAGCTACTTTGAATAATTCCTTATCAACAGAAAGTCTCTCTATACTTTCTACCTCTAGACCTATTTTGGTAAGTTGTTCTAAAAGATTTTTTTCTTTCAGATTTGTTTTCAGATGATCTTTTAACCAATCAAATGTTATTATCATCGACTAAGGCCTCTATAATTCGTAGGTACGTCCAACGGATCAAATCCAAAATGATTTAACCATCTATAATCACAATCAAAAAAAGCTCTTAAGTCATTTATCCCATATTTGAGCATTGCAAGTCTATCAATCCCAATACCAAATGCATATCCCTGAAACTTTGATGGATCAACTTTAACATTTTTTAAAACATTTGGATGAACCATTCCACAACCTAAAATCTCTAACCATTGATCACCTTCTCCTATTATAATTTTTCCATCTTTCATTTCATATCCAATGTCAACTTCAGCGGATGGTTCTGTAAAAGGAAAATGGCTCGGTCTAAATCTCATCCTAATTTTATCTACTTCGAAAAACTCTTTGATAAAATAATTTAAACATCCTTTTAAGTGACCCATGTTTATATCTTTATCTATATGAAGTCCTTCAACTTGATGAAACATTGGTGAGTGAGTTTGGTCACTATCTGATCTATAAGTTCTTCCTGGCGCAATAATTTTAAATGGTGGCTTATCTTTCAACATAGTTCTAATTTGAACTGGAGAAGTATGTGTTCGCAGTAATTTCTGCTTTTTTTCATCTAAATAAAAAGTATCATGCATATCTCTAGCTGGATGATTTTCTGGTGTATTTAACGCTGTAAAATTATTATATTCATTCTCGACGTCTGGACCTTCCTCCACACTAAAACCTATTTCAGAAAAAATTGATGATATTTCATCTATCGTTTGCGAAACTGGATGAATTTTTCCTCGAACAAATGATCTTTCCGGTAATGTTATGTCAATTTTTTCTTTTTCTAATTTCTTGTTAATTTCAGCACTTTCAAGTTCATTTATTTTTGAACTTATTAAATCCTGAAGTTCATCTTTTATTATGTTTAAGTCAGAAGCAAATTTTTTTCTTTCTGATTCTGCAATAGCTCCAATTTTTTTAAATTGAGTTGAAATTAATCCACTTTTGCCAAATAGATCAGATTTAATTTGGTTTATTTCTGAAATATCTAATTTTCCATTGAGTTTTGAAAGAAATTCATCTTTTATTTTTTTAAGATCTGACATTTACACAGATTATTTCTTCAGAAAAATAAAACAATAGCGAAGATTAATTTAAAGCAGATTGAGCTTTTTGAACTATAGTTTTAAAGGCTTCTGGACTATCATACGCTATCTCAGCTAGAATTTTTCTATCAATTTTTATTCCACATTTATTTAAACCATTAATAAACTTAGAGTATGTCAAGCCTTCTGCTCTCACCCCAGCGTTTATTCTTTGTATCCACAGTGATTTAAAATCTCTTTTCTTATTTCTACGATCTCTGTATGCATATTGCATAGCTTTTTCCATAGCTTGCTTTGCAACTCTGATAGTGTTTTTTCTTCTACCCCATTGACCTTTAACAGCTTTTAAAACTTTTTTATGTTTTGCTCTACTTGTAACACCTCTTTTAACTCTTGCCATATTAACCCCTTAGACTGTAAGGCATATATGACTTAACAATTTTACCATCTTGTTTTGACATAGTTGTGGTGCCTCTTAATTTTCTAATTTGAGAATTTGTTCTTTTTATCATGCCATGTCTTTTACCAGCTTGGGCCATTATTACTTTACCTTTTGCAGATATTTTGAACCTTTTTTTTGCAGAGCTTTTTGTTTTAAGTTTTGGCATAATTTTGCGATTTTATACAAAGAATGTTATTAATTTACAACTACTATTAAAGCTTATAAAGGCTGAATTACCATTATCATTTGCTTTCCGTCAAATTTAGGATGTAATTCTACCTTTCCAATCTCCTTCATATCCTCTTTAATTTTTGTCATTAATTCGTTGCCTAAGTGTGAGTGTTGAAGTTCTCGACCTTTAAAACGAATTGTAAATTTTACTTTATCGCCTTTTGCTATAAATTTTTTTGCATTTTTGACTTTGAATTCATAATCATGAGTTTCTGTAACTGGTCTCATTTTAATTTCTTTTAAAGCAATAATTTTTTGTTTTTTTTTTGCTAAATTTGCTTTTTTTTGTGCATCATATTTATACTTTCCCATATCCATAATTTTACAAACAGGAGGATTTGCATTAGGAGCAATTTCAATCAAATCTAATCCTTGATTTTTTGCCATTGATATAGCTTCGTTTGTATTTAGAACTCCTAAATTTTCTCCATTGCTAGTAATAACTTGAACCTCAGGTGATGAAATCCTGTTATTAGATCTTGGACCTCGATCTTTAGTTCTTCTTTGAAAATAGTTTTGCTTAAAATCTGCCACTTAAATTGAAGACGCTTTATTTAAAGCAGAAAAAGTTTTTAAAAATATATTTAATTCCATATTCTCTTGTTTATTAGAATCCAATCTTCTAATGGTTACGGAGTTACTGTCAACTTCTTTTTTACCACAAATTAATAAAATAGGGACTTTTGCAAGAGAATGTTCTCTTATTTTATAATTCAAATTATGATTTTTTAAATCAACTATTGAGCTCATCCCAGCTTCTTTTATTTTTTTCGAAACTATTTTTGCATATTCTTCAAAATCTTCTGAGATTGGTATCACTACTGTTTGTAATGGAGAAATCCAAAATGGAAACTTTCCAGCATAATTCTCAATTAAAATCCCAATAAATCTCTCAAGTGATCCAAACAATGCTCTATGTAACATCACAGGAACTTTTTTCGTTCCATCTTTATCAACATAAGTAGCGTCTAACCTTCCAGGTAAGTTTAAATCTACTTGTACAGTTCCACATTGCCAATCTCTACCGATTGCGTCTCTTAATACAAATTCTATTTTTGGACCATAAAAGGCACCTTCTCCCTTATTTATACTGTATTCTAATTTTGTTGCTTTAACTGCCTCAAGTAATGAGGCCTCAGCTTTATCCCAGACTTTATCTTCACCTACTCTTACTTTTGGCCTATCAGCATATTTTAAAACTACTTTTTCAAAACCTAAATCTTTATAAATATCTAAAATTAAATTAGTTACATTTAAACACTCACTAGTAATTTGATCCTCTGAACAAAAAATATGCGCATCGTCCTGTGTAAATGCTCTTACTCTAAGAAGTCCGTGTAAAGCTCCTGAAGGTTCATATCTATGAACTTTACCAAATTCAGTTATTCTTAATGGTAAGTCTCTATAACTTTTTAAACCTTGATTAAAAACTTGTATATGACCAGGACAATTCATGGGTTTTATTGCAAAAACTTTTTCGTCAGGAGTCTCAGAGGTATACATGTTTTCTCCATATTTTTCCCAGTGTCCTGATTTTTCCCATAACAATCTATCTAATACCTCTGGGGTATTTACCTCTTTATAGCCAGCTGCATCTTGGCGTGCTCGCATATAATTAATTAGTTTTTGAAATAATGCCCAACCCTTCTCATGCCAGAAAACAGATCCTGGACTCTCCTCTCTGAAATGAAACAAATCCATTTCTTTACCAAGTTTTCTGTGATCTCTTTTCTCTGCTTCCTCAATTCTTTTTAAATAATCATCTAAATCTTTTTGAGAGGCCCAGCCAGTTCCATAAATTCTTTGTAACATTTCATTATTTGAGTCTCCACGCCAATACGCTCCAGCAACTTTTGTAAGCTTAAAAGCCTTGCCAATTTTTCCAGAAGAAACTAAGTGTGGACCTCTACACAAGTCATGCCAAGTATCACCATGATGATAAACAGTTAATTCCTCACTCTCCGGTATACTCTCTATTATTTCTGCTTTATATTTTTCACCAATTTTTTTGAAATGACTTATTGCTTTATCTCTATTCCAAACCTCTCTTCTTGTTTTCACATCTTTGTCAATTATTTCTGACATTCTTTTTTCTATTTTTTCTAAATCATCTTCTGTAAAGGGTTCTTTACGTGCAAAATCATAGTAAAAACCATTTTCAATTACTGGTCCAATAGTTACTTGAGTGCCAGGGTATAATTCTTGAACAGCCATCGCCATTATGTGAGCAGTATCATGTCTTATAACTTCGAGGCCTTCGGGGTCTTTTGCAGTATAAATTTTTACCAAACAATCTTTCTTGATTGAAAAATACAAATCTTTTAGCTCACCATCTACACTCATTATCAATGCTTGTTTTGATAATGACTTACTTATTTTTTCTGCAATGTCTAAGCCTGTAACTTCTTTTGGGAATTCAATATTTTTTCCATCTGGTAGTGTAATTATAGGCATTTAGTTTAATAGTCTTTTATACTCTGAATATGTAGAAAAACACATTTTTTCAATATTAAATTTTTTAATTATATTACTTCTACCTTCTTTGCCAATTAGATTTATTGATGTTTCATCCATAGTTAATCCACGAATTATTTTTTTACTTAAAGACTCTGCATCTCCTGATTTAAATAAAAAGCCTGTTTTTTCATCATTGACTGTCTCATTAGATCCTCCAATATTACTAGCTATAATTAATTTTTCCATTGATTGTGCCTCCACCGCTACTCTTCCAAAAGCTTCTGGTTCAATTGAGGCTGATACAATTATATCCGAAACTTTATAGGCTAACGCCATATCCTCACAGTGATCTATAAATTTTATTTGGTTTGTTAAACGATATTGCTCTGTAAGACGAATTAATTTTTTTTTATATAGATCTCTTCCTTGATCATTTCCAAGTATAACCGCGTGAAAAGCTTCATAACCCAATTCAATTTTTACTAAGTTAATTGCCTCAATAAATAATTCTTGTCCTTTCCATGAAGTAAGCCTACCCGGCATTAAAATGATTTTTTTTTCATCATTTATATTCCATTTTTGAAGTAAATTTTTTTCATCATTTTCTAGTTTTGTAGAAGAGTCAAAATAATCAACATTTATTCCTCTAAAAATAACTAGAAATTTTTTTTGGCTTGTCAAGAATTCAGAATAGTTTTCTTTAATATGAGAAAAAATAAAATTTGATCCGGCAATTATCAAATCAGATCTTACCATAACAGAATTATAAAATTTTTTAAGTTTACCGTTAAAATTGTAAGTTCCATGAAATGTAGTTACAAACTTTCTATTTGTTAACTTTGTTGCAAATAAACATGACCAGGCTGGCGCTCTACTTCTTGCGTGAACAATTGAGATTTTAAAAAATAAGATTATCCCAATTAATAAAATTGTATTAATTAAAATTAATAACGGGTTTTTACTATGTACTGGAAGTTTAATTAATTTTACTTTTTTTTTATCAACAAATTTTGTTAATTCCCCTCCACTTGTTACTATAAAAGATTCACACCCATTTTCTGGTAAATAATGAGCAATATCATAACATCCAGTTTCTGCCCCTCCGTAACCTAGTTTTGGTATTACCTGCAAAACTTTTATATTAGACGACATACATTAAGATTATATAATAATAGAGATAACTAATAAACTTTTATGAGAAAATTCAATTACTTAAAAATGAATAAGTCTAAAAAAATTAGATATTTAAAAAATTACCAAAAAAATACAACTTACATCGTTTTTTTACATGGGTTTATGTCTGATTTAGAGGGAAAAAAACCTAAAACATTTTTAAATTTTGCAAAAAAAAATAAACTTGGTTTTCTTGCGCCAGAATATTCTGGTCACGGTAAATCATCTGGTAAATTTACTAACGGTAATATCTCAAAGTGGACTAAAGATACTACTTTATTAATTAAAAAAATTGTCAAAAAAAATAAAATCATATTTGTTGGCTCAAGTATGGGCTCTTGGATAGCTTTAAATCAATTTAAGTTTTTTAAAAAACAAATTATAGGATTTTTAGGAATTGGTTCTGCACCTCAATTTTTAGAGGGTTTAATGTGGAACAAATTTTCAAAAAAAATGAAAAAAGAAATAATAAAGTATGGGATTATCAACTTAAAGCATGGAAGCTATGAATATCCAATCTCTTTACAACTAATTAAAGATGGCCGGAAAAATAAAGTATTTCATAAAAAAATTTACGAGAAATTAAAGGTTACTATGGTTCACGGACAAAAAGATGAGTCTGTCCCTGTCAGTTATTCAAAAAAAATTTTAAAAATTTTTGTAAATTCAAAAAAAAAATTAGTTATCATTAAAAAAGGTGATCACAGCTTATCTTCAACAAAATGGTTAAACATATTAAAAAAAGAGTTAAAAATGATCGTTAACTAACTTCTTTAATCTTAGACTTAAATGTAATTGGATTTTTGAGTTTATTAATCATCTCTTTTGGACAAACCTGAACAAAATTTTTAATTTCAGCCTCAAAATTTTCAAAAATGTCATTTGATATCAGCGATCCTGTCTCTTTTGAATGTTCTAAAATTAATTCTTTTAAATAATTTGTCCAATAATCTGTTTCGACATTTTGCCAAACAACTGAGTCTGAATTAACTTTTTTTTCAAACTCATTCGATTTATCATAGATAAATGCCATACCTCCAGTCATACCAGCTGCAAAATTATCTCCGACACTTCCCAAAATAACCACTGTTCCTCCAGTCATATACTCGCAACCGTTTGAGTCACAACCCTCAATAACTGTAGTTGCACCAGAGTTTCTTACAGCAAATCTATCACCTGCTTGGCCTGCAGCAAAAAGTTTGCCTGACGTTGCTCCATACAAAACTGTATTTCCGATGATTGTATTTTCATTAGAAACTAAATTACTTTCATCCGAAAGTTTTATCGATATTGTAGCGCCTGACAACCCTTTGCCGACATAATCATTTGCATCACCTTTAAGATTTAATTTTAATCCTTTTGATGAAAAAGCGCCAAATGATTGACCCGCGGAGCCTTTAAAATTTAATGTAAGGAAATTTTCATCAAGTTTTTCGTAACCGTACTTTTTGTAAAGATGATGTGAAATTCTTGTACCAACTGCTCTATTTGTATTTTTAATAGTAAATTCTTTTTCAATTTTTTCAGAATTATCTAAAGATTTTTCTATTTCCGGCCAAATTTCTTGATCTAATGTTTCAGGCACTTCATTAATCTTTAAAGAATCACAATATCTTTTATTGTTTCCTGGGTCTGCCTGAACAAATAATGGATTTAAATCCAAATCATCTAAATTTGGTGAAGCCTTGTTAACTTGCATTAATAAATCAGTTCTTCCAATAATATCATTTAATGATTTAAAACCTAATTCAGCTAAAATTTCTCTTACTTCAGATGCAATAAAAGTGAATAAATTTACGACCTTGTCTGGAGTACCGGAAAATTTTTCTCTCAATTTTTCATCTTGTGTACAAACACCTACTGGACAAGTATTTGAATGGCACTGTCTTACCATTATACATCCCATTGCCACTAGAGCTGTTGTAGCAACTCCATATTCTTCTGCTCCCATCATTGCAGCAATAACAACATCTCTTCCGGTTTTAATACCACCATCGGTTCTTAATGTAACTTTGTGTCTTAAATTGTTTAGTGTTAAAACCTGATTTGCCTCAGTGAGACCCATCTCCCAAGGTATTCCAACATATTTGACACTTGTTTGAGGAGTTGCGCCTGTTCCTCCATTGTGACCCGAAATTAAAATAATATCTGCTTTTGCTTTAGCTACACCTGCAGCAATAGTTCCAATTCCAGATGATGCTACTAATTTAACGCCAACTCGTGCTTTTGGATTTGTTTGCTTTAAATCGTAAATCAATTGCGCCAAATCTTCTATCGAATAGATATCATGATGTGGAGGGGGAGAAATTAATGTTACTCCTGGTGTGGAATGTCGTAGTCTTGCAATTTCCTCTGTAACTTTGAAACCAGGTAACTGGCCACCTTCCCCTGGTTTAGCACCTTGGGCCATTTTTATTTCTATCTCGTTACAATTATTTAAGTAATTTACAGTAACTCCAAATCTAGCTGATGCGATTTGTTTTACTCTAGAATTTGCACTGTCACCACTATCCATTACCTTAAATCTCTCTGCATCTTCTCCACCCTCACCACTACAAGAGGCACCTTTAATTCTATTCATTCCAATAGCAAGAGTTTCATGTGCTTCCTTTGATAAGGCACCATGAGACATGCTTCCGCTACCAAATCTTTTTAATATTTTTTCTATTGGTTCAACTTCAGATATATTTATTGACGAACCTAATTTCTTTTTTCTAAAATCAACTAGATCTCTCAAATTAATTGGAGGTAAATTGTATATACCTTCAGCATATTTCTTATATGCCTCATATGAATTCGAGCCCACAGCGCTTTGTAATAAATGAATAAGCTTTCCTTGATATTGGTGGGTTTCTCCATTTTTCCTATATCGATAAATACCTCCAATTGGCAATACAGTATCTGTGCTTTCAAATGCTTCCTTGTGAATTTGTCTTATCTTTTTTTCAATTCCAACTAAACCAATACCTGAAATTTTTGACGTAACTCCAGGAAAATAATCATTTACAACTGTTCTGCTCAATCCTACAGTTTCAAAATTACATCCACCTCTGTAAGAACTTAAAACAGAAATCCCCATTTTAGACATTATCTTTAACAAGCCTGCGTTAACTGAATTTATGTATCTTTGTACACACTCATCAAAACTAAATTGGCCAAAAAGTTTTTTTTCATATCTCTGATATAAGCTATCAAAAGCTAGATATGGATTTACTGTTGTTGCTCCAACTCCAATTAATGTTGCAAACGAATGTGTATCTATAGCTTCGCCAGACTGAACGTTGATAGAAACATATCCTCTTAATTTTTTTTGAATTAAAAATGTGTTTATGGCTCCAACACATAATAACATTGGCATTGGTAATCTTTCAGAGGAGAGATTTTTATCACTTAAAATTAATTGAGTAACGCCTTGTCTAACAGCAATTTCTGAATCTTTTTGAATCCTGCTGATAGTATCAGCCAAATTATCATCTTTCGAAAAAGAACAATCAATAGTCACTGAATTTTTACCAAAAAAATTTGTGAACTTACTAAATTGTGAATTTGATAGAATAGGGCTGTTCAAAACATAAATATTCTCTTTTGTTAAAGTATCAAAATCAAGAATGTTGCCTAAGTTTCCAAATCTAGTTTTTAAACTCATTACTTTATTTTCCCTCAAAGAATCAATTGGTGGATTTGTTACTTGACTAAAATTTTGTCTAAAATAATGATAAAGTGGTCTATACTTGTCAGATAGCACTGCTAAAGGAGTATCGTCACCCATTGAGCCAGTTGCTTCTTTTGCATCTTCTGCCATTGGATGTAAAATAAGCTCAAGATCTTCCAAACTTATTCCAAAAGTATATTGTCTTCTTCTTAAACTTTCGCCATCAAAATTATGTTTTTCATTGGAGATTGTTAATTTTTCATCTAAATCAATTATTTGAGAATTAAAATGTTTAAATTCTTTTGCTAGGTAATCTTTGATTTGAGTATTTGAAAAGACTTTACCCTTTTCAATTCTAACACCAATTATTTCTCCAGGACCTAATCTACCTTTCGTTAAAATTTTTTTCTCATTTAATTCTATCATTCCCGTTTCAGAGCCTGCGAAAAGCATTTTATCTTTTGTTATTGCATATCTTAAGGGTCTAAGACCATTTCTATCATTTGCAGCTATAACCCACTCATTATCTGTAGCTGCGATAGCGGCAGGTCCGTCCCATGGTTCCATTGTGCTATTTAAAAAATTAAATAATTGTTGATGACTTCTTGATAATGTTTTATTTTTTTTTGACCACGCATCAGGTACTAACATCAATTTAGCTAACGGTGCCGATTGTCCTGATTTGTTCAATAGCTCAAACACATTATCTAAAGCTGCAGAGTCGGAAACTCCTTTTTGAATCACTGGTTTTAAATTTTCAATATTATCAAAAAGTGGACTGCTCATCTCTTGTTCATGTACTTTCATCCAATTTTTATTTCCTTTGTACGTATTTATTTCACCGTTATGTGCTATAGCTCTAAATGGTTGAGCTAGGCTCCAGCTTGGTGCAGTATTTGTTGAAAATCTTTGATGAAAAATTGCGTATCTTGAAATGAATCTTGAATCTCTAAGATCTAAATAAAAGTCTGATATTGCTTCTGCTAAATATAGCCCTTTATAAATTATGGATTTTGAACTAATTGAACATATGTAAAAATTATTCAAAGAAGCATCAAATGCTTTATTTTCAATTATCTTTCTTGTTTCATAAATTTTTCTTTCTAAATTTTTATCTAATAAATTTGGATCATTAGATTTGAAAAGAACTTGTATGATTTCTGGCATGGTTTGAAGAGCTTTTTGTCCTAAAACTTTTGGATTAACTGGCACTTGTCGCCAACCATATATACTAAAATTATTCTTGGTTAGTTCACTCTCAACTATTGTTTTGCAACTCTCTTGAGCAGAATAGTCATTTCTAGGTAAAAAAATCATTCCTACACAGATTTCAGAGTTATCGTAATCGTGTCCAGTAACTTGTATTTTTTCTATAAAAAAATCTTTTGGAATTTCAACATGAATTCCAGCTCCATCACCTGTTTTCCCATCTGCATCAACAGCGCCTCTATGCCAAACAGCTTTTAAAGCTTCGATTCCATACTCAACTATAGCTCTAGATTTTTTTCCTTCTGTAGATGCAATTAAACCTACACCGCAAGCATCATGTTCCATTTCTTTTGAGTAAACATAATTTTTAGTAAGCAGCTCTAAGTTTTTTTTATAATTTTCCATTATGCTACTTTTGTTTTTTTTAGTTCCATACTTTCTAAATATGTTTTCATAGAAGAAGCTGCATCTCTCCCGTCTTTGATTGCCCATACTACTAAAGAAGCTCCTCTTACAATATCTCCTGCTGCAAAAACACCTTTTAGATTTGTTTCCATTGAATTGAAGTCGGTTTTAATTGTTCCCCATTTTGTTACTTGTAACTCTTTTGCATCAAATAATAATGGTAAATTTTCTGGATCAAATCCAAGAGCTTTGATTACCATGTCGGCTTTTATCTCAAATTCTGATCCTTCTTTAATTTCTGGTTTTCGTCTTCCTGACTCATCTGGTTCACCTAATTCAATTTGATTTACCACTAAATTCTCAATTTTATTTTTTCCTCTGAATTCTTTCGGACTTGAAAGCCAAACAAACTCGACACCCTCCTCTTCAGCATTCGCAACCTCTCTAGCAGATCCAGGCATATTTTCTTTATCCCGTCTATATAAACATTTAACAGACTTTGCTTTCTGTCTTATAGAGGTTCTCACACAATCCATAGCTGTATCACCACCACCTATAACAACAACATCTTTTCCTTCTGCATTCAAAGTTCCTTTATCGAATAACTCGACTTTATCACCGAGGCCTTTCTTATTTGATGCTGTCAAAAATTCCATTGCAGGAAAAATGTTACCTAAATCGTTACCAGGTAGTTCAACCTCCCTTGGTTTATACACACCTGTAGCAATTAAAATTGCATCATGCTTTTTTCGTAACTGTTCTAAGGTTGCATCTTTACCAACTTCGAAATTTTGAACAAATTCTATACCACCATCTTTTAGTAACTTTGTTCTTCGTTCAACTACATGTTTTTCAAGTTTGAAATTGGGGATACCATAAATCAATAATCCACCTGCACGGTCATATCGATCATAAACGGTAATTTTATATCCATTTTTTCTTAATTGTTCGGCTGCTGCTAAGCCTGCGGGCCCAGCACCAATTATTCCAACACTTTGATCTTTCTCGTGTTTTAAAGAAATTGGCTTAACCCAACCTTGTTCCCACGCTGTATCATTAATATATTTCTCAACTGAACCAATGGTCACTGTTCCATGACCTGATTGTTCAATAACACAGTTACCTTCACATAATCTATCCTGAGGACAAATCCTTCCACATACTTCTGGCATATTGTTAGTACTTTGAGATAATTCATAGGCCTCTTTTAATCTCCCTTCAGCAGTAAGTTTTAACCAATCCGGAATATTATTGCTTAAGGGGCAATGAACTTGGCAGAATGGAACCCCACATTGAGAACACCTGCTCGACTGTTCTTCAGCTTTTTTCTTAACGAACTCATCATAGATCTCATCAAAATCATTCTTTCTGGTGGCGGTCTCCCTTTTAGGTGGAGTTTGTTGACCTATTTTTACAAACTTTAACATTTTATTAGTCATAGAATCTTTAAATTTTAGGCAAATTATACATTGTTTTTACTAATAAAAGCACTATTTACGTCAGTAATTATGACCTATTATTTGTATTATTTAGCATAGAATATGTGAAATTTATTTTTTGCATACCTATTATGATTAAATCGAATTGTTTAAAATGAATATTTTTTAAGTTACGACATCTGTATGCTTCAAGATTTTATAGAAATACTAATTCTTTCTGCAATACAGGGGATTTCTGAATTTTTACCTATTAGTTCTTCAGCTCATCTAATCTTAGCATCAAGCTTTTATGATTTCAGTTCAAGCTCTTTATTTATTGATATTGGTCTTCATTTGGGTTCATTGTTTGCAATAATCTATTACTTTAAAAAAGATTTACTTAATTTAAGAAATAATCAAAAACTTTTAATTTTAATTTTATTTGGCTCGATACCTCTTATAATTTTTGGGTATATAGTATATTCAACTGAAATCATTAATCTTTTAAGAAATATAGAAATTATTGCATGGACAACTTTATTTTTTGGTTTGGTCCTATTTTTATCAGACAAAAGAGATATCAATCAAAATATATCAACTGATTTAAACATAAAAACAATATTATTAATTGGACTATTTCAAGTTTTAGCACTTATACCGGGTGTAAGCAGAGCAGGAATAACTTTAACAGCTGCTCGATTTCTAAGATTTAATAGAGTCGACTCAAGTAAAATTGCTTTTTTATTATCTATACCGGCATTAGCTGGTGCCAGCTTTTTAGGTCTTAAAGATGCTGTACAAAAATCTATTGAATTTAATTATTTATTATTAATTGCAATTACCTTTTCTTTCGTTTTCTCGTTTATCACAGTCAAATATTTTATAAAATACGTTAGTAATTTTTCTTTAACTGTATTTGTAATTTATAGAATATTAGTTGGTTTAATTTTATTATTGGTAATTTATTTTCCTCACCAAGGGTAGTAGTTGAGAAATTAAAACACCACATAATATGAACAAACATCCTAGTATGTTATTAAAATCTAAAATTTGACTTAATAAAAACCATGCTGCAATAGTTGCGAAAACACCCTCTAAAGAAAAAATTATTGCTGCTGGTGCAGGATTTATATTTTTTTGAGCATAAATTTGTAGAACAAACGCAAATCCGCCTGATAAAATTCCAGCATAAAGAATTGAGTCTATCTCATTAAGAATATTTTCAATTACAAATTCTTCGAAAATCAAACCAATGACGAGAGAAAATAAAGCTACTAATAAAGTTTGGATTGCACCTAGTGTTAAGGGTAAATTATATTTTTTAACAATCATTCCAGTAAATATAATATGAGTACTCCAGAATAATGCTCCAAGAACGACTAATGTGTCTCCAAGTCTAACTGTTGCGTCATAGAAATTTGTTAAAAGATATCCCCCAATTAAGCATAAAATTACGGAGGGCCATACACTCCAATGTAATGAGTCTCTCTTAAATATAAAAATAATAATTGGAACCATAGGAACATAAAAAATTGTGAAGAAGGCAGCATTGGCTACATCAGTATAAAGAAGAGCTACTTGTTGCAATGCTGAGCCTAAGAATAGTGATAATCCAATTAAAAAAGATAGAATAACAAAATATCTAAAACCAATTTTAAACTCTAATCTAAATTTTTTAGTCTCAAATAATAATGCCAAAGGAAGAATTGCTAAAAAACCTACAAAAAATCTAACAGCATTAAAAGTAAATGGACCTATATCATCCATACCAGTATCTTGAGCAATGAATGTGGTTCCCCAAATAAATGTGCACAACAAAGCACTTAATAATGAAACACTCTTTGACATAATTTTAATTAAACAGCTAACTTATATGCAAAGTTTTTACCAAGGTTTTGTTTTAATTCATTATTAAAACGAGCAGCTTCAGCACCATCAATAATTCTGTGATCATAAGATAAAGATAGTGGCAACATGGTACGCGTAACAAATTTTCCATCAATAAATACCTGTTTTTTTTCTGCTCTACCTACTCCTAAAATTGCAACCTCAGGATAATTTATAATTGGAGTGAAAAAAGAGCCTCCAATGCTCCCCAGGCTAGTTATAGTCATAGAACCTCCAAATAATTCTTTTTTATCGATTTTAAGATCTCTACACTGCTGACTTATTTTTTTCAGCTCTGTGCTTATTAAAGAAATATTTTTATTATCAGCATTTCTTAATTTTGGAACCATTAAGCCGTGCGGAGTATCTACAGCAATACCAACATGAAAATATTTTTTAACAGTCATTTTACCATTTTCGATTTCATCTATTGAGGTGTTAAAATTTGGAAACTTTTTTAATGATACCGTTAATGCCTTTACGATGAAAGCTAGTGGAGTAATTTTTTTTTTTTCTCCAGTATATATATCTGTTAGTGAAGTTCTAAATTCTTCTAATTCAGTTATATCAGCTTCATCATGATTAGTTACGTGAGGAATTTTGGACCAAGAATTCATTAAATATTTAGATGATAATTTTTTTACCCTTGGAATGTCTTTAATTTCTACTTCTCCAAACTCTGAATGAGAATACTCTTGTTCAATTTTTTGATCTGTCGTATTTTGGTTTTTAAAACTTTTATTAGTTTTCGTTGCAACAAATAACTTTACATCACTTTCGGTAACTCTTCCCTGCCTTTCACTACCAGAAACTTTGCTAATATCTATTCCAAGCTCTCTTGCAAATTTCCTTACTTTTGGTGATGCAGAAGTCTTTGTAGAAGTATCTTTAACTGTTATATCTGTAGTTTCTTTGCTCTCTTTAACTTCTTTTTTATCTAACTCTTTTGATAATTGATTTTTTTGTGATTCTACAACTTCTATCCTTTTTGATTCTTTATCGCTTTCAATTTCTATAATTTTATCACCTTCAGATACTTTATCTCCAATTTGAACATTTAAAGAAATTACTGTACCTTCGTCTTTTGATGGTATCTCTACACTTGATTTATCACTTTCGATAGTAATTAGTGGATCGTTCTTTTTTATTTTTTGACCTTTTTTAATTAAAACTTCAATGACCTCCACATCTTTAAATTCACCGATATTTGGAACTTTAATATCTTTTTTGGACATTATAATTTTGTTGGCATTGGTTTTTCTTTATCAATATTATATTTTTTTATTGCTTCTTGAGCATATTTTGAAGCAATTAATTGTTCCTTAGCTAAAATACTTAGCCCGTAAGTAACAACATGCTCTTTATCAACCTCAAAAAACTTTCTTAAATTTTTTCTCGTGTCGCTACGACCAAATCCATCTGTTCCTAATGAATAAAAACTTTTATTTATATAAGGCCGAATTTGGTCTGAATTCATTCTCATATAATCAGAGGCAGCTAAAATAGGTCCTTCTGTTTTACCTAAACAACTTTCAACATATGATTTTTTAGGATCTTTATCTGGATTCAGAAGGTTATATCTTTCAACCTCTAAGCCATCTCTTCTTAATTCATTAAAACTAGTCACACTCCAAACTTCACTGTCAATTTGATACTCATTTTGTAATATTTCAGCACCTGCAATCATTTCTCTTAAAATTGTGCCTGATCCTAAAAATTGAATTTTAGTTTTTTTATATTTGTTGAATTCTTTAATTTTGTACATACCTTTTAAAATACCTTCTTCACATAATCTATCTTTTGGCATGGCAGGATGAGGATAGTTTTCATTCATGGTTGTAATATAATAAAAAATATTTTCTTTTTTCTCATGCATTCTTCTCAAACCTTCTCTAAAAATAGTGGCTAGTTCATAATGGAATGTTGGATCATAAGATTTACAATTTGGAATTGTTGACGCCAATAAATGACTATGACCATCTTGATGTTGTAACCCTTCTCCAGCTAAAGTTGTTCTTCCTGCTGTAGCGCCAATTAAGAAACCTCTAGATTGACTGTCTGCTCCAGCCCAGGCAAAGTCTCCTATTCTTTGAAAACCAAACATTGAGTAAAATAGATAAATGGGGATCATTTCAATATCATGATTTGTATAAGAAGTTCCAGCTGCAATCCAAGATGACATTGCTCCTGCTTCATTAATCCCTTCTTCCAAAACTTGTCCGCTTTTATCTTCTCTATATGAACTTAATTGAGCAGAATCCTCTGGCTCATATTTTTGTCCTTCATGAGCATAAATACCTATTTTTTGAAAAAAACCTTCCATACCAAAAGTTCTGGCTTCATCTGGAATTATTGGAACTAACCTTGAAGCAACATTTTTATCTCTTAAAAGATTTGTTAACATTCTAACTAATGCCATGGTTGTTGACATTTCTTTATCTCCTGTGGACTCTTTCATATTATCAAAAATGTTTTTTGGAGGTGTTTTAATTGGTTTTGCATAAGTGGTTCTCTCTGGAATAAAGCCACCCAACTGGAGCCTTCTTTCTTTAATATATTTTATTTCAGGTGAATTTTGATCTGGCTTATAATATTCAATATTTTGAACTTGTTTATCAGTTAAAGGAACATCAAATCTGTCTCTATAATACATTAAATCATCTATATCTAATTTTTTAGTTTGGTGAGTCGTATTTACGCTCTCTCCACTTTTTCCCATTCCATATCCTTTGATAGTTTTTGCTATAACAACTGTTGGACTTCCAATATTTTTGGACGCTTTATCGTAAGCTGCAAAAACTTTGTGTGGATCATGACCGCCTCTATTTAATCTCCAAATGTCTTTATCTGAGAGACTCGAAACTAATTCTTTTGTCTCTTTATATTTTCCAAAAAACTTTTCTCTCACATAAGAACCATCTCTTGCTTTCATCGCTTGATATTCTCCATCCACTGTCTCATTCATAGTTTTAATTAAATGACCAGTTTTATCATTAGCTAATAATGGATCCCAATAAGAACCCCAAATTACTTTTATTACATTCCAGCCAGCACCTCTAAAGATACCTTCTAATTCTTGTATAATTTTTCCATTACCTCTTACTGGCCCATCTAATCTTTGAAGGTTACAATTAATTACAAATATTAAATTATCTAAGTTTTCTCTAGCTGCTAAACCAATTGCTCCTAAAGATTCTGGTTCATCCATCTCACCATCACCTAAAAAGGCCCACACTTTTCTACCTTCATCCTTGATAAGACCTCTATTAATCAGATATTTCATATACCTAGCTTGATAAATTGCCAACATTGGTCCCAAACCCATTGAAACTGTAGGAAATTGCCAAAAGTTTGGCATCAACCAAGGATGTGGGTAAGATGATAAACCGCCTGGATTAACCTCTTGTCTAAAACTATCTAATTGTTTTTCGTTAAGTCTTCCCTCAAGAAATGCTCTTGCATACATTCCTGGAGCACTATGTCCTTGAAAATAAATTAGATCTCCACCAAATTTATTATTTTTAGCTCTCCAAAAATGATTCATGCCTACGTCGTAAAGTGTGGCTGCAGATGCAAATGTTCCAATATGTCCTCCAAGTTCAGGAAATTTTTTGTTTGCACGAACAACCATCGCTGCAGAATTCCATCTTATAAGTGACCTAATTCTTCTCTCAATATTTTGATCACCATTCGATTTTTTTTCCTCATTCACTGGGATAGTATTTATATAAGGTGTA
>CACJDV010000003.1 GCA_902592265.1 uncultured Pelagibacteraceae bacterium | reverse complement strand
TATCTTTTTTTGTATTGTCCGGCTTTAAAAATTAAACAACCAACAATCTAAGGTATTTATGATCGAGACAGTCGAAACTATTTTATTATACACAATTATAGCAGGTTTATTATCTATTGTTTATGGATATTTAACTGGCAAGAATATTCTTAATTCAAGCGCTGGAAATTCAAAAATGCAAGAAATTGCATCTGCAATTCAAATTGGTGCAAAAGCATACTTAGCTAGACAATATAAAACAATTGCTATTGTTGGAGTAGTAGTTTTAGTAATCGTAAGTATTGCATTCAGTCCACTAGTTGGTTTAGGGTATTTAATTGGGGCTGCTTTATCTGGAATTGCCGGATATGTCGGTATGTTAGTTTCAGTAGAGGCAAATGTCAGAACAGCAGAAGCTTCAAGAAAAGGATTAGCTCAAGGTCTTTCAGTAGCTTTCAAGTCTGGAGCAGTTACTGGAATGTTAGTTGCAGGTTTAGCTTTACTCGCAATTGCTGTTTATTATTATTTGTTATTAAAATTCAATATTGAGGAAAGAGAAATAGTAAATGCACTCGTTGCATTAGGATTCGGTGCTTCTTTAATATCAATTTTCGCAAGATTAGGTGGTGGAATTTTTACAAAGGGCGCTGATGTAGGTGCTGATTTAGTTGGAAAAGTTGAAGCCGGAATACCTGAAGATGATCCAAGAAATCCAGCGGTTATTGCTGATAATGTTGGTGATAATGTTGGTGATTGTGCGGGTATGGCTGCAGACTTATTTGAAACATATGCTGTAACAATCGTAGCAACAATGGTTTTATCATCTATTTTTTTTGTTGGTGATTTAAACATGATGATTTATCCACTTACTATAGGTGCAGCATGTTTAATTACATCTATAATTGGAACTTTTTTTGTAAAACTTGGAAATAATAATAATGTTATGAACGCCCTTTATAAAGGTTTTATTGTTTCTGCTTTAGCATCATTAGCAATATTATGGCCAGTTACAGATTATGTTATTGGCTTTAATAATGAATTCACAATTAATGACAAAACTTTTAATGGAATGGATTTATATTATTGTGGTGTAATTGGCCTTGTAATAACAGGTTTATTAATTTGGATTACAGAATATTATACTGGAACAGGTTATAGACCAGTGAAATCTGTTGCTTTATCATCGACTACAGGTCATGGAACTAATGTCATACAGGGTTTAGCTGTATCAATGGAAGCGACAGCTATTCCCGCTCTTATAATAGTAGCGGGTATATTAATTACAAACACAATTGCAGGTCTTTTTGGTATTGCGATTGCTGTAACAACTATGCTTGCTCTAGCTGGTATGGTAGTAGCTCTAGATGCTTACGGTCCAGTTACTGATAATGCAGGTGGAATAGCTGAAATGTCAAATTTAGATAAGAAAGTTAGAAAAACAACAGATGCTTTGGATGCAGTAGGTAACACAACGAAAGCAGTTACTAAAGGTTATGCAATTGGATCTGCAGGTTTAGGTGCTTTAGTTTTATTTGCAGCTTACACTGAAGATATTAAACACTTTTCTAAAGAAGCTGGTTCATCTTTAGAAGGTATTGTTGTGACTTTCGATTTATCAAATCCATATGTTGTCGTTGGATTGTTAATAGGTGGAATGTTGCCATATCTATTTGGCTCAATGGGTATGCAAGCAGTCGGTAGAGCTGGTGGAGCAGTTGTTGTTGAAGTAAGAAGACAATTTAAGAAATACCCAGGAATAATGAAAAGAAAACAAAAACCTGATTATGCTAAATTAGTTGACTTACTTACTGTTGCAGCAATTAAAGAAATGATTATTCCTTCATTACTTCCGGTTCTTTCACCCGTGGTATTGTATTTTATTATTTTATCTATTGGAGGACAGGTTGCCGCTCTTGCATCAGTAGGTGCTATGTTGCTTGGAGTAATTATTACTGGTCTTTTTGTTGCTGTATCTATGACAGCTGGTGGTGGAGCTTGGGATAATGCAAAAAAATATATTGAAGATGGAAATCATGGTGGCAAGGGATCAGAAGCACATAAAGCTGCTGTGACAGGTGATACTGTAGGTGATCCATATAAAGATACTGCCGGCCCTGCTGTAAATCCAATGATAAAAATTACTAATATCGTTGCGCTTCTTTTGTTAGCGGTTATAGCAGGATAAATTATTTATTTTATAGATCCCCTTTTTTTACCAAGGGGATCATCTATTTTATCTAAAACATTTGATAAAGCTTGCTTAATGAATGACTCTTTTTGAGTTTCAATACCTGTCACTTTTTGAGAAATTTTGAGTCTGTTTAAATCATCTTTATCTAAAAAATCTTTTTTTATTAACATACCTTTATTATCTAATTCCAAAAGAAGAACATTATTTGCTAATAATTTTCTTTTTCCAAGTTTTAATAATTTTGAGTTTGAAGTTTTTCTTTCTAAATATATAATTATATCTTTATCAAAATAACTTTTTGATGATGGGGGTCCAAGAATTCTTTTAATGTCATTTATATTGGTTTGATTTACAATTAATTCAGCGCTTTTCAACTCTAGATTATGAACTCCATGATGATTTACAATTTTATTTAATTTACAATTTGTTAAAAATAAAGTTAAAATAATTAATATAATTTTCATTAAATGAATTACATACATTTTTATAACAAATTAATTAAATTAACTACAAATAAAACACTATATAAAAGCCTTGATAAACAAGATAGTTTTAATGACAGATTGTTACTTTTCTTATTTCATTTTGCTTTTTTTTTAAAGGTATTTAAATCTGAGGAAAATGAAAAAAAATTACAAGAAATTTATGATTTTAATTTCAGACAATTAGAACTAAGTATAAGAGAAATTGGATATGGAGATCAATCTATTAATAAAAAAATGAAAGATTATATCAATGTATTTCACGCAATTGTTTCTGATATTCATTTTTGGGATAATTTAGAAGAAACTAAAAAGAGAGAAATAGTGTCTAAATTTTTGGAAAATTTTAAGAATATTGAGGATTTGGTCGATTATTTTAATATTTATTATTTAAATTTATCAAAAAATACTTTGAATTCTTATTTAAAAAGTGTAATTAACCCATAATTATGGCAGTTCCAAAACGCAAACAAACTCCTTCAAGGACTGGAATGAGAAGAGCTAAAAATATGAAATTTTTAGCTAAAAATGTTGTTGAAGATAAAAAATCAGGTGAATACAGATTATCTCACCATTTAGATTTAAAAACTGGTATGTATAAAGGCCGTCAAGTTATAGACCCCAAAGATTAAATAATTTAATATTAAGTTATGGCTGATTTGATTAAAATTGCAGTAGATGCAATGGGCGGAGATGATTCTCCTAAAAAAGTTATCGATGGCATAATTCATAATCACAAAAATAATAAAGAAAATTTTTTTAAAATTTTTGGTAATAAGAATAAGATTATTTCATTACTTAATAATGAAATTGAGAGTCAATATTACGAGATAATTCATACAGAAAATTCTGTTTTGAGCACAGATAGTCCACTAGAGGCAGCAAAAAAAGGTAAGAATACAAGTATGTGGCTATCAATAGAAAGTGTAAAAAAAAAAGAGGCAGATATAGTTATTTCTGCAGGTAATACTGGAGCCTTGTTAGTAATTGCAAAATTAAATTTAAAAATGATCCAAGATATTGATAAGCCTGCATTATCAGCATTATGGCCCAATAAAGATGGAATGAGTGTGGTATTAGATTTAGGGGCTAATATTGAATGTAGTTCAAAAAATTTAATTGATTTTTCAATTATGGGTGCATCTCTTTATACATCTTTATATCCAGATAAAAAACCAAATATAGGTTTACTTAATATTGGATCGGAAGAGCTTAAAGGAAATGAGACCATTAAAGAAACTTTTAAAATACTAAGTGACAAAAAATCAGAAAATTATAATTTTGCTGGATATATCGAAGGTAACCAAATAATGGATGGTAAAATAAATGTAATAATCTCAGATGGATTTACTGGTAATATAGCTCTGAAAACCGCTGAAGGAACTGCAAATTTTATTGTTAAAGAGTTGAAAAAAGCAATGACTGGTTCAGTCATAGGAAAAATTTCTTCAATATTAAATTTTTATAATTTGAAAAAATTTAAAAAAAGATTAGATCCAAGATTATACAATGGTGCAATTTTTTTAGGTTTGGACTCACCTGTTGTTAAAAGTCATGGTGGCACAGATTTTATAGGTTTTTCAAATTCTCTAGATGTTTGTAACAAGATAGTTAAAGGAAATTTGATAGAAAAAATAAAATATAATATTTAGATGATAAGAATAAATTTAACTAAAAAAGATTTAATCAATCAAATTTATATGCAGTTAGGTTTCTCAAAACTAATTTCTGAAAATCTTATTAATGATTTTCTTTCATTAATAATTCTAAACCTAAAAAAAGAAAAAAAAATTAAATTATCAGGATTTGGAACTTTTTCGATAAGAAGAAAGAATTCCAGAGTTGGCAGAAATCCTAAAACTAAAGAGCTCAAAGTTATTTCCAGTAGAGAAGTGGTTTTATTTAAGCCTTCAAAAGAATTAAAGGAATATATTAATAATAAGAATGACTGATAAATCTGAAAATGCTTACAAAACAATAGGGGAAGTAGCTGAGATTTTAAAATTAAAATCTAAAAAAGCTGGAGTTTTTTCAACTCATACTATTCGATTTTGGGAAACTCAGTTTAAACAAATTAAACCTAAATTATTAAACTCTAATAGACGATATTATGATCAAAAAACTATCAATATCCTTAAAAAAATAAAATTTCTTCTTAAGGACCAAGGCATGACTATAAATGGAGTTAAAAAGATCTTAGATAATTCAAATAATAAAAACACTTTAAATCTTGACGAAATTTCAAATGATTCTATAAGGACGGATAATTTTAAGAATAAAGTTTTAAAAATTTCTAAAATTGTTAAGAATTTAAAAAATTATAAGTAATGGCAAAAAAAAACACACGTAAAAGTTAGATTAGTTCCTGAAAGTAAACCAGATAGTTCATTTTTTTATTATGTAAAAAAACCAGCAGGTGGTGAGAAAGCAAAAGTTAAACTTTCAGCACGCAAATACAATCCAAGTACAAGAAAACATGAAGTGTTTGTTGAAAAAAAACTTCCACCTCACAGTAAATAATTATCTTTTTTTAAAATTCCTTTTTTCGTAGTCAATGTAAGACCAGATCATATTTTTCCATATCCGATTGGTAATTTTAGGGTCTATTTTATTTGCAATAGATTTTTTTCTAATATTTCTTAAGATTATATTAATTCTTTTATTATCTATAATTTCTTTTTTTTTATCCTTAAGTTTTAAGACTTCATTTACAAGATTAGTTCTTTTTTTAATAATTTTGATTAGTGAATTATCTAATTTGTCTAGTTCTGATCTTATTTTACCGAGTTTTTTTCTTTTTAAAGGCGACATTTATATATTTGGATTATATAAAAATTATTATATTTATCCTCCCATGTATACAATAAATCCTAAAATCAGTAATCAATTATCGATTTGGTTAATAACGATGTTTTGGATTATTTCAGTTATGATAATTGTTGGTGGTTTAACAAGACTTACAGACTCAGGTCTCTCCATAACTGAATGGGAATTATTTTCTGGTTTATTTCCACCTTTAAACCAAAATGATTGGGTTGTTTATTTTAATCTTTATAAACAAATTCCTGAATTTAAATTACAAAATTACAATATGACTCTAAATGAATTTAAAGTTATTTTTTGGTGGGAGTGGGCCCATAGATTTCTTGGTAGATTGATCGGTCTTATATATTTAATACCGCTAATTTATTTTTCTTTTAAGATAAAGTTTACTAGATTATTAAATCTTTATTTTATTTTTTTTCTGATATGTTTTCAAGGTTTCATTGGTTGGTATATGGTTAGTAGTGGATTAATTGATAGGGTAGACGTAAGTCATTTTAGATTATCTGCACATTTACTTATCGCTTTTTTGATTTTATCTTTAATTTATTGGAATTATCTTAAGATTAAGATTTCAAGAAACATTACAAACAAACTAAATATGTCTATTCCCTTATTGTTTTTAATCTTAATTTTTTTACAAATTTCAATTGGTGCCTTTGTTTCGGGTATGGATGCTGGAAAAATCTATAATTCTTGGCCTTTGATGGATAACTCATATTTCCCTGATGATAATAATTTAAATAATCTTTTTGAAGTTAATGCTTTGAGTGATCCATCCTTAGTACAATTCATACATCGTAATTTAGCTTATTTGATTGGAATTTTTTATGTCTTGATCTTATATAAGGTTTATAGAAACAAGATGTATGATTTATATAAATCTGTTAACTATTTAGGAATATTCATAGTTCTTCAAATTATATTAGGTATTTTTACTGTATTATATGGTGCACAGATTTATATTGCATCTATGCACCAAATAAGTTCGATTTTTTTAGTTAGTTCAAGTATTTATTTTTTTTATTTAAATACAAAATTTAACTGACAGCTTTTAAATTTCCTTTTGAGGATTTGTTTAAAGCTTGATCTAAATCATCAATAATATCATCAATGTGTTCGATACCTATACAAAGTCTAACATAACTTTGGGTAACACCTGATGCTGCCAACTCTTTTTCATTTAATTGACTATGAGTAGTGCTAGCAGGATGTATAGCTAAACTTCTTGCATCACCAATATTAGCTACATGATAGAACATTTTTAAAGACTCAATAAATTTTTTCCCAGCCTCAATGCCACCTTTGAGTTCAATACCAATCATTGGTCCATTTCCACCTTTTAGATATTGTTTAGCTCGATCAGCAATCTTCTTTTCATGTTCTGTTGAATATATAACTTTGGTAACCTCTTTGTGTTTCTTTAAGAAATTAACTACTTTTTCAGCATTTTCACAATGTTGCTTCATTCTTAAAGCTACTGTTTCAAGACCTTGAATTATTGCAAAAGCATTATCTGGTGCTAACGCTGAACCTAAATCTCTGAGTAAACAAACTCTTGCTCTGACTGCAAAAGGTACATTAGCTCCTGTTAATTCTGGTACAGCTTTTCCCCAAACTACACCTCCATAACTTGCATCAGGCTCATTAAATAAAGGTTGTCTCTTAGGATCTGCGGTCCAGTCAAAGTTACCACTATCAACTATACTTCCTGCAACAGCAGTTCCGTGTCCACCAATATATTTTGTTAATGAATGTATTACAACAGCTGCTCCATGTTCTATTGGTTTACATATTACTGGGGCAGCTGTATTATCCATTATCAGTGGAATATTATACTTTCTTCCAATATCAGAAACTTCCTTGATAGGGAATACTCTTAAATATGGATTAGGTAATGTTTCACCATAAAAAGCTCTGGTTTTATTATCTATTGCCTTTTCAAAGTTTTTAGGATCACCTGGATCGGCATATCTTATTTCAATTCCAAGTTTACTCAACGTATGTGTAAATAATGAAACTGTTCCACCGTAAAGATCTGTAGAACTTACAATATTATCACCTGATTGAGCAACATTTAGAACTGCAAAACTTGATGCTGTTTGTCCAGATGAAACTGTTACACAAGATAATCCACCTTCTAATGCTGCTACTCTTTTTTCTAAAACATCATTTGTAGGATTCATGATCCTAGTATAAATATTACCAAATTCTTTTAACGCGAATAAGTTTGCAGCATGCTCAGTATTTTGAAATTGATATGATGTTGTTCTATATATTGGAACAGCAACAGCATTAGTTGCTGGATCACTTCTATAATCACCACCATGTATGGCAATGGTTTCAGGATTATTTCTTTTTTTACTCATATTACTCCTTTTTTAGTGCTTTAGCTTTATGCAAGGCGCACAATATAGTTCAAATGCCTACCGAGTTTGTAAAAGATTTCCTTTTTAGCTGTAAGCCCGCAATAGGAACAAATCGGCTATATCAATATAACAAAAAAAAGGCTTAAAACAATATAAATATCAATTTGACTTTGATCTTATTAATAGTATTAATCCTGGCACAATGACAAAATTCCTTAAAAAAGATCAATTATCGTCTAATTGGTATGAAATAGATGCTAAAAATGCTGTAGTAGGCAGACTAGCTACTGTTATATCAAAAATTATTAGAGGTAAAAATAAAACAACTTTTACACCACATATGGATGACGGAGATTTTGTAGTTGTTAAAAATATCGAACAAATCAAATTTACTGGAAATAAATTTCAAAATAAAAAATATTATCGGCACACAGGTCATCCAGGTGGAATAAAAGAAACTACACCAGAAAAACTGTCAGAAAAAAAACCTGGAGAAGCTTTAAAGCTTGCGGTTAAAAGAATGCTCCCTGGAGGAGTATTGGGAAAAAAACAACTTACTAAGTTAAAAATATACGTAGGAAATGATCATCCTCATTCAGCTCAAAATCCTCAAGTTATACAGTTGGATAAATTAAACTCTAAAAATATTGCACGAAATTAAAATGGAAAATACTCAAACATCAACTAAAGCTCCAAAAATAAAACTGGACTTCAAAGATAGCAAGTATGCAACTGGAAGAAGAAAAACCTCTATTGCTAAAGTTTGGTTAAAAAAAGGTTCGGGTAAGATTTATGTAAATGGTAAACTTTTTAGTGATTATTTCTCAAGTGATAATCATAAAATGCAAATAGTAAGACCCTTTGAACTTATAAATCAAGCAACAGAATTTGATGTAAAGTGTAGTGTAAAAGGTGGAGGTCCAACAGGACAAGCAGGAGCAATGGTTCATGGAATTTCTAAAGCTTTAGTTTTATTTGATGAAAAATTGAAATCTACACTTAAAACCGAAAAATTAACCACTAGAGACTCCAGATCAGTTGAAAGAAAAAAACCTGGACGTAAAAAAGCTAGAAGAAGCTTTCAATTTTCTAAAAGATAATTCTTTTTTAACTTTTAACTGTTATAATATTAAATGCCCAAGCTTAATGTATTAATTGCTGGATCAACTGGATACATCGGTGTCCAATTAATCAAATTATTAATTAAACATAAAAATGTTAATATTAAATATCTATGTGGTAATTCATCTGTTGGAAAAAAAATCTCATCTTATGATAATTCTTTAAAGTCAAAAAAATTACCTAAAATTATAAAATACAATAAGAAATACTTAAATAATGTTGATATTGTATTTACTGCACTGCCAAATGGTGAAGCCCAATTAATTTCAAAAGATTTATCAAAAAAAAATACTTTGATTGATTTAGCTGCAGATTTCAGACTAGAAAAAGGTTCTGATTATTTAAAATGGTATAATCAAAAACATAAAGCGTTAAGTAATATTAAAAATAGCATTTACGCTTTACCTGAGATAACAGGAAAATTAGTTAAAAAATTTAGTATTATTGGATGTCCGGGTTGTTACCCTACATCAATACTTTTACCACTTATTCCATTAGTTAAAAAAAAATCGATTAACTTAAAGAATATAATTATAGACTCTAAATCTGGATACTCTGGAGCGGGTAGAGGAGTGCACAAAAAATTCAAAAACAAAAATTTATACGAATCTCTTAGTGCATATGGTGTAGGTTTTCACAGACATAATTCAGAAATTGATCAAGAACTAAAAAATAACTCTTCCTCAAAAATCAATTTTACTTTTACACCCCATATTATTCCAATGTTTAGAGGCATATTAAGTACAATTTATTTGGATCTAAAACCAGGTACTACTTTAAATAAAGTACAAAATATTTTGAAAATATTTCATAAAAAGAATAAATTTGTAAAGATAAAGAGTGTTAACTCTTTTTTGAGCACAAATGACGTTATGAATACTAATTATTGCTTTATCTCTGTCTGTAAAACTAAATTTAAGGATAAAATAATAATTTTATCGGTCATTGATAATCTTATCAAAGGAGGAGCAGGTCAAGCAGTTCAAAATATGAATTTGAAATTTGGTTTTAAAAATAATGAGGGATTATCATGAAAAAATTATCATCATTAATTTTCTTTCTAGTTATTTCTTGTGCCCCTGTTCAAACTGAGAAAAAAATTGATTTTTCAAAAGATCTAACTTTTGAAGAATTTAAGTCAAATTTAAAAGTTTACGTAGATAACAGTGATTATCCAAATATAGATGAATAAAATAGTAAACATTGCAATTGTTGGTTTGGGTCAAGTAGGCATTTATCTTTACAATGAATTAAGATTAAAAAAAAAAGAAATAGAAATTAAAACAGGAAAAAAGATAAATATTGTTGCAATTTCTGCAAAAAATAAAAATAAAAAGAGGAAATATAATATTAACAAAAAAATTTTTTATACAAATCCTCTTAAAATTCTAAAAGAAAAAAAAATAGACATCTTATTCGAGTCTATTGGTCAATCCGATGGAATTTCAAAAAAAATTGTTGTGATGGCGTTAAAGAATAAGATTAATGTTATAACACCAAATAAAGCTTTGATTTCAAAACATGGAAATGAATTAGCCAAATTAGCAGAGAAGAATAATGTAAATTTAGAATTTGAAGCCTCCGTTGCTGGAGGAATTCCAATACTTAGAACAATTAAAGAGGGTTTGGCTACTAACAAAATAAAAAAAGTTTACGGAATTTTAAATGGAACAACTAATTATATTTTAACAGAGATGGAAAATTCAAATGAGACTTTTGATAAAGTCTTAAAAAAAGCTCAAGAACTTGGTTATGCTGAACCAGGTAATCCTAAATTAGATTTGAATGGGTTTGATGCTTTTGCAAAAGTTAGGATTTTATCAGCTCTTGCATTCAATAATCAAATTTCCCATCACAAATGTATTATGGAAGGTATAGAAAATATTGATTTAAAAGATATCAAAATTGCAAATCAATTAAATCTTAGAATTAAGTTACTTGGTATATGCGAAATGATAAATAATCGTTTATTTGAGACTGTTCATCCGTGTTTAGTTGGTAAAGACACATATATAGGTAATGTAAATGGTGTTATGAACGCTGTTATCACAGAGGGGAAGCCCGTTGGTGAAAGTATACTTCAAGGTGAGGGTGCAGGCCCAGGACCTACTTCATCCTCTTTATTATCTGACTTATTGTCTATTCTTAGAGGAAATATAAAATATCCTTTTGGAATTTCCTCAAATAAAAGAAAAGCTGTAAAGGCTTTTAATAATGATGACTACTCAAATTCTCTGTATTTGAGATTTGAAGTTAAAGATAAGCAAGGTGTTTTATCTTCTATAACTAATCGATTGGCTAAATATAAAATGTCTGTAAAAAGAATTATACAAACACCTGATAAAAAAAGAAATTCAGCTACTATTGTCATAATTACCCATAAAACATCAGAAAAAAACGCTAGAAATTGTTTATCAATATTTAGAAAGAACAGAAATATTTTAAAATTTCCAACATTAATTAGACTATATAATTAATGGAAATTTATATTAAAATTTTTGAAGTTATTTTTCCTGTTTTTTTTGTTATTGGCGTTGGTTATTATCTCGGTAAGAAAAACCCTAAATTCGATACTAATTTCATAACAAATTTTGCTGGTAACATTGGTACACCAGCAATGATTTTTTATACTGTAACAACAACTGGAATTACTTTAGATATTTTTATTCATTATTTTATTTATGCTATAATAATGATTGCAGGTTTTGCAATTGTTGGACTTTTGCTTCTTTTTTTTCTTAAAAAGGATTTAAGCATGGAGCTTCCTCCATTAATTCTACCAAATACCGGTAATATGGGTGTTCCAATTTGCCTTTTTGCATATGGTACTCAAGGTCTTGGTGTTGCTTCTGCTGTAGCTTCTGTAATAATTTTGTTCCATTTTACGCTAGGTGTTTTTTTAGCAAAAAAAAGTTTTTCTTTTGATATTTTAATCAAAAGTCCACCTGTGTACGCTATTATTATATCTGTTTTCTTTTTATATTTTGAAATTGACACACCTTTATTCCTTGAGAACACAACATTTCTTTTAACATACGCAACAATTTTCTTAGTTTTAATGTCATTAGGTATTGCTCTTACTAAATTCAAATTTTCATTAAAAAACTCAATTATTTTATCCTTATGTAGGGTAATAATAGGACCTTCAATAGCATTTGCTGTGATTTATAATTTCGATTTGTCTGGATTGGCTGCAGGTGTTTTACTTATACAAAGCGCAATGCCCAGTGCTATATTGAATTATTTAGTTGGCAGCATGTATTCACCAAAAAAAATTGTTGATAGTGTTGCTAGTACAATAGTTGTTTCAACTTTGATGTCTTTTATAACAATTCCAATTGTTGTATTCTTTGCTTTAAAATACTTTAATTAATCTATATCCTTTAAGTTCATGAAGGCTATAACTTTTAATCTTTTAGCGTGGGTAATGCTTCCAATTATGGACGGATTTGCAAAGTATTTAAGTGCAGACCTTCCTGTTTTACAAATTACATGGGCAAGGTATTTTTTTACAGTTGCATTTACTCTTCCGATTATGTTTTTCTTTTTTAGAGAAAATCTTGTCTGGACAGATAAACCTAAATTACAATTTATAAGAGGTATAATTCTTTTAACAGCTAATATCTGTTTTTTTTATGCGATCTCAGTAATTTCATTAGCAAAAGCATTAACTTTAGCTTTTGTTGCACCTTTGATTGTTACAGCTTTTTCTCCAATTTTTTTAGGAGAAAAGGTTGGTTTTAGAAGATGGTCTGCTGTAATTATTGGATTTATAGGTTCATTAGTGGTTATAAGACCTGGGTTTGTAGAAATAAACTTAGCAAGCATAGCGGCTCTTGGAACTGGAATAATGTATGGGTTTTATTTAATTATTACTCGTAAATTAAGTACTTCAGATAATCCCTTATTAACTCTTTTATTAACTGGTGTAGTAGGGGCCATAATAGTTTCTACAGTAATGCCATTTGTATGGGTTAACCCTACTTTAAATCAGTGGTCTATGATGGCTGCCATTGGGATTTTTGCATGTATTGGGCATCTATTTCTGATTTTATCTCTAAAATACGCTGATGCATCTAAATTAGCTCCATTTAGTTACTTTGAGATCATTACTAACATAATTATAGGTTATTATTTCTTTAGTGATTTTCCAGATAATTGGACTTTTTTAGGATTATTTATTATTGTATTAAGCGGTATCTATATTTCTAGAAGAGAGAATATAGTTAAAAAAATTAAATAATAGGTATTATTTATTTACTAATATATAAAGTATTACATTTATTATACACTGTAAACTATTGTAATTATTACATTTTTATAAAATTAAGAATTTGTTGTATATAGATATTATAAATCTGAAACACATTTAACCTAAGCTTCAGTACTTAAATTTTCAACTAAATCTTAAAAATATTAGATTATCGTTAGAAATAGGGACTTTTTGAACATAAGAAAAAAGGAAATCTTGAAAAAATGAGGTGTCAAAAAAGCGTTGATGTAGTTAGATAGTAGAGCGATGCACTAATTGAATATAGCATTTAAACGGCCAAATAGGGGTCTATTTTAAGCGTAGGCTTATCCATGGTACAACTAAAGGGTGAATTATGATATTTGAGAGAAAATTAAGAAAAAAGATCAAAAAATGTTGATTTTACTGGGTTTTTTAACATAAAAAATCCTTAAAATTAGCCTAAATGGCTGCTTTTTCGGATCTAAGTAATTTAAGCTTTTTCTTTATTCCACCTCTTCCAGAGTATCCCCCAAGAGCTCCATCTGATCTAATCACTCTATGACAGGGTATTTTTGGGGCATATGGGTTTTTAGCACAAGCGTTAGCAACAGCACGAGCTGATTTAGGGCTTTTTATGCTAATAGCTACTTGTTTGTAGGTTTTTACCTTACCTTTAGGGATGGTCTTGAGATATTTCCAAACTTTTAATTGAAATTTAGTTCCTTTGAGTATCATTAGAGAAAAACCCCTGTTTCCTTGCACTTTTAAGGGTGCAAAGAACAGTTGTTTTGGCACGTCGTTGATGCGCTACCGCCATGCCTCCCGCTTCACATGTTCAGCGATGCTCTGTGAAGCTTTCTGCCCCCTGGAATTGTACCTCTCGGCTTTTCTCCAATTGGCCAGTTAAGAGTTGCCTCTTAATTCATCAATAACTTAACAAATAGTATTTATTAAATGTATCACTTTTTAGGTGATTCTTAATTTTTTCTTATTTCATTGTGAATAGTGGGGATAAATCAAGTTTTAAAAAGCAATATAAAATAGCTTAATAAAAACAATATAGCCATTATGCTTAAAAAAATTGTATTAATGCTTTTGCCAGTATTTTTATATTGAATTAAACTCAAAATAATAAAACCAATTGAGCTTATCAAAAACCATATAGCTGGAATTTCACCATCAATAGAACCCATAAATTTATAATTTAAACTATTGACATTATAAATCACTTGATATATTACTAACGATAATTAATTGTTATCAATAGTAATATATGAATGAATTAACAACAGACCTAAAATCATTATATGAAGCAACTTTAAATAATCTTAAAAGCTCTAAAGCTAATAACACTTTAAGAGCATATAAATCAGACTTTAGAGATTTTGGAGCTTTTTGTGTGAAACATGGTTTGATATCTTTACCTTCAGAGCCTAAAATAGTTTCTTTATACCTCACGCATCTTTCTAAAAATTGCAAAATAAGCACTATAAGAAGACGGCTAGTATCAATTAGCATGGTTCATAAACTAAAAGGGCATTATCTAGATACAAAACATCCGATCATTATCGAAAACTTAATGGGAATAAGAAGGATGAAAGGAAGTATTCAAAAAGGTAAAAAACCTATATTAATCAATCATTTAAAATCTATAATTAATGTAATAAATGAACAAAAAATTGAAAATATTAAAAAGCTTAGAGATAAGTCAATAATCTTAATTGGATTTGGAGGTGGCTTTAGACGAACAGAACTTATTTCAATTGATCATGAAGATTTAGAATTTGTACCTGAAGGGCTTAAAATCACTATCAAAAGATCAAAAACCGATCAATTTGGTGAAGGAATGATTAAAGGACTACCCTATTTCACTAATGAAACCTATTGCCCAATTGTTAATCTAAAAAAATGGTTAGAAATTTCTAAAATTAAATCTGGACCCATTTTTAGAAGATTTTCTAAAGGCTCTACTTTAACAGATAAAAGATTAACTGACCAATCAGTAGTATTATTAATGAAAGAGTATTTAAATTCAGCAGGAATAGAAAATAAAAATTTTGCAGGACATAGTTTAAGATCAGGTTTTGCAACTGTTGCCGCAGAGTCCGGTGCTGACGAACGTAGTATTATGGCAATGACAGGTCATAAAACATCTCAAATGGTTAGGAGATATATAAGAGAAGCAAATATTTTTAAAAACAATGCTTTAAATAAAGTTAAAATATAAGTTAATACATAAGTTTATATGTATGCGATAAATATAAAAATATTGAAATAATTCTTAAAAAATTTTTAAAAGATTTTTTAAATCTTAGTAATAATAAATTTACTAGAAATCTTTGAAAATAATCAAAAAAATTAATAAGTATTTTTTTATATAAATTCAAAAAATGAGTTTTTTTTTTATAATATATATATTCAGAAACTTTATGAATTATTGACAATTTACAATTTTGTAAGAAAGAGTTATCTGAAGATAGGCCTTGTAAATGTATCATTTTTGACCCAGGTATTTCTATAATTGACTTATTTTTTTCTATAGTTCTGTCACATATATCATTATCCTCGAAATACATAAATAGATCTTTATCAAAACCACCTATTCGATCAAAAAAATCTTTTTTAATTAAAAAAGCACAACCGACTGCAAATTGGTAGCAAGTATTACCCTCAGCTTTTTGATTATTCAAAATATTTTTCTTACTTATCTTTTCTCTATTTAAATAAGAAATGTTGCCATTATTTCTTCTATTATTTCTATTATCATATAAAGCAGGAGCTAAAATACCTACATTCTCATAATTAAAATAAGACTTATACAAAATTTCAATAGACTCGCTATCAACTAAAATATCTGGATTTAAAATAAGAATAAAAGGCGTTTTACTTTCTGATACACCTAAATTATTGCCCTTACCATATCCTAAATTCTTTTTTGTTTTTATATACTTTATGTTTTTAACTCCCTTCACTAGCAAACGAATTTCGTCAGATTTTGAGTTATCAACAATAATTGTTTTAAACTTACTTATTTCAAATAAATTTTTTTCGATTAGTTTGTAACTATTAAAACAAACTATTATAAGTGTTATATCGTTATAAAAATTCATTTATTATTAAATAGATTAAACCATTTCTTTTCTATCTTATTAAAATGATATTTTTGTGAACTTCTAATTGAATTATCAATGTATTTTTTTTTAATTAGCTGATCTTTATTTAATAATTCTAAAATTTTAAGTGATAAAGACCTATAATCCTTTACAATTAAACCGTTATAATTGTTTTTGATCATATCCTTTAATGCAGTTTTGCCAAAAGTTATAACAGGTAACCCACAAGCATTTGCCTCAATTGCATTAAGACAAAAAGTTTCATCGTATCCAAGACATATCATACCCAAAGATGTTTTATATGCTTTTTTTAATTCCTCTTTTTTAACTCTACCTAGAAAAATTATATTATATTTTTTGTAATAATTTTTTAATTTTCTAAATTTACTTTTATCAATGCCAAAAATAAATAATTTCGTCTTTTCATTCTTTGGATAGATATAATTTACCCACATATTTAAAGTCTCTTTTAGACCTTTTTCTCTCTGTACAGACCATATAAAATTATCTTTTCTTTTATAATTGCATTTGTTGATAATGAATTTTTTTGACAAAAAATTCGGAATTATAATTTTTTTGTTAAAAAAATATAAATTTGAAGTTTTGCTTTCAAGATATTTACTGACAAAAACGGCGGTTATCTTATTTTTTAGAATTGATAATAATTTCTTTTTTCTAAAAGCTTTTTCAATAGCTAAAGTATTATGTATCCATAATATTTTTTTTGAATTTCTAAACAAATTAAAAATATTTGGATCATTTGAGCTTACTATATAATCGAAATTATAATTATGACTATCTTTTTTTAATTTAGATATTGGAAGATTTATTAAATTTTTTTTCTTGAATTCCTTATTGCAGAATGAAGCTAGATATATTTTATTTTTAGAATTAGCTAAATATTGGGTTAATTCTAAATTCAAACTTTCTATTCCTCCTAATGATCTTATATTTTTTGATTCCAAACTAAATTTGAAGGGACAATAAAATAAGATATTCATTTTGTATCCTTTGAAATAATCCTATAATAATAAAAAGCTATTTTATCCTTCAAAAGATCAAAATAAAAAATAATATCTTTCTTTGGATCAGATAAATTTTCATTATGAATATAATGTGATTTAAGATAATGTTTTTTAAAAAATCTTATAGAAAATCCCCACTTTAATAAAAAAATTTTATTTGCTCTTGATCCTTGATTTTTTTTAAATTCACTATTTTTCTTTTTTCTTATAGTTACTGATCCAAAATGATAAACTCTTGATTGATTAAGACATTTAAAAATTCGAACACCTTTATTCCATAACTTTAAATTTAAATCTGGATCTGAACCAGCTCCAGGTGAAAATTCCTCACTAAAACCACCAACTTTTTCCCATAAATCCTTATGAATTAGATGTGGAGCCCAAGTAGAACCATCAAAATCAGGATGTTTTAGTTTTTTATAATTTTCTAAAAGATATTTTTCGTCAAAATTATCAATTGTATCGCCAGCATTTAAATTTAAATGTCCATTTAGTCTTGGATCTCCATTTATCATGATACTAGATAAATAAAATTTTTTAGTTTTTAGTTCTTTAACCTTTTCTATTAGGATTTTATCCCAATTTGGTAAAAAATACATGTCATCGTGCGAATAAAGAATAAGATCAAATTTACTTTTTTTTGAAATTTTATTACATGCTATACATAAGCCAATATTAGTACTTGAATATGTAAATTTTATATTTGAGTCCTTTATATATTCTATTGTTCCATCACTTCCTTGATTTATATGAACTAAAATCTCGTTTTTATAAAAGGAATTTTTATTTATACTTTCTATACACTTTTTCAAATATAATAAATTATTATAAGTAGGGATAATAATTGAGATCATAGTAAATTAGATGTTTTAGAAATAAAAACTAAATCATCATGTATCCAATTGATTAATTTGTACTTTTTACTTATCATAAACTTGTAAATATTAGATTTTTCAATGTTTTGAATATTGTGCTGATAGAATTCATTAACATTAGGTTTAATAAACTCAATTGATATTATTTTTGGCCTATATTTATTAAAATTAAGCCCTTTTAAAACATTCAATTCATTTCCCTCAACATCAATTGATAAAAAATCAATATTCTTGCTATTAAATTTTGAATTTTTAATAATATTATTTAAAGTATTAATTTGAATTTTCTTGATTAACTTTGCCCCCTTTCCTCTTGATTTCGAAATTGTGTTTTTTGGAGCACGATTATGAAAAAAATAAAGATCACCTTGACCTTTCCTATTTGATAAAGCTGACATAATATTATCGTCTTTGGGTCTAAAATAGTTGAACATATCGATAGAATTAAAATCTAAATCAACATTGATACCTTTCCAGCCATTTATATAAAGCATGTAAGTATTATTGTTTATTAATGGATGATGACATCCTACATCTATATAAATACCCTTTTTTTTGTTTTTTTTTAGAATATCCTTAATTATTAAGTCAACACCCCAGTTTGAATATAATAACCTAGGTTTAAATTTTAATTTTAGGAATTGAAAAAAAAAATATAGTAATTTGGGCAAGTTTTTTTTTTCTGTATATAGATATCTTTTTTTTAATTTTTCCTCAATTTTCATTTTTATTCTGAATACAAATTGTTATTGAAATCATCTTATGGTTTGTGCCATAAATATTTTTTATTATCTTTTAAACCCAAAGTTTTTTTTATTATGAAATCAGCAACTAAGTTTGAATTAAAATATTTCATATATTTGGCTTTACCTCTTCGACCTATCGATTTTCGTAATTTTTCATCTTCAGAAATTTTTTCAATTTTTTCAGATAAATCTGTAATATTTTTGTAGAAAACCATTTCGGAATTATCAAAAAAGTCATTATAACATGTTTTTTCGTCAATTAGAGTAACTAAACCATTTCCTATAATTTGAGTAATTCTATCACTACTATAGTATTTAATCGGTGTTCCTCTACTTAGATTGAGACCCATTTTTGAATTTGATATGTTTTTAAAATACTGGTCTGCCCATATAGGCTGAACATTATTCATACCAAATAAATCGAATTTAATATTTTTACATTTCGATACTAAATCCTTAATAAACTTTTCTCTATCATCAGATGATCTACTTTTTAATTGACCCCTATGAACACCATGGCTTAACGCAAAGAAAACATCATTAGAGCAATCTTTTTTATAATTGTCCAATGTTTCCATGGAACTATCAGATGGATTTGGAATAAAGTAGTTCTTAACTTTTTTAGATAACAAATTAACAGCTTCAGGAGATGTAGTTAGAAAATTTGCATCTAAAACATCAGATTTATCAAGTATTCTATTTTTATTTTTTAAATAATCAGGTCCATTTTTATTTAAAGGATCAAGAAACCATTGGGCTATTTTTAAATTAGAATAATCTTTTTTTAAATTATATAAAATATCTTTCGATACCATATCCGCATGACCTAAAACAATCATGTCAGGTTTAAAATGATTACAAGTTTTTAATAATTTATCATTAAGAGCACTAGACCCTGAAAAATCTTTTATAGATTTTCCTCTACTTACAATATCTCTATCGCTAAATTCTAAAACACTATGGCCCAATCTTATAAAACCATTATTTAATCTTCTTCCAGTATTAAAGAATAATCTACCATTATGTCTTTCATTGAAATTAGTTATATGTAAAATTCTTAAATTTGATTTTAATTTTGAAATATATGGTTTATTAATTTTAAAAAAATTAAATCGTATATTATCGATTTGACGTGAAACATATTGATGGGATAGATAAAAATTTTTAAAAGATAATTTTTGATATTTTTTTCTTGTTTTAGTATTTATTATTAAATCTTCTATATTTTTGTAAATATCCTTTATAGTTAAATTCTTTAATATTCTTCCATTAGTAATTGTTTCTGGGAGACCACCTCTATTACTAATTATAACAGCGCATCCATTTGCAGCAGCTTCTAAACTAGTTCTTCCAAAAGGTTCGTCCCACCTGGAACAAACTACCGCTATACTAGTTTTCTTATAAATTTTTATTACTTCTTTATGTTCTCTAAAACCAAAGTTTTTGAGTCTTTCATGTTTAAAATATAATTTATCTCTAGGTTCATCGCCTATAACTAATGCTGTCCAGTTCTTGTATTTTTTTAAAATCTTAATGACCGCATTACCAAAAAGGTCATAACCTTTTGATCTATTAAGTTTTCCTACAAAAGTGATTATATTTTTTTTATTTTTAAAATTAATTTTGTTTTTTGAGGCTGACTGGTTTATAACAATCAATTTTTCACTGTTGATTGCGTCTGACTTCATATTTTGCAGAAATCTTTTTTTTGACCAGTTACTATTAAATACTATTCTATAACAATTATTTAATAGAAAGGATCTTTCACTAATACTCTTTGATCCTGACATCGTTAGAGGATCATTATGAAAATATAAAATATAATTTCTATTATTCAAATCATTAACTAAATATTTCAGATAAATTGGTCTATTATGTAATTCAATAATATCTGAGTCTAATTCTTTCTCTTTTTTTATAAATTGTTTTACATAATCTTTGTTTTGACTTTGAAAAAAGGATTTTTTTATATTGATATTAAAGTATTTCTTATCAAATTTTTTTTTAAATTCAGTTTGGCCAAATACCGTTATTTTTTTTTTAAATTTACTATATTGTAATGTATCATTGATAAATAAAGATACGGCCCCAGCATATGAAGGCGAAAAATTTTCTTTTAATGGTAATAATATTGAGATTTTCATCTTTTTTTGAGTATCTCTCTCCTTAATTTATAATTTTTTTTTAATGCATATTCATACTTCATGGCCTGTGATTTCGAATCATATCTCTTATAGTAAACTAACTTCCATTTTTTTCCCCTAGTAAACTTTGCTCCTTTACCTGTATTATGTAAACTAATTCTTTTTTCGAGGTTACTAGTGTAACCAACGTATGAAAATTTTTTGTTTTTTTTAAGGTTAGATACAATTAAATATACAAAATAAGACATTTATGGCGGTCCCTAGGGGAATCGAACCCCTCTTTCGAGGATGAAAACCACGTGTCCTAACCGATAGACGAAGGGACCAAATTTGGATCTTTTATTGTAAAATATTATATTTATCAAGTTTTTATAATGTCTTCTCTTATGAAAATTTTACACATTTTTGAGCTTTTGTGAGTAACTAGTGTTTCGGTTATATATCTATTATCTTGAACATTAATACCTTTAACTAAATCTCCTGAAGTTATTCCTGTAGCACAAAATATCGAGTCACCTTTAATAATTTCACTTAAATCATATTTTTTTTTTAAATCTTTGATGCCCATTTTTTTTGCTCTTATGATATCTTTATCGTTATCAAATAAGAATCTTCCTTGGAATTTGCATTCATACGCATCAATGGCTGACGCTGCTAAAACGCCCTCAGGACCACCACCAATACCTAAAAATATATCCACATTATACTTTTCATTAGTTATCATTAATGCTCCAGACACATCGCCGTCAGTAATTAATTTCATTTTAACATTCATCTCATTAAGTTTATCGATAATTTCTTTATGTCTGGGTCTGTCTAGTAAACAAACAGTTATATCTGTAATATCTTTATTTAAAGCATCTGCTACATTTTTAATATTTTTTTCTAAGGGGAAATCTAGATCTGTTGCATCAAAAGGTACTTTATTAGTAACTGCAAGTTTATTCATATAAGTTTCAGGAGCATTGAAAAGATTTCCTTTTTCAGCAATTGATATAACTGAGAGTGCACCAGGCAGATTTTTTGCTACGAAATTTGTACCTTCAACAGGATCTACTGCAATATCAATATTTAAGAGTCCACCAGAACCTAACTTTTCACCAATGTATAACATTGGAGCTTCATCTAACTCACCTTCTCCAATTACGACTTCACCATTGAATTTTAATTTATTTATTTCATTTCTCATTGTATCAGTTGCTGCTTTGTCAGCATTAATTTTATCATTTTTACCAATAAATTTATGACAAGATATAGCTGCCATAGAGGTTACTTTTACAATTTCATCAACTAATTCTTTTTTTAAAGACACTAAACTTTTTCTCTTGAGATTTTTTCAGTATTATATTTAAGTTTGTTTTCAAATTCATTTAATCTTTTCCAAACAGAAATTAATTCAACTATTATTGGCCAACTTCTTACCAAATATTGTAATGATGTTTCTACTCTACCAAAAGCTCTGATAATCTGTTGAACAAATTCTAATGTTATTGCCCCAGTGACAATTGTTGGCGCTAAAGCTAAATAGGGAACAATAACCATTCCTTGTAAATAACTCCATTTAACTGCATTAAAATATAAATAATGAAAATACATTTTATAATGTATCTTTCTTACTCCACCATATAAATCATCGATTCTAGCCGGTTGAGCATTTTCTTTAAAATCCTCTCCTAAAACTAATTCTTTTCTGTAAGCAGCCTCTTCTTTTTGGATGTCGTATTCTATACCGGGTAATTTTATTCCTACAGCAGCTAAAATAAATGTACCCCCTAAAGCTGAAATGATTGCTACCCAAACTAAAGCATGATTCACTTCACCTATCCATGGTAGAACCGTAATACTTTTAGACAATCCCCATAAAATTGGTGTGAATGCAATTAATGTCATAATACTTCTAAGGAGTTCAGCTCCTAAACCTTCCATAATTCTTGCAAACTTTAGTGTATCTTCTTGTACTCTTTGTGAGGCTCCTTCAATTGATGAGGCAAAATCCCATTTATCATGATAGAAATCTGCCATAGCTGTTCTCCATCTAAATGTCCAATGACTTGTGAAATAATCACTAAATATAACAACCAATATATAAACAGCAGCAATTTTGGCGAAAGTAAAAAGATAAGCTATAAATTCTTTCTCTGTAACAGCCCCAGGCTCAGCTAAAGCTTTTTGTAAAGTATCATAAAATTCACCAAACCATTCATTTATTTTAACATCTAATTGAACTTGATACCAAGTTGCTGCAAGAATAAGAATTGTTCCACCAATACTCCATAAATGCCATCTTTTATCTGTGAAAAATTTAAACATTGTATTAGTTTAAAAAATTATCTGTATAAGATTTTTTAACAATTTTCCTCTTTTTTGGTTCAATTAACTCAAAATCAATTTTTTTCTTTTTTGCATATTCTATTGCCAAATCTTTAGTTGAAAATTCTAATTTTAATTCGGAGTAAGTATCTGCAGAACTTTCCCACCCCATCAATGGATTTTTTGTAGGATCATCAACTTCAAACTCTAATATCCATTTACTAGTTTTGCCAAGACCAGATTGCATCGCTGTTTTGTTAGGTTTATATATTTTAGCTTTTTTCATAATTGATGGTCGGAGTGGCAGGATTCGAACCTGCGACCCTCTGGTCCCAAACCAGATGCGCTACCAGGCTGCGCTACACTCCGGAACAAGTACTAATACAGTACTTATTTATTTTTTCAATGTATAAAGATGTGTAAAACAAGGGATTTTTAATCAGAATCTGTTATATAGAGCTAATGATAATAGCTTGTCCTCGTTGTGAAAAAAAATTCGAAGTAGATGAAAACTTAATTCCTGATAAAGGTAGATTATTAAAATGTGGATCATGTGATCAAACCTGGTTCTTTAATAAAAATGTTAGCGAACCAACAGAACCATTAATTGATAAGCCTGCTAAACAAAAAAAGATTTTATATAAAGATGAAAATATTGATAATTCAGTATCAAAAGCACCTATAAAACCAGGATCAGAATTAGTTAAATATAAACCAAAATACACTTTCACCTTTGGAAAATTTTTAAGTTATATAATTGTTTCTATAATAACTTTTGTCGCAATCATAATTGTATTAGACACATTTAAGGATCCATTTAGTAATATTTTTCCGAATTTAGAACTTGTATTATATAATTTATTTGAAACCTTGAGAGATTTAATACTTTTTGCTAAAGATCTAAATTAAATGATTAATTATTTATCGAAACCCTTTATTTGGTTTTTTAAACTTGAAGCAGCTAGTGGCTTAGTTTTATTATTCGCAGCAATTATTGCTTTAATAATAAGTAACTCAGGTTTATCAGAATTATATTTTTCATCTTTAAATCAATATTTATTCATTGGCATAAACAATTTTGGATTAAAATTATCAGTTCTTCATTGGATAAATGATGCTTTAATGGCAATATTCTTTTTTTTTGTCACTTTAGAAATAAAAAGAGAATTTTTACAAGGTGAACTTTCTAATATAAAACAAGCACTACTTCCAATAATAGCAGCAGTTGGAGGAATGTTAGTGCCTGCATTATTTTACGTATTTATAAATTTTGGAGATAGCGAAACAATGAATGGATGGGCAATACCCTCTGCTACAGATATCGCTTTTTCACTTGGAGTATTATCTTTATTAGGAAAAAGGGTACCTTTATCATTAAAAGTATTTTTAACAGCTCTAGCAATTATTGATGATTTAGGTGCTATAGTAATTATAGCTTTATTTTATTCAGGAGACTTAAGTATTAAATATTTGAGTCTTATGTTGTTAGCATTTTTAATATTGCTAGTAATAAATAAATTTAACATTAAAAAATTCTTACCTTATTTAATTATTGGTATTTTCCTTTGGGATTTTACTCATAATTCTGGAATACATGCAACAATTGCAGGTGTTTTGTTAGCGATGACAATACCTCATAGAAAAAAAGAAAAAGATTTTTCTTTATTAATCAAGATTGAACATGCAATAAGCCCTTATGTTGCTTTTGGTATTATGCCTTTATTTGCATTTGCAAATGCCGGTGTTTCTTTAGAAGGTTTATCTCTTGGATCTTTACTCGATAAAGTACCATTAGGAATAGTTTTAGGGTTATTTTTGGGAAAGCAATTAGGTGTATTTGTTTTTTCATACGTTGCCATAAAAACAAAAATTGCCCAAATGCCAAATAATACAAGTTGGTATAATTTTTATGGTGTAGGTGTATTAACTGGTATTGGCTTCACGATGAGTCTTTTTGTGGGAAATTTAGCTTTTGTTGACAATATGCAATATATGGATGGTGTTAAAATCGGAGTATTAACTGGGTCATTATTATCAACTTTATTTGGCTACTTTTTGATATTACTCACCCCAAATAAGTAATTTATAATAATGAAAAAAATTACAATCATAGGATTAACTATAATAATGTTTTTTTTTAAAAATTCAGCAACTGCTAATTATGATAAGATTTTTTTTGACTTTAAGGTAGATAGTATCTCGGGAGAAATTATTGATTTGAATGACTATAAAAATAAAGTTGTTTTGATTGTAAATACTGCCAGTTATTGTGGTTTTACAAAGCAATATGCTGAGTTGCAAACACTTTGGGATAAATATAAATCTAAAGGTCTTATTGTTTTAGGTATTCCATCTAATTCCTTTAACCAAGAAAAAAATTCAAATTCCGAAATTAAAGAATTTTGTGAAGTAAATTTTGATATAGATTTTCCATTAACATCAATTACCGATGTAAAAGGTGCAAATGCTCATGAAATATATAAGTGGGCAAAAGAAAATTATGGAAAATCAGCAATTCCAAAATGGAATTTTTATAAAATTTTAATTAATCGACAAGGAAAAATTGAAAATACCTTTTCATCATTTACAAATCCAATGTCTAAGAAAATAACAAATATAATTGAAAAAATCTTATAAATTAATCATTAATCCATCATGAGCAGGAATAACATTCTTTGGTAAAACCTTTTTAAGCTCATTATAGTCTAGCACAGGAGACAAGTTCGTTAATATTGCTTTCTTGGGTTTAAATTTTTTTATTATAGATAAAGATGTTTCTAAATTGAAATGAGATGGATGTGGCTTGTACCATAAACAATCAATTATCAAGTATTTAAGACTTTTAAAATATTTGTAATCTTTGTTATAAATTTTACTTACATCACTTATATAGGCAATTTTTTTATCTATAATAAAACAATTAGATTTGACTTTTCCATGATCAACTTTGATTGATCTTATCTTCATGATCTTATTATTATTTCTAACTGATAAACTATTTTTTAGTCTATGTAATTTTAAAGTAGCTGGATACTCTCTTGAATAACTTTTGAAAATATATGAAAAAGTCTTTTTTAAATAATTAGAGGTATCTTTATCAGCATATACATTTAATTGTTTTTTTGTATTAATATAAAATGTCCTTAAATCATTAATACCGTGTGTTTGATCACCATGCATATGTGAATATAAAACTTTATCTATTCTTTTTATTTTATGCCTTAATAATTGATGTCTTAAATCTGGGGATGTATCAATAAGAATATTTTCGTTAGAGGTCTTTATAAAACCGGAGCACCTTGTTCGATAATTTTTTTTGTTTTTAGGATCACAATTTCCAAAGAAACCATCTGGTCTTGGCACACCCATTGAACTACCACATCCTAATATGATAAATTTCATAATGTTTTAATTAAAGAATAATCTATTAAAGTTGTTCGAGGTGAAATCTATAAGATCTGATTTGGATACATCTTTAATTTGTGCTAATTTTTCTGCTGTAAAATCAATAAAGGATGGTTCATTTTTTTTACCTCGATTAGGAACGGGTGCAAGATACGGACTATCGGTTTCTATTAAGACTCTATCTAAAGGTAATGATCTGAAAGTTTCTTGTAAATCTGTCGAGTTTTTAAAAGTTATAATTCCACTTGCTGAAAAATAAGAATTCAATTTAAGAAGTTTTTCTGAAAATTTTTTTGATCCAGTGAAACAGTGCATCAAAATTCTTGGGTTCTGTCCTTTATACTCATTGAGTATATTGAAGGTATCATCTTCTGCATCTCTTGAATGTACGATAATAGGAACGTCACACTCTATTGCTGCTTCAATATGTGTTTTAAAACTAGTTATTTGTCTCTCTTTATCACTGTTATTATAGTAATAATCTAATCCCGTTTCTCCTATTCCAATTATTTTAGGATTTTCTTTAAGACTTTTAACTATTTCATTCTTAGTTATTGTATTAGTGTCACTTTCATGTGGATGTATACCTACTGTTCCATATATGATTTCATCTTTATTGACTATATCTTTAATTCTAGAAAAACTCTCAAAAGATGTAGATATAGTTAACAACTTTTTAATACCAACATCTTTGGATCTTTTAAGCACATTTGAAAGATCACTAAGTAGTGGTTCATGATCTAGATGGCAATGTGAGTCAATCATTTTCTTTTTCTATTTTCTTAATTAATATATCTATCTTATTTATCATATTACCTTTAATAATAAATTCATTATTAGATATAGTTTCTAATTTGATATCTTTTTCCGATAAATTAAAAATTTTTAATGCTTTCAATGATGTTTCGGGAATAATTGGATAAAGTAAAAAGCTAATTTTCCTGACTATTTCTAATGTTGTATAAACTATAGTATTTAACCTAATTAAATCATCCTTTTTTTTCCATGGCTCTTGATCATTAAAGTATTTGTTTGCGTCAAATAGAGAATTAACAATGAAATTTATATAAAAATTTATATTTTGTTCATTTATTTTAGCCCTTATAGTATCTAAATTTTCTTGAAATTTATTCAATATTTTTAAATCATCGGGTTGAAAATCAATTTTTGTAGGGATTTTCCCATTACAATTTTTCATCGCAAAAGCAGTAACTCTTTGACATAAATTACCATAATTATTTGCTAGATCGCTATTTATACAATCCTCAAGTCTTTCTTGAGAAATATTACCATCGCTTCCAAATGAAACTTCCTTAATCAAATAATATCTTAAAGGGTCTAAACCGTATTCTTCAATAATTTTTAATGGATCTAAAATGTTTCCCTTAGATTTTGACATTTTTTCTTCACCAGATAATATCCAACCATGACCATAGACTTTTTTTGGTAATTCAATTTTAGCAGCTAAAAGGAAAGCAGGCCAATAAACTGCATGAAATCTTAAGATATCTTTACCAATCAAATGGACAGATGCTGGCCAAAATTTTTTAAAAAGTTCATCATTTGTATCTGGATAATTTAAAGCACTTAAATAATTTGTTAATGCATCGAGCCATACATAAATAATATGTTTATCGTTACTAGGAACTGGAATTCCCCATGTAAAAGTTTTACGACTTACAGAAAGATCTTTAAGACCACTTTTTACAAAACTAATTACCTCGTTTTTTCTAGACTCAGGTAATATAAAATCTGGATTATTTTCATAAAATTCTAATAGAGGTTTTTGCCATTTAGAAAGTCGAAAAAAATAAGACTCCTCCTCTATCCATTCAACGTTAGATTTTGACGATTTTGCAATTTTTTTTCCATCTATTTCCTCTATTTCATCTTCATTGTAAAAAGCTTCATCTGAGACTGAATACCATCCAGAATAATTTGATAAATAAATGTCATCATTTTTTTCAAGAAGAGACCAGAGATGCTGAACTGTTTTTTTATGTCTATCCTCAGTAGTTCTTATAAAATCTGTATTAGATAAATTTAATGTTTTTGAAAGATTTTTAAATGTTTGACTAATTTGATCGCAGAATTCCTTAGGCTTCTTACCAACTTTTTCAGCTGATCTTTGTATCTTTAAACCATGCTCATCTGTACCAGTTAAAAAATGAACTTTATAATCATCAATTGATTTAAATCGCGCAAAAAAATCAGCTATAATACTCGAATATGCATGCCCCATATGAGGTTTTCCAGATGGGTAATATATTGGAGTAGTAATATAAAAATTTTTATCCATTTAAAATTTTATACTCAAATTCCATAAATAAAGACTCTTCATCTAAGTTAAATTTTTTAGTGTCATTTATTCTCTTTAAAAAATAATCATAATATTCAAAAGTTCTTGATTTTGCTAATTTTGCTTTTGTTAAAAAATAAAACTCAAAATAATTAAATATTATATCTTTAATTAAAGCATCTTTTTTATACAAATTATTTTTAATAACAAGTTTTAGAAAACTTTTTAAATCATAATCCTTTAAATCATGTTTCTGTATTTTAAAAAATTCAATTAAATGATATAATTGCCCAGGAGTTAAATAATAGTTTATCAAATCTTTATTAATAAATTTCAAAATATCATTATCTAAAATCTTATTAATAACTGAAATCGAAGTTTTGTGATCTAAAGATATTCTAAAATTGATACATCTCGATTTTAAAGTAGGTAAAATAAATCTATCGTTATTTATCAATATAAAATAAGTGTTTAATGGTGGTTCCTCTAAAACTTTTAAAAGTGCATTAATAGAGGAAATATTTAATGTTTCGATATTATCTATAATTATAAATCTTTCTTTGTTATTAAAAGATGATTTATTCAAATTATTAATCAATTCTCTAATTTGATTTATGTCAATATTTTTTTTTTCACTTAAGGTATCAACTAATAATAAGTTGGGATTCGATCCATTTATTGCAAGTTTATAAGATTTATTTTCAGGATTAATTTTAGATTCTTTAATAATATAGGGATATTCTTCGTTAATGGACAATATAAAATTTACTAAATGAAATGCTAAAGTTGACTTACCCAAACCTTTGTCACCACTAAGTAAAATTTTTGTAGGTAATCTTTTTTTCTTATAAAGTTCTGTAAATTCCCATAGATAGTTATCGAGTGAAAACAAATTAGTTTGATTTATTGGACTAAGGCTCATTTTATCAATTTTTCAATTTTCTTTAAAACCAATTTTTCATTCAACTTAATATCTAAATTTGAGTCAATTATTTGATATTTTCTTTTATTCTTATTTGATATTTTTACAAAACCTTTTTGAACTTTATTGTAAAAATTTTTTTTGAAATTATCATATCTGTTATTAGATTTTCTTAATTTAAGTCGCTTTACCATATTTTTATGATTTACTAGGTTTAAAAAAGTAAAAGAGGCTTTAAAATTTGATAAAATATGTTTGTTAATAATATTTATTAAATCTAAATTTACACCCATACCATAGTGTTGATACGCAATAGTTGAATCAACAAATCTATCTATTAATATAATTTTTTTTTTGTAATATTTTCTTAGTAGATTGATATTTTCACTTCTAGAGGCTAAATAAAGCAGCAAATCTGTATTTTTATTAAAGTTGGATTTTTTATTAAGTATCAATTTTCTTATTTTTTCTGAATTTAAACTTCCTCCTGGTTCTCTGATCTTTATAAAAGAAAGTTTTCTTTTTTTAAGATATTTTGAAATTTTATTTAAATGATGTGTCTTCCCACTTCCTTCAATGCCCTCAAAAACAATAACAGGTTTTCTAGACATCGCCCCAGATTAAATAATTCAACGATTTAATTAATCTAGTAAAAATATTTACTTTTTGAACATCGTTAGACGCTAATAGATCATATTCACCTATCAATTCTTGATCATATACCACCCTGTAGGTTCCAATTTTTTGATTTTTTTTAATCGGCGCTTCTACTGGTCCGTCATATTTCAAGGATATCTTTAATAATCTTTTTTTTGCCTTTTTAATTGTTTTGTAAATATCAGTATCAACATGCACATCAACATAGCTTTGTTTACCAAGCCATACTTCTACTTTATCAATAGGTTTATTAGCTTTATTTATCTCAACTAAATCAAAATTTGTTAATCCGTAGGTTAATAATCTTGAACTTTCTCTTGATCTTGAACTTTTGGTTTCAAATCCGCTTCCTACAGCAATTAATCTTCTACCCTTTCTATTAATTGACGATGCTAAAGAATATTTTTCAACAGCCAAGTAACCTGTTTTAATACCATCGGCACCAATATTTTTGTAAAGAAGAGGATTTCTGTTACCTTGTGTAATTGGATCACCTCCTGTTCTATTCCACGTAAATTCTTTTTCTGCAAACCACTCATAATATTTTGGATGTTTCTTAATTAGATAATTAGACATGATTAAGATATCTCTAACCGTTGAATAATTGTCAGGATCATTAATACCAGATGAGTTCGCAAAGTTTGTATTTTCCATTCCTAATTCTTTTGCTTTAGATGTCATTAAGATTGCAAATTCTTCCTCAGTACCAGCTATTCCTTCCGCAAGTGCAATACATGCGTCATTACCAGATGCAACAATTATACCTAATAGTAAATCCTCTACAGAAACTTCATCACCAACCATAATAAACATAGATGAATAACCTGCGGTTGATAATCTCCATGCTTTTTCAGAAATTATAAACTTATCATCTAAAGATAGATCACCTGATTTTATTAAATCAAAAGCAATTATTGAAGTCATTATTTTAGTCATTGAAGCTGGATAAATTGATCTATCTGGATCTTTTTCATACAAAATTTCTCCAGATAAGAAATCTTGTAATATTGCTGTTCTAACTTTTATTTCAATATTCGCATTAACAGAAAAAATTAGAGATAAATATAATGGGATAATGATAAAAATTTTTTTAAGCATCTTTAATTATTTCCAGATTTTCAAAATACAAAGAATTCATTTTTTCAAATGAGTCCTTAAGTGACTGTATATCATTAAATGGTCCCAATAATAACCTATAATTAGTTTTAGTAAGTTCAATGATTTTAATATTTTCCAATTTAACTTCACTTTTAATTTTATTACTCATATTTTTAGCAGATTTTTTATAATAAAAATCAGCTACCTTAATATAATAAGAAAATTTATTATTTTTTTGTAATTTTTTTTTAGTTTTATTGGATGAGTTTAGATTACTAATTTTAATACCATCTATAGGTGCTTTTTCAGCAACTTTTTTTTCTTCCTCAAAAGTTTTGGTCTTTTTAGCGATATATGTAGAACTTTTTGAAATCAGGACTATATCTATATAAGGCTCTTTTAAATCAAGTTCTAACTCCTCAGCAATTCTTTGAGTGATAATTGAATTATAAAATGGTGAAAATTTTACTCTGTTTGATTTTACTACTGCGATAAGTGATTTTCCATTTAAAGGATTAGTAATTTTCACATTTGATTTTCTTTTAAGATTTTTATGAAATATTGTTAATGATCTTTGATCAATTTTTTTAATTTTTAAATCGTCATTATAAATAAGAGAAAATCCGCTATTTTTATATTTTTTGTCAAATGTAATATCTAATTTCTTACTTTGATTAATAGTAGTTTGATCACAACTTAATAACAAAAATAAGGTACTGAAAATAATAAAAAAATTAAATTTCATTTTTAAATTTATCCTTTAAAGTACACACAGCAAGTGCAAATCTTAAAGATCTATTCCATTGTAAAATTATTTCGTAATTTTCAAAAACCATATAAGCAGGATTTAAAGTTTGTGCATCAGGTATAATATCTTTGTCCGGTGTTATAATTGCTATTTTCTGGTTTTCATTTTTTATGTTTAATTCAGAATAATTTTTAATATATTTTTTAAAAGATTTAATTTTCTTTTTACTATGCAATTTTCTAGCTGATACGTTCAAAAATTTATTTGGAATATTTTTATCTAATTCAATTTTCTTAAAACAAAGATCATTTTTTTTCCACCCGATCTTATTTAAATAATTAGCAGCAGATGCATATGCATCTTCTGAATTTTTCAAATCAATAAAATCATCCTTATTGTAGTCAAAAGCATAATTCTTTATTGTTGATGGCATAAATTGAAAAAAACCAAATGCACCTGCCCATGAACCATACAATGTTTTATAATCTATTTGATTATCATCAATTAATTTCAATAAAGTTAAGAGTTCATTTGAAAAAAACTCTGATCTTCTTTTATCATAACTTAATGTTGCTAATGATGATATTATATCCATTTTTCCAACATAAGTGCCAAAGTTAGTCTCGATACCCATTAAAGATAAAAGTAATTCTTTTTCTACTCCAAAATTTTTTTCAACTAAATTTATAAGATTTGAATTATTTTCATAAAAATCTACACCCTTTTTTAATTTTTTAGTTGAGGTACGTTTGCCAATATATGTTTTTGTGTCCTCATAAAACTCTGGTTGAAATCTATCGTATTCAATAACTTTAGGTAAAAATCTTACATTTTGCATTGCTGTATCAAAAGTCTGTTCTGAAATATCATTTGCTAATGCCACTTTTTTGAAATTCTTTTTCCATTCATTGAAATTAATATTTTCACTAGAATAACAATTCAACATTGTTAGTAAAAATAAAAAAATATTTGGCTAATTAGTTTCATAAAGATCTTTAAGATATATAATTACAGCAATCCAGATAATAATAAAACTCACTAATTTAATTAGTGAAAAATCCTCATTGTAATAAAAGTAGCCTAAAATAAACTGTAACGTAGGCGTAATATAAAAAATCATCCCTGTAGCTCCAAGACCGATTAATTCAACACCTCTTACGTATAAAAATAAAGGAATCACAGTCATTGGTCCCGCTAATAATAGAAACATACTCAGACCTGGGTTAGACAAACTAAAGTCATTTAACCCCTTATCAAAAATAAAGTAAAAGACGATAAGAGCAAAAGGAAAAATATATAAACTCTCTATTAAAAGTCCTATATCAGTTTCTATATCAATTTTTTTTCTTACTAGATTGTAAAATGCCCAACTCAAAGCTACGATTATACCAACCCATGGAAGTGTTTTTATATTAAGAAAAATCATAATCAAAATAGATATGATTACTAATAAAATTGAAAAAATTCTTTTTTTATTCAATTTTTCCTTAAAAAAAATATACCCCAATAAAACACTTATAATTGGCATAATAAAGTAACCAAAACTAGCATCTATTATTCTTTCTGTAGCTACAGCGTAAATCCAAATAGCCCAATTAATAAATATTAATGAACCTGAGATAAAAAGATAAAAAAGATTTTTTTTATTTGAAATACTTTTAATAAAAAGTTTCCATTTTTTTAAAAAGAGAGTCGTCATGACTAACATAACAGCAGTCCATAAACATCTGTGAACAACTAACTCAACATGTCCTATAAAGGCAACATATTCAAAATATATAACACCAATAAAGCCCCACCAAAAGGATCCCAAAGATGTAAGTATTAATCCTTTATTAAAATGCTGGTTCATAAAATAATGAAATAGATAATAAACGTTTAATAGACTATTTTATGGTTGAATTAAATAATTATAATTATAAAACCTTGCTCACGGAGAGATGGCTGAGCGGTTGAAAGCACCGGTCTTGAAAACCGGCAAAGGGGCAACTCTTTCCTGGGTTCGAATCCCAGTCTCTCCGCCATTAAAAGTTTCAATATTTAAAATTTTTAAATAGATTATTAATTTTATTATCTTCAAATTGTATATCTGTGCTTAAGCCATTGTAGAAATTATAAAGATTATTATCATCAATCTCTAAAAGTTTTATTAATTGATTAAGATCTTCCCCGTTTAATTGATCTAAATATTTTCTTGTGAATGCACCTAGAAGTTTATCCATTTCTTTTGTGCCACGATAATTTGATCTATAAATAATTTTTTTTTTAATTTGTTCTATATCAGCAGTCATAATATGAATATAATATCAGTTTACAGATATGAAAAGAAATTATGAATACTTATTGTCTGATCTCAGTTTGCTAAAAGGTGTAGGAACCAAAACTTCAAATTTATTAAAGAAAAAAAAGGTCAATACTATTTTTGATTTATTATGGAAATTACCAAAATCTTTTACTGATAGAAGTTTATCATCTAAAATAATAGATTTAAAAATAGATGAAATACAGACAATAACTATAATTCCTCTCAAGTACTCATTCCCAAGAGTTAGAAACTTACCCAATAGAGTTTTATGCAAAGATGATACTGGTGAGATAGATTGTGTTTTTTTTAACAGTTATGAGGGATATATCAAAAAAATATTACCTATTGGCAAAGAGGTTACTGTTAGTGGAAAAATTAAATATTTTAGAAATAAATATCAATTAACAAATCCAAAATATATTTCAGAGGACTCTTCAATAATTAAACAAAAGCACAATAGTTATTCATTAACTGAGGGTATCAGTGAAAAAGTTTATAATAAGATAATTTTACAAATAATAAATAATCTACCTGAAATTGAAGAATGGCATTCAAAAGATATATTGAAAAAATTTAAAAATATTGGATGGAATGACTCTATCAAAAAATTACATAAACCAGAAAATATTGGTAAATTTAAAGAAAATTTTTACCAAAGACTTGCTTATGATGAAATTTTCTCCACATTTTTGGTAAACTCAGAAATAAGAAAAAAAATAAAAAGGATAAAAAAAACAAAAAAAAATTTTAATATTAATAAACAAAATGAAATTATATCTAAGCTAAATTTTTCATTAACAAAAGACCAAAATAATACATTAAGTGAAATAAATAAAGATTTATGTTCTGAAAATAAAATGTTTAGGTTACTTCAGGGTGATGTAGGAAGTGGAAAAACAATAGTATCTTTGCTTTCTGCATTTAATACAATTAATTCAGGCTTTCAGGTAGCAGTAATGGCACCGACTGAAATTCTAGCTAGACAGCATTTTCTTTTAGCTAAAAAACTATTTTCCAAAAATATTAAGATTGAATTAATTTCAGGAAAATCTTCTTATAAAGATAAGAAGATAATCCTCAATAGATTATCCAGTAAACAAATTGATATAATTTTTGGAACACATGCGCTTTTTCAAAAAAAAGTGGAATTTAAAAAACTTGGATTAATAATAATAGATGAACAACATAAATTTGGGGTAAATCAAAGGAAGAGGTTATCTGATAAAGCTGGAAAAGATTGCGATGTTCTTTTAATGACTGCTACACCAATTCCACGTACCTTAACAATGACAATATATGGCGATATGGATCTTTCAATTATTCGTGAAAAACCGAACATTCGTAAACCCGTAAAAACCTATAGCAAACCTGAAAATAAGATTGATGATGTAATAAAATTTATAAAAAAAGAAATCAAACTAGGTAATCAAATATTTTGGGTGTGCCCTTTAATTGAAGAGTCTAAAAAACTTGATCATTCTTCTGCAGTTAAAAAATCAGAATACTTAAATAAGTTATTTCCTAAACAAGTTTTTCTCCTTCACGGAAAAACCACACCTGAGCAAAAAGAAATAATTTTAAACAAATTCTTAAAAAATGAATTTAAGATTTTGGTTTCGACTACTATAATTGAAGTTGGTATAGATTTTCCAAATGCAAATGTAATAATTATTGAAAATGCTAATAAATTTGGTTTATCTCAGCTGCATCAGCTGAGAGGCAGAGTGGGAAGAGGTAGTAAAGAATCTTCATGCATTTTAATGTTTAAGTCAAATTTAAGCGATAATGCAAAAAAAAGAATTAATATACTTAAAGACTCTAATGATGGTTTTAAGATATCAGAGGAAGATATGAAATTGAGAGGTTATGGAGACATTTTAGGTTTTAAACAAAGTGGAATAAAAAATTTTAAGTTAGCTGATCCAGTTCATAATCATGATCTTTTTATTTTAGCTGAAAAAGAGATTAAAAGAATTGAAAATAATAATGAGAATATAAGTAAATTCAAACCTTTAATTAAATTATATGATAGAGCTGATATAATTAATGATATTGCTTAATTCTTACCAGTAGATGTTCCAGCAGAGACAATAAATTTAGAAGCTTCTTCAAAAGTCATATTAAGATATATAACCTCCTCGATTGGGAACATAAGTAAGAAACCGCTTGTGGGGTTTGGTGTTGTTGGAACAAAAACGTTAATTAACTTCTTATTAGTTTTTTCAGCCATCTCACCTTTGTTTTCTTTTGTTGCAAAACCAACTGCCCAAACACCTTTTCTAGGATACTCAACAAGAACAACACTTTTTTTATCATTTTGATCTTTGTTGGAGAATGTCTCTGTCATTTGAACTATTGCAGAGTAAATTGTTCTTAGAACTGGAATTCTTTTGAATAAATCATCGATAAGTTTAAGAATCCGCTTACCCAAAAAAGATAGAGATAAACCACCAACGATGGTAATAAAAATTACTGAAATTATAATTTCTAATCCAGGAATTTCAAATGGTAGATAGCTATTAGGATTTATATTTTCTGGAATTACTTTAGATGAAATTCCAATTAAAATTTTACTTAAATATAAAGTGAAACCAATAGGTATTAAAACCACTACACCGGTAATAAAATAATTTCTTAGAATTAAACTAATCGATTTTTTTTTTCTCTGTTTAGCCATTATCTAAAACTCGAAAATATCACAAAAGCTATTGCTATTATGAATAATATTAATAATATTTTATTATTTAGATTCATTATATTATATAATATCAATGTCTTACAAAATGAATAGAAGAAAATTTTTAACTTATGTAGGCTGCGGTTGTTGTGGTTTTGTAATTAACTCATGTACATCAGCTCCCATTACAGATAGAAAACAGTTAAAGCTGATTCCAGAAGCAAAATTAAATGCTCAGGCTGCCCAAATATACGAAAAAGTAAAAGAAAAAGAAAAATTAATCAAAGATACGCAATCAATTAAAGAAATAAAAGAAATTGGAAAAAAAATGGAAGATGCAATATCAATCTATTTTGATAAATCAAATCTTCCAGATCCAACTGCCAATTTTAAATGGGAATACATTTTAATCGATAATGATAAGGTCAAAAATGCTTGGTGCATGCCAGGAGGTAAAATTGCTGTTTATAGTGGTATGCTTAAAATTACAAAAAATACAAATGGATTAGCAGCTGTTATGGGTCATGAGATTGCTCACGCTGTTGCAAAACACTCCGTTGAAAGAGCAAGTCGTGGTGTTCTAGTACAAACAGGTACTACTCTTATTGATATTTTTAGTGGAGGTGCTTTAAGTCAAATTAATAGGTCAACTGGTATGGATACTGTCGGTCTTATTTCTTCAATTGGTATAATGAATCCATTCAATAGAAAACAGGAAAGTGAAGCTGATTATCTAGGTATGATTTTTTCCTCTTTATCTGGTTATAATATTAGAGAAACAGAAAAAATATGGGAGAGGATGAAAGAGGCAAATAAAGGCAAAGAACCCCCTCAGTTTATGAGTACTCATCCTTCATCTGATAGTAGGATCAGAAATATACGATCTTGGTTAAACGAGATAATTATTAAATACCCACCAATTGCATAAAATATGGTGAGCCGTGATGGACTCGAACCATCGACCCATTCCTTAAAAGGGAATTGCTCTACCAACTGAGCTAACGGCCCATATTCACTTCAGGATGAAATCTATATATAGAATAATCTAAATATTTCAAACACGAATTTAAAAAAATAATTGAACTATTTACAACTTATCTATGTATTTATCATGAAAAGTATCAAATGTGTCATTTTGGATATTTTCTCTAATCGCTCTCATTAATTCTTGATAGAAATTTATATTATGTAAAGTCAACAACATTGATCCAAGAATCTCATTTGTATTAAACAAGTGATTTAGATAATTTTTTGAATATTTATTTAAATTTAGATTTTTGCACTCTGGATCTAGAGGAGTATTATCATTTTGATATTTATTATTTTTAATATTTATTCTGCCCTGCCAAGTAAAAGCAAGTCCAGTTCTACCTGATCTAGTTGGAAGAACACAATCGAACATATCAACACCTCTTTTGACAGCACCCAAGATATCATTTGGGGTACCAACACCCATCAAATAGTGAGGTTTATCGTGGGGCAAATGTTCTTTAATGTCATCTAAAACTGTGAACATTTCATCTTGAGTTTCACCTACAGCAAGACCACCTAATGCATAACCATCAAATCCAATTTTCAAAAGTCCTTTTAAGGATTTTTGTCTCAAATCTTTAAATAAACCTCCTTGTATAATACCAAATAAAGCTTTGTGAGGATTACGACCAAAAGCTTTCTTAGATCTTTCTGCCCAATACAAAGACAAATTCATAGATTTATTTATAGTTTGATAGTCATTTGTTTTTTTTGGACACTCATCCATAACCATTACAATATCTGAATTAAGTCCTAATTGAATTTTTATACTTTCCTCTGGACTAAGATAAAATTTTTTTCCATCAATATGAGAATTAAAAATTGCACCTTTTTCTTTATCTATTTTGTTCAATTTTGATAAAGACATAACTTGAAAACCACCAGAGTCTGTAAGAATTGGTAAATCACAATTCATAAATTTGTGAAGTCCACCTGCATTTTCAATTCTTTTAACACCTGGTCGTATCATTAAATGATAAGTATTTGAAAGAATAATTTGAGAACCAGTTTTTTTTATGTCATCTATTGTACATGCTTTTACTGTAGCTTGAGTTCCCACAGGCATAAAAACTGGTGTTTCAATTTTACCTCTGTGAGTTTTAATTAAACCACGTCTAGCAAATTTATTTTTTTTTAAAACTTTAAATTCAAATTTTTTCAACTGAAATAAGAATATTATAAAGATTTAAAACTAATAATTTTATCAGGATCAGTTACTGCACCATTATTATTTTCATCACCTCTTTTGATCTTATCAACAAATTCCATTCCTTCCATAACTTTTCCAAAAACAGTATATTGATTATCAAGAAATGGTGCTGGTTTAAAACATATAAAAAATTGACTATTCGCACTATTAGGATCCGATGATCTAGCCATTGACAATGTACCTCTATCATGAGGAAGATTACTAAATTCTTGTTTAAGGTCGGGTAAATCTGATCCACCCATTCCAGCTCTCCTTAAGTCAAAATCATCTGAATTTGAGTTACCGAATTTAACATCGCCTGTTTGTGCCATAAAGCCATCAATAACTCTATGAAATACCACATTGTCATACTTACCAGCATCAGCCAATTCTTTAATTCTTTTGACATGATTGGGTGCTGTATCTGAAAATAATTCTATCTTCACATCACCATCTTTTAATTTTAAAATCATTATATTCTCCTCTGTTAACGATTGATTAATTGTAAATAAAAAAATAATTAATATCTTAATTAAAAGTTTACTCATATTTATCTTTCAAAGCTTTAATAGTACTCTTAGTTGTAAATTTTTTAATATCTCCGTTAAGTTTAATGATTTCTTTAACAAATTTTGAAGAAATAATTTGGTTTTCAACATCTGACATTAAAAATAAAGTTTCAATATTATTATTCAATTTTCTATTCATACCAGCTAGTTGAAACTCATATTCAAAATCTGATACTGCTCTTAAACCTCTCAATATAATATTTGATTTGTATTTTTTACAAAGGCTAGTTGTTAATGATTTAAATGAAATTAAAGTTATTTTTTTTTTATTCATTTTAAGATCTTTAAAAAGAGCATTTCTTACAATTTCTAATCTTTCCTCAGCATCAAAAAGATAATCTTTATTTTCACCATCTGATACGGCTACAACAATTTTATCAAATAATTTTAATGCCTTTTTTATTACATCAATATGACCAAAAGTAATTGGATCAAAAGTACCTGGATAGATAGCTGTCTTAGACATTATATTAAATTATCATCAATTTTAATTGCTGAAACAACTTTTTCATCACCAGATAACTTGATTATTCTTACTCCTTGTGTGTTTCTCCCAGCTGTTCTGATTTCTTTAACTGCTAACCTTATCACTCTACCCTTGTTTGTAGATATCATAATTTCGTCTCCCTCATATACAGGAAACGATGATGCAATATTCCCATTTCTAGGTGAATTAATAATTCCAATGATTCCTTTACCACCTCTATTTGTTGTTCTGTAGTCATAATGCGAGGTTTTTTTGCCAAATCCATTTTCACTAATAGATAAAATAAATTTTTGTTTTGCTGCTAATTCAGACTTATCATCTTTTGTATTTTTTCCATTTTTCTTTAACTTATTATTATCAATTATTGATAAAGAGACTATTTCATCGTTAGATGTCAATTCTATCCCCTTTATACCTTTTGATGATCTGCCCTTAAATATTCTTAACTTTTTTGACTCAAATCTAATACATTTTCCAAATTTTGTACTTAAGATTATGTCTTGGTCTTCTTTGCAAATCTTAACACCAATTATTTTATCATTAGTATCTAGTTTCATTGCTATTTTTCCAGATGTATTAATTGAAGCGAAATCCTCTAAACTATTTTTTCTAACTTTGCCTTGAGAAGTTGCAAAAACTATCTGATATTTAATTGGATCTTCATCACTCTCAGGAAATGGCATGATTGAACTTATTGATTGATGATTTTTAAGTGGCAAAATATTGAATAAAGATTTGCCTTTTGATGATGCTGAACCTTCAGGTATTTTCCATGCTTTTACTTTATAAACAAGACCTTCAGTAGAAAAAAATAGAACAGAGGTATGAGTATTAACTGATAGAGTTTGAACTACAGAATCCTCATTTCTAGTTGTGATACCGGTTTTACCCTTACCTCCTCTTTTTTGAATCTTTACAGTTTTAAGTGATCCTCTTTTTATATAGCCTTGTAAGGTAATAGTTATAAGAACAGTTTCTTTTTGTATTGTTTCCTCAATGTCATAATTAAGGACTGCATCAATAATTTTTGTTCTTCTTGGTGTTGCATATTTTTCTTTTATTTCTTTAAGTTCATTGCTGATTACTTTTAATAATTCTTTTTTTGAAGATATAATTTTTTTTAATGAAGAAATTAACTCAGATAGTTTTTTTATTTCAAATTCTATTTCATTAATACCGAGTGCTGTTAATTTTTGTAATCTTAATTCTAATATAGCTTCAACTTGTACGACTGATAAATTATATAAACCTTTTGAATTTTTGCTCTCTATCAATGAAACCATTTTTTTTGATTTATTTATTTTCCATTTTGTATTTAATAAAGATTTTTTTGCGTCATCTGGAGTTTTTGAACCTCTTATAATTTTTATAACTTTATCTAAATTCTCAACAGATACAGATAGACCAATTAAGATATGCGCTCTATCTTCTGCTTTGCTTAAATCAAATTTTGTTTTCTTCAGTACAACATCTTCTCTAAATTCTAAAAAATTCTCTAAAAATTCTTTAAGATTACAAGTCTTTGGCTTACCATCTACAATTGCAAGAGTATTAAATCCAAACGAACTTTCTATTTGAGTGTTCTTGTATAATTGCCTTTTAACAGTTTCAGGTTCTACGCCTGTTCTTAAATCTATTGAAACTCTGATACCTTCTCTATTGGACTCATCTCGTATATCTCTAATACCTTCTATTTTTTTTTCTCTAACTAATTGAGCTATTCTTTCATTCAACACAGATTTATTAACTTGATAAGGAATAGAATTTATAACTAATCTATCTCTACCATTTTTAAGAGTTTCATTTGATATTTCACCTCTAATTTTAAAAGAACCTCTACCTTTGTTGTAACCCTGTTTAATAATATCTTTACCAATAATTACACCACCTGTAGGAAAATCAGGCCCAGGTATATGTTTCATTAAATCTTTAATTTTTATATCTTTGTTATCAATTAAAGCTAATGTGCCATTAATAATCTCTCCTAAGTTATGGGGTGGAATACTTGTTGCCATACCAACTGCGATACCCCCCGCTCCATTTACTAATAAATTTGGAAACTGCGCAGGCAATACAGACGGCTCTTTTTCTGTTTCATCGTAATTACTTTTAAAATCAATTGTATTTTTTTCGATATCATCGATTAAGAATTGTGAGACTTTTGATAATCTAGTTTCTGTGTATCTCATAGCAGCTGCTGGATCACCATCTATAGATCCAAAATTCCCTTGACCATCTACGAGAGGTAAGCTCATTGAAAAGTCTTGAACCATACGAACAAGGGCATCATAAACAGATTGGTCACCATGTGGGTGATATTTACCAATAACATCTCCAACTATTCTTGCAGATTTTCTAAATTGTTTTGACCAATCATAACCACCTTTATACATTGCATATAATATTCTTCTGTGAACAGGTTTTAAGCCATCTCTAACATCTGGAAGAGCTCTGCTAACAATTACACTCATTGCATATGATAGATAAGATGAACTCATCTCATCATGCATTGATATTAATTTTATATTTCTATCTTTAGAAACTTCGTTTTTTTCCATAATGATTAAAATGGAATATCGTCGTCCATATCATTTTGTACTTGAGATAAATCCTCAGTATTATTTGATACTTGCGAATTGTCATTAGCTATACCACCACTAGAATTTCCTCCTCCAAGCATAGTTAGAGAAGAATTATAACCTTGTATAACTACTTCAGTTGAATATTTGTCTTGTCCAGATTGTTCATCTTTCCATTTTCTTGTGGTAATTTGGCCCTCAACATAAACTTGAGCACCTTTTTTTAAATATTGTTGAACAACATTTACTAAACCCTCATTAAATACAACTACACGGTGCCATTCAGTTTTCTCTTTTTTTTCACCTGTATTTTTATCTTTCCAAGATTGGCTTGTTGCTAAGCTTAGTCTTGCAACGCTCTTTCCATTAACCATTTGCTTGATTTCTGGATCTGCGCCTAAACGACCAATTAAAAGTACTTTATTTAAACTTCCAGCCATAATATTTTAATATTTATTTTAATAGTTATTTAATTTATATCACAATTTTACTCTGAATATTAATTTTATTAGACCAAAGCAACAAAAATTATGATTAAAAAGATAGTTATAAAGGGTGCAAAAGAACATAATTTAAAAAATATATCTTTAGAAATTCCAAAAGATAAATTTATTGTAATTACTGGACTGTCTGGGTCAGGAAAATCCTCATTAGCTTTTGATACAATCTACGCAGAAGGTCAAAGAAGATATGTCGAGAGTTTATCTGCGTATGCGAGACAATTTTTAGATAAGATGAAAAAACCAAATGTTGATCTTATAGAAGGTTTAAGCCCTGCGATATCAATAGAACAAAAGAATACATCAAAAAATCCTAGATCTACAGTAGCAACTGTTACTGAAATTTATGATTATATGAGAGTATTGTATGCTAGAGCTGGAATTCCATATTCACCTTTTACTGGAAAACCAATCGAGTCTCAAACTGTAAGTCAAATAGTAGATAAAATTAAGAAATTACCAAAAAAATCAACTATTTATCTTTATGCTCCTGTAGTCAGAGGGAGAAAGGGTGAATATAAAAAAGAGATTTTAAATTATAAAAAAAGAGGTTTTAGGAAAATCAAAATTGATGATGTTTTATACGATATAGATAAAGTTCCTGAACTTAATAAAAAAATTAAACACGATATATCCATACTTGTGGACAGAATAGTCTTAAACTCATTACTAGGAAATCGACTCGCAGAAGGCATAGAAAGCTCAATACAACTAGCTAATGGTCTTTTATTTGTTGAATATGAGGATGAAACTTTACCAAAAAAATTTAGAAAATTAGAAAAATTGATTTTTTCAACAAAGTTTGCATGTCCTGAAAGTGGATTTACTATTGAAGAAATAGAACCAAGATTATTTTCTTTTAATAGCCCCTTTGGTGCTTGTGAGGAATGTGAAGGTATTGGAATAAAGCTAAATGTTGACCCAAATTTAGTTATACCAAATGAAAAAAAAAGTATAATTGATGGTGCTATAGAGCCATGGGCAAAAACAACAACATTATATTACGCTCAAACACTGAGTTCTCTTGCTAAACATTATGGATTTTCGCTCGAGGAAAAATGGTCAAAATTACCAAAAAAGATAAAAGATATTATTCTTTATGGATCTGACGACGAGGAAATAAAATTTACATATGATGATGGTTATGAAAAATATTCACATAAAAAAACTTTTGAAGGTGTAATAAATAATCTAGAAAGGAGATACCTAGAAACAGATAGTGATTGGAAAAGAGAAGAAATTGCTCAATATCAATCCGACACAAAATGTGAAAGATGCAATGGTCATAGATTAAAAGATGAAGCTTTATGTGTTAAGATAGATGGTCTTCATATAAGCGAGGTTACTGAAAAATCGATTTCAGATGCTGCTGTATGGTTTGAAAATTTAAAAGATAATTTAGATAAAAGACAGGTAAAAATTGCAGAACATATATTAAAAGAAATTAATGAAAGATTAAATTTTTTACTCAATGTTGGTCTTGATTATTTGACCCTTTCAAGAGAGTCTGGAACTTTATCTGGTGGTGAGGCCCAAAGAATAAGATTAGCTTCTCAAATCGGTTCTGGTCTAACAGGTGTTTTATATGTCCTAGATGAACCATCAATAGGCCTTCATCAAAAAGATAATGTAAAACTTATCAATGCTTTAAAAAGGTTAAGAGATTTGGGTAATACAGTTATTGTAGTTGAACACGATACAGAAACAATGGAAAACGCGGATCATATAATTGATCTTGGGCCACAAGCTGGTAATAAAGGTGGTGAGGTTATTGCTCAAGGCTCAATAAAAGAAATAAGCCAAAATCAAAACAGCATTACTGGAAAATATTTATCTAATAAATTCAAAATAAATGTGCCCTCAAAAAGAAGATTAGCTAAGAATGGAAGATTTTTGGAAATTACAGGCGCATCAGGAAATAATCTTAACAACGTTAATCTAAAAATTCCATTAGGAAGTTTAACTTGTGTAACAGGAGTATCTGGAAGCGGTAAGTCTACTCTTGTATTACAAACTTTATTTAATGCTTTAAATCTTACATTAAACAATAATAAATCTAGAAAAATTCCAAAACCATTTAAAGGATTCAAAGGAACAGAGTTGGTCGATAAAATTATAGATATTGATCAATCCCCTATTGGAAGAACTCCAAGATCTAATCCAGCAACTTATACAGGTGCCTTTGGCCCTATAAGAGACTGGTTCACGGGTTTACCTGAGTCAAAGTCTAGAGGTTATAAGCCTGGTAGATTTTCATTTAATGTAAAGGGTGGTAGATGTGAAGCATGTGAAGGAGATGGAGTGATTACTTATGAAATGCACTTTCTACCTGATGTCTATATTCAATGTGATGAGTGTAAGGGCACCAGATACAACAGGGAAACTCTAGAAATCAAATTTAAAGACAAAAGTATTGCTGATGTTTTAAATATGACAGTTGACGAGGGATGTGAATACTTTGAAAATATATCTAATATTAAAACAAAATTACTTACCCTTAAGAAAGTTGGTTTGGGATATATTAAAATTGGTCAACAAGCTACGACTTTATCAGGCGGTGAAGCTCAAAGAATTAAATTAGCTAAGGAATTATCTAAAAGATCTACAGGAAGAACTGTATATATACTCGATGAGCCAACCACAGGTTTACATCAACATGATATAAAAAAATTACTTGAAATACTTCATACATTTGTAGCTTTAGGGAATACAGTTATTGTAATTGAACACAATTTAGATGTAATTAAAACAGCTGACTATATTGTTGATATGGGTCCTGAGGGCGGCGTCAAAGGTGGAAAAATTATCGCAGAGGGTAAACCAGAGGAAATTTGTAAGATTAATGAAAGTTATACTGGAAAATTTTTAAAACAACTTTTAAATTAAAAGAAAATCATTGTTAAACTTAATCAAAATTAGTATATTTAGAAATGGATAAATTATTATCTTCATTGCCAAGAACTATACATACTTCATTAGCATTGGCTGTAATTGTTTTTATTGGACTGTTTTATCAAAACGATGGGTTTAGTTTCGACAGACTTTTTTGGGCATGGCTAACAAGATTTTTTCATGTTGTAGTTGCTATAATGTGGATTGGGTTATTGTGGTATTTTAATTTTGTCCAAATTCCTAATATGGGTAAAATTCCTGATGAACAAAAACCAGCTATTGGTAAGGTTATTGCCCCAGCAGCTCTTTTTTATTTTAGATGGGCAGCAGCATTAACAATTTTATCAGGATTAGTACTAGCATGGTTAAATGGATATCTTCACGACTCCATGACTTTAAGTATAGGCTCAGGAGTTCCAAAACATACTGCTATTGGTATCGGAATGTGGTTAGGAGTAATTATGGCTTTTAATGTATGGTTTGTAATTTGGCCAAATCAAAAAAGAGCTTTAGGTATAGTTGAATGTGAACCTGAAGTAAAAGCAAAATCAGCTAAAACAGCAATGCTGTTTTCAAGAACTAATACTTTGTTATCTTTACCAATGCTACTTTCAATGGTGGCTGCTCAAAATTTATATTAATTTTTATCTTCTTTAAGAACTGTCTTTTGAGATACGTTAAGTCTTACTAATACTGTATTTGCAATATAAATTGATGAATACGTACCAAAAATTACTCCAAAAATCATAGCCAAAGAAAAACCTTTCAAAACTTCACCACCAAAAAAGAAAATGGAGAGTAAAGCTAATAAAGTTGTGACGGATGTTATTAAAGTTCTAGATAAAGTTTCATTAATAGAGATATTAGTTAATTCGAAAATTTTAATATCTGAATATTTTTTTAAATTCTCTCTAACTCTGTCAAAGATAACGACTGTATCATTCATTGAATATCCAACTATAGTTAATACAGCAGCGATAATTGAAAGATTGATCTCTAGACCCAATAAAGAAAAGACACCAAGTGTAACAATTACATCATGAAATAGAGCTACAATAGCACCTAAACTGAATTGCCATTCAAATCTTATCCAAATATATACGAGCATTAAAAATAAGGCCACAGATATTGCAATTACACCTGATCTTAATAATTCAGCACTTACTTTAGGACCAACATTTTCTACTCTTCTAAAATTGAAATTATTTCCAAATGATTTATCTAAATTCTGTTTAATCTCTTCAATTACATTTTTATTTTCATTGTTTTCAAATTTAATTAAAAAATCAGTCTCATTGCCAAAATTTTTAACTGACACATCACCCAAATTCATTTGATTTAAATTATCTCTAAGTGAAGAAACGTTGATTTTCGTATCTGTAGATCTTAATTCAATTAAAGTTCCACCTTTAAAATCAATTCCAAAATTTAATCCTTTAAAAATAAGTAACAATAAGGAAATAACTATCAAGGATACTGAAAGAATATTAAATTTATTGTAATATTTATTAAAAGCGATCATCTAAATTAATCCCTCTTTTTCTTTATTTTTTGATACATATAAAACAGTTAATAATCTTGCTACAAAATAAACTGTAAATAATGTCGTGAATATCCCAACACCTAATGTTAAAGAGAAACCTTTAATTGGACCCGATCCCATAAAAAATAATATAATTGCTGCTAATAAAGTTGTTATATTAGCATCCAATATAGCGGTTCTTGATTTTGTATAACCACTGTCAAATGCAATTAAATTATTTTTTTCATTCTTAATCTCTTCTTTAATTCTTTCAAAAATTAGAACATTTGCATCAACAGCCATACCTACAGTAAGAATTATTCCTGCTATGCCAGGTAAAGTTAGAGTTGCTTCAAATAAAGTTAATATTCCAACTAATATAAAAAGATTTAATATTAAAGCAATATTTGTGATGATCCCAAAAATTTTATATTTAACAAATATAAAAAGTATAACCAATATAAAACCGATTAATAATGCAATCATACCTGCATTTATAGAGTCTTGACCTAAATCAGGGCCGACAGTTCTTTCTTCAATTATATTAAGAGGTGCTGGCAATGCTCCAGATCTTAAAAGTAGAGCAAGATCTGTCGCTGATTGAAATGTAAATCCACCAGTAATTTGTCCGGATCCAGTTGCAATTGTATCTCTAACCACCGGAGCACTAATTATTTTACCATCTAAAACAATAGCTAATCTTTTACCGATACCAGTAGATGTAGCTTTTCCAAATCTTTTTGCTCCTACTCTATCCAAAGAAAAGGTCACAACAGTCTCATTATTTCCAGTATCCATTCTTGGTTGAGCATCTAATAGATTATCACCACTGAGTATAATTCTCTTACTAACTATTGCTTCTTCAGAACCATCCTCGAATGTTAATTTTTCTGCTCCGAATGAGTCTTCATTATCATTTGTAACGAATCTAAAAGTTAAATTCGCTGTCTTTCCTAGTAAGGATTTTATTCTCATTGGATCATCTAAACCCGGTAACTCAACTAATATTCTGTCATTACCTCTTTTTAAAATATTGGGTTCATTTGTACCGATTTCATCTATCCTTCTTCTGACTATTTCTAGTGCTTGATCTTGAGATGATGTTTTTAAATTAATAATTCCTTGCTTAGAGAAAGAAACTTTAAAAAAATTATTTTCCTCAACTATATCTAATTGATGAGATTTAAATCTTTGATAATAAGGATTTAATTTACTTTCTTCTGACTCGAATTCATCCAAAATAATCTGTCTAGAATTTTCATCAGACGTAAATAATAAGGTTTGATTTAAAAGTTTAAAATTTGTAGTTTTAATATTTTTCTCTTTAAAATAATTTCTTATTGTAGCTGTTAAATTTTGAAGTTTTTGTTCAATTACTGGATCATTATCAATTTCAAGCAAAAGATAAGATCCACCTTGTAAATCTAAACCTAAGTTAATTTTTTTATTTAATATTTCATTATCAAATTTAAAAAGATTTGATGAGGCAATTAATATAAAAAATAAAGAAATTAATGTAATGAAAATAATTTTTAGTTTTGAAAAATATAACACTTTATATTAACAAAAATTATTTTTTAACTTCTTGGGAATTCATTAGACTTTGAACGCCAGTCCCTCTAATTACTTCAACTGTTACATTGTCAGCAATTTCTACTTCAATTTTATCATTATCGATAACTCTTGAAATTGTACCAGTGATACCACCAGAAGTTACAATCTTGTCACCTTTTTTCAAACTCTCAACCATAGCTTTATGTTCTTTAACTTTCTTTTGCTGAGGTCTTATTAAGAAAAAATAAAAAATAACAAAAATTAAAATTAACGGTATAAATTGACCTATTCCTGCACTATCCATAAAACTCCTTAATTAAAATTGACTATTTATACTATCTAAAAGATTAAAACAACTTTATTTGACGGAAATTTTTTCCAAATTGTCCATATACGGTCTTAAAACTTTTGGAATTATTATCGAACCATCTTTTTTTTGATAATTTTCTAAAATTGCTATCAAAGTTCTACCGACTGCTAGACCACTGCCGTTTAATGTACCAACATAAAGTGTCTCTTTTTTCTGATTCTTATATCTTGCTTTCATTCTCACAGCTTGAAAAGTTGAACAAGATGAACAAGAGGAAATTTCTCTGTATTTTTTCTCTGAGGGTAGCCAAACTTCAATGTCATAGGTTTTCTCAGCACTAAAACCCATATCACCACTGCATAGGATCATTTTTCTGTAAGGTAATTCCAATAGATCTAAAATTGATGTTGCACATTTCGTCATTCTCTCAAGCTCTTCTAAACATTTTTCTTGCTCAACAATACTTACCATTTCAACTTTATAAAACTGATGTTGTCTAATCATTCCCTTTGTATCTTTACCATAACTACCCGCCTCTTTTCTAAAGCAAGGTGTTGATGCAACGAATCTCATTGGTAAATCTTTTTGATTAATAATCTTATCTTTAACAATATTAGTTAAGATTACCTCTGCGGTAGGAATTAAAAACTTTCTTTCACCGTTATCCTCAAGTTTAATTTCAAATTGATCATTTTCAAATTTAGGGAGTTGACCTGTACCAAACATTGTATTCTCAGAAGCAAATAAAGGTGGTGAAATTTCCTCATAACCATTTTTTAATATGTGCGTATCTAACATAAAATTTGAAATGGCTCTTTCAAGTAATGCAAGTTTATTTTTGACAAATACAAATCGTGAACCTGTAGTTTTTGTTGCTAAATCAAAATCAAGCATTCCAAGTTTTTCACCTAATTCATAATGTGACAAAGGGTTAAAATCAAACTTTGGTATTTGGCCTGATTTCATTATTTCTACGTTATCATTTTCATCTTTACCACTTGGAACATCTTTATGAGGAATATTTGGAATAAATGATAAAATCTTATCAAGTTGGTCTTTTATTATTTTTTGTTCTTTAGAAATTTCGTCTATTTCATTAGAAATTTCTTTTGATTTTTTAAATAATTTTTCATCTTTAGACTTTGAAATTTCTTTTTTTTCATTTTCTAATGACTCTTTTTTTTGAATAAAATTTCTATTTTTGATATCTAAATCTTTAAGTTGATTAAAATCTATCTTAAGAAATCTACCCTTCAGAGAATCTTTAAAATTATCAAAATTTTTTCTTATTTCCTTTAAGTTATGCATTAGAATCTTTAAATTTCTTATCTTCTATAAACTTTACAGAAAAAATTGATAATTCATATAAAATTAATAATGGAATTGCCAAACCAATTTGGGTTATAGGATCTGGTGGTGTTAATAATGCTGCTGCAGCAAAAATTATAACTACAACATATTTTCTTCTTTTCTTTAAAAAATCAGAATCAACAATACCTATTCTGGCTAATAAACTTAAGACAACAGGTAATTGAAAACTTATACCAAAAGCAAAAATAAGTTTCATGACTAATGATAAATATTCATTTACCTTAGCTTCTAATTGAATTGGTAAACTTGTAGATAATCCTGTGCTTTCAAACGATAAAAAAAACTTTATCGCTAAAGGCATTATCAAATAATAAACTAACATTCCTCCAAGAAAAAAAAGCACTGGGGTTAATATTAAATAAGGTAATATTGCATGCTTTTCATGCTTATATAAACCAGGCGCTATAAATTTCCAAATTTGCATCAGTATAAACGGGCAAGTCACAAAGAATGCTGTAAAGAAAGAAATCTTTAGATATGTTAAAAAAGTTTCCTGGAGAGCGGTAAATATTAATCTTCTGTCAGTTCCATCGTTTTTAACAGCTTGGGCAAAAGGATCTACTAAAAAACCATATAAATGTTCTGCAAAAAAATAACATCCAATAAAAAAAACAATTAGAAAAATAAAACTATGTATAAGTCTTTTTCTTAGTTCAGCTAAATGGCTTACAAAACCACCTTCTTTATCATTCTGACTCATGTTTTTTTTCTTCTTTTTTTTCTATTTTGTCATTTTCAATATCAATATTTGAAACTTCATTTTGGACGTTATTGATATAATTCTTAATTGTACCAATCCATGAGCCAACTTTTTTTAACATTATTGGAAAATCTTTTGGTCCAAGAACAACAATAGCTATTGCTACGATAATTAAAATCTCAAACCAACCAATAGTAGGCATGTGATTTAATCTTTTTTGTTATTATCTTGATTATCTTCGGAAATATTTTTAGGTTCGTTATCATCAGTAACATCTGATGCCATACCTTTTTTGAAGCTCTTAATTCCTTTAGCAACATCTCCCATCAAACTTGAAATCTTACCTCTTCCAAAAAGTAACACTACAAGTATAACAACAATTGCTATCTGCCAAATTCCTATGCTCATAGAAAAGTTATATATCTTTTACTCTCGATTTTAAAGTGACTTTTTTTAACCTAAGTTATGAATTCTTATTTTTCTCCTCAGAGTCTAATGTGCTGCTTAGCATTTCATCAATATTCGAATAAATATCCTCTTTTTTACCATCTTGTTTCTCTTTATAAAATTTACCAGTTCCAAAAATAGCATTATCAATATTTGTACTATCGATGAGACCAGCGGCACCCAATTCATCAACAGTTGGTAAATCAGATAACTTTTGAAGATTAAAATGACTTAAAAAATCGTCAGTTGTAACATATTGAATTGGTTTTCCAGGGACATCTTTTCTACCACCTGGTTTTACCCAGTTTAGCTCCATCAAAATTTCAAGAGTATTTGTACCAAATGCAACACCTCTAATTTCTTCAATTTCAGCACGCGTCACTGGTTGATGATAAACAATGATGGCAAGTGTTTCAATTGCAGCTCTTGATAATTTTTTTTCAACGGTTTTTTCTTGTTTCATAATTTCAGAAAGATTTGGAGATGTTCTAAATGACCATTTTTTTGAAATACACACTAAATTAATACCTCGATTAGAATATTCGTTTTGTAATTTTAATAAAATTTTTTCGACATTAGTTTTTTTTGAAATCTTATTTTCTATAGTTTCAATATCAAGAGGCTCAGCAGCTGCAAAAACTATTGCTTCAATTTCTTTTTCAATTGAGGATAATCTATTAGGAAAATCAATAACATTATCTTTTTTTGTAATTTTTTTATTCATTATTTTTCTTTAATAAAAATATCATCAAATAAATTTTCTTGTTTGATCTTTAAATTACCTTCTTTAACAAGTTCAAGTGACCCTGCAAATATACCTGCTGTACCAGTTTTTTTGTACTTTGTAACACTCTTAAAATTTTTAGGTATCAAGTCCTCTAATTTTTTCCAATCAGTTAATTTTCCAAAAAAATCTCTAATTGTCTTAATCCCCTCTTCAGTTGTAAAAACAGGGAGTTTAGGAATATTTATTCTTTGAAAATCTTTAGTCATAATAATTGTTGAATACGTTTTTAGTAATTCAAATAAATTTACTTTAACTTCACTGTTATAGATGGGTCTAATGCCTGCCCTTACACCTCTTGTTCTTATTTCACGGCCTAATCTTTTACGTTTTAACATTTGTTCAGATAATAATCTTATTAGTTCTAATTTTTTAAGTTGGAGTTTTAATTTTTCTGCTACTTCTTGGACTTTAAACTCTTCCTCAGGAGTTCCTGGTAAAAGAAGTTTAGATTTCAAATAAGCAAGCCATGTAGCCATAAGTAAATACTCAGAGGCGGACTCTAGATTTAGATTTTTTTGGTTTGTTATAAAATCATGAAATTGATCTGCTAGTTTTGTAATAGAAATATTTTCTAAATTCACCTTTTGAGATTTTGCAAGGTCTAACAAAATATCTAATGGGCCGTTATAATTTTCAATATCAACACTAAAAAGTGAGGAATCGTTTTCTGTCATAAATGAATACTAGCTTATTATCTTATAAAATTGTGATGTTTTTTTTATTACAAATTTGCTTATGAAAGGTGAATTTTCAGCAACAATCTTCATCTCATTTTCTTTGGCATTACAATGTAAAACAAGATCACAACCAGCATTAAACGCATTGATTGTATTATCTTTAATTTTACCTTTTAAACTTTTCATTGATATATCGTCAGAAATCAGAATATTCTTAAAACCTATTTTATTTCTTATCAATTTTATCATTTTTTTAGAATGCGTTACTGTATTTTTTAAATCGATCTTTTTGAATATGATGTGGGCTGTCATTGCAAAAAAAGAATTTTTTCTTTTGAAAGGAAGAAAATCATTTTTTAACAAGTAATCTAATTTTTTATTAATTAAGGGTGTAAAATGATGGCTATCAACTTTTGCTAAACCATGTCCAGGTATATGTTTAATAACAGTTCCTAAGCCATTATTATGGTGATAGTTGATACAATAATCGCCAATTTTAGAAACTATTTTGGGATTACTAGAGAAAGATCTGTCTCCAATAATTGATGATGAACCTTTTTTTCTAAGATCTAAAACAGGACAAGTATTAATATTAACACCTATCAATTTTAATAAATATGAAATTTTATCAATAAATAGTTTATAGAAAAAATTAAATTCCTTAGGTTTTTTTATAAACTTTTTGCCAAAAAATTCAGAGGTTAAATTTTCAAAAGATATAATATTTTTAAGTCGGTTTACTCTACCACCTTCTTGATCAATTAAGATTGGATATTTATCGTCATTAAAGATCTTGCGTATAGACGTAGTTAATTGTTTTGCCTGTTTAATATCTTTTATGTTTCTAGTAAATAAAATTACTCCCCATGGCTTATATTTTCTTATAAAATTCTTTTCTCTAAGGTTAAGTTTTGTCGATTTAATGCCAATAATAAAAGATCTTCGATTATTCATTAATCAAGAAGTTTCCAAAAATTAAATTTTTTCTTTTTTTCTTTATTAGATTTTTCTACATATTGAATAATGTCTTTAGTATCATTTTCTAAAACTGGCAATTTTTCAGAATAAATATCAATTTTTTTGTCAATATTACTCAAAGATCTAAAAGAATTTTTTTTGTTATCATCTGAAAAATAATATTTACCAGTAAAAAATATAAAAAAACTTATAAATAACAAAAATATTAAATATTTAATCTCTTTTAGCATCACATTTTATCTGGCGTAGAAACTCCAACTATATTCATCCCAGATTTTACTACATTGGAAATAGCCTTAAGAAAAATCAATTTATCATCTGTTATCTTTTTTTGATCATTAATAAATCTTTTGTCTGGATTTTCCTTACCTAAATTCCAATATGAATGAAATAAAGAAGCTAGTTCGTATAAATAAGTTGGTATTCTATGCGGCTCAAGCTTATTACAAGATACATCAATACACTTAGGCCATTCAGATAGTTTTTTTAAGATTTTAATTTCATCTTTGGAATACTCAAAATCGTACTTAGTAATATCTAGGTCTGATTTTAAATCTTTATCAAGATGTCTATATACTGAACATATTCTCGCATAACAGTATTGAACGTAATAAAGGGGGTTATCTTTGGATTTTTCTATAACGTTATCAAAATCAAAATCGAGTTCAACATCACTACTTCGATTTAGCATTATGAATCTTGTTGCATCTTTTCCTACCTCATTAATTAAATCATCTATAGTTATATAGTCCCCTTTTCTTTTTGACATTTTAAAGGGTTTTTTTTCTTTAATAAGTTTAACAAGTTGGCTAACTTTACAAATTAATGTATCTTTAGAGTTTGATAAAGCTTCAACAGATGATGAAATTCTTTTTATGTAACCAGCATGATCTGCGCCTAAAATATTAATAAGCCTATCAAATTTTCTGTCTAATTTATTTTTGTGGTATGCAACATCACTTGCAAAATAAGTCCAAGCACCATCAGATTTTTGTAATGCTCTATCTTTGTCATCTCCAAAATCAGTCGATCGAAAAAGCAACTGCTCACGCTCAACCCAATTACTATCATCTTCACCTGCCGGCGCCTTTATTTTTCCTTTATAAACAAATTTGTTTTTTTGAAGAAACTCAACAACTTTTTCCACTTCTTGATTTTCAACTAATTTCTTTTCACTGACAAAGTTATCATGATTAATGCCAAGACTTTTAAGATTACTTTTGATTAACTTTAATGCCTCGTTGATAGCTAAAGAAGTCAATTCTTGAGATATTTTGTCAAAATTATTAAAATCAATATTTTTATTTGAGTTTAAAATGTTTTGAGCAAAGTCAATTAGATAGTCTCCAGGATATAAATCCTCATTATCTATTGGAAAAGGTTCATTAAAAGAAATCTCTCTTATTCTATAATAAACAGACTTTGTAAAATTTATAATCTGATTTCCATAATCGTTTATATAATACTCTTTTGTAACTTTATTATTATTAAATAATAAAAGATTGGCCATCACATCGCCTAATATTGCTCCTCTGCAATGACCAACATGTAAAGGACCTGTTGGATTAGCAGATACAAATTCTATTAGGTAATTTCTTTTAATATTTTTATTTGTTCCAAAAGATTTAGAATTTTTAATCACCTCTTTAATAAAATTTGTCCAAAAAATAGGTTTAAATTTAATGTTGATAAAACCAGGTTTTACAACTGATATGTTTTCAATAAACTTATCCTCATTTTTGATTTTTTCTGCCAAAATTGAAGCTAGATCTGATGGAGATTTATTATTAATCTTAGAAAGGACCATAGCTACGTTAGTAGAAATATCACTATCAAATTTTGAAGGTGGGATTTCTGCAGTTACCCCATTTAGTGAGTCTGGAAGAATTAAATCTCCGTTCGAAGAGAGTGTTGAAAGGATTTCTTTTATTCTATCTAAATATTGTTCGAAAATATTCATTTAAAATTTTTATGAAGGTTAATTGCATATCTATCTGTCATTCCTGATATAAAATCTGAAATTGCTCTGTGTTTATTCTTTGAGAGATGATTTTTTGAAATAAATTTTTTGGGGTTTTTTTGTATTTTGTTAAACAGTTTTTTAATTATTAATTTGCCGTTATCGTTTTTTTTCAGAACTGCTTTATTATTATACATCTTTGTTTTTAAAAAAAATCTTATTTCATTTATAGAATCTCTGATTTTTTCAGAAAAATCTACCATTGTTAAATTTGCTTTAGTAATATCTTTATAATTTTTTATTTTGTTAATCTTCAAATTAGTTTTGGTATTTTTAATTAGATCTCTTATCATTTGATCAATAGAATCTCTTATAATCTGATATGTTACAATTTTATAGTTTTGTTTGTTTATCTTTTTTTTATATCTTTTATAAATATCTTTAAAAAAGTTAATTTCAATTAACTCCTCTAATTTAAATAAATTTGCATTTATACCATCTTGAATATCATGATTGTTATAGGCTATATCATCTGAAATAGCTGAAACTTGAGCCTCTAATGATGGATAAGTCTCAAAATTAATCTTATGATTGAATTTTTTTACACCAATAAGACTATCAACTAAATCCAATTCATAAACTGGACCATTATGCTTAAGCAATCCCTCTAAGGTTTCAATTGAAAGATTTAATCCACTATATTTAAGATATTTATTCTCCAAAAACATAACCACACGAAGAGTTTGTAAATTATGATCAAAGCCTCCATAATCTTCCATACATTCATTAAGAGAGTCCTCGCCAGCATGACCAAAAGGTGGGTGGCCCAAATCATGTGCCAAACTTAAAGTTTCAGCTAGATCTTCATTCAATTCAAGATATCTTGCAATAGATCGTGCAATTTGAGCAACTTCCATTGAATGGGTTAATCTTGTTCTGTAATGATCACCTTCTGTGTTAACAAACACTTGTGTCTTGTGTTTGAGCCTTCGAAATGAGGCGCTGTGAACTATTCGATCTCTATCTCTTTGAAATGGCGATCTATATTTTGATACAGATTCTTTGAATATTCTTCCTTTGCTTTTAGTAAGAGCAATCTTTGAGTATTTTTTCATCCTTTAAAATTAAAATTTAAGTATTATATTAGTAATACCAGTGATCAATAATGATTAAAGAAATTAAATTTACTGATAAGGCTCTAAAACAGATCAATGTTTTGCTGTCTAAAAAAGACAAAGGGTCGTTTTTTAGAATCGCTATCAAAGGTGGTGGTTGCTCAGGCTTCCAATATGAATTTTCTTTTGACAAAGAAAAAGCAGCTGATGATTTAAATTATGAAAATATATTGATAGATAAAACCTCTGCAGATTTATTAAAAGGATCAGAAATAGACTATGTTTCTGAATTAATTGGTGAACAATTCAAAATAACTAATCCGCAAACCAAATCTTCTTGTGGTTGTGGTGTTTCGTTTTCTCTTTAATGATTATTTCCTCGTGGAATGTAAATTCTGTGCGAGCACGTATTGAAAATATCAAAAGTTATCTACTAAAATACAAACCTGATGTTGTGATGATGCAAGAAATTAAAACTGAAGATGTAAACTTTCCCTATGATGATTTTTCCTCAATGGACTATGAAAGTCATGTATTTGGTCAAAAAAGTTACAATGGTGTTGCTATTATTTCAAAAGGAAAATTAAAAAATGTTAAGACAGACTTAATCAAAGATAAGCTAAAACAATCAAGAATAATCTCAGCTGAACTTGAACACAAAAAGAAAAATATTCAATTAATCAATATCTATACACCAAATGGTAATCCTGTTGATACTGAAAAATATGATTACAAAAAAAAATGGCTTGATGATTTAATTAAACAATTAAAAGCTTTAACCAAAAAAAATCAAAATATAATTCTTGGTGGTGATTTTAATATTATTCCTGCAGCTGAGGATGTCTATAATCCAAAAAGCTTTGAAGATGATGCTCTATTTAGATTAGAAATAAGAAAAAAATTAAGAGAAATGATTAATCTAGGATTTAATGATGTTTATAGACATTTTAATGAAACTAAAGAAGGATATACTTTTTGGGATTATATGAGAGGTGCATGGCAAAAAAACAATGGAATGAGAATTGATCACTTTTTAGTTTCAAATTCTTTAATAGACCAAGTTGTAAGCATTAATATTAATAAAGATCCAAGAGGCCGTGAAAAACCTTCAGACCATACCCCAATAGAAATTACTTTAGCTTAAAGATTTTATTTTATTAACCAGCTCTTCGTTAATATTTCGAGGGCCCTTATTTAATCTATTTTTATGTCTTCTCTCTCCTGGAAGTCTAACTCCCTCGAACGATTTCATTTTATTAAAAAATTCATCAGCATGTTTCTGCCAATCAATCCCAGAGGTTTTATCAGGTGAGATTGCGAGAATAAATTCTCCGCCACTAGGAGGTCCGCCGTCATTATTATCTTTTGCAGCTGTCTCAAAACTAAAATTATCACCAACTAATGAGCCAGCCATTAATTCTACCATCATTGCTATGGCAGAACCTTTATATCCCCCAAAAGGAAGTAATACACCTCCATCCGCTATTGCTCCTGGGTCAGTTGTTTCTTTACCATCCTTAGTTAAACCAGTTCCAAGTGGAACTTTATGCCCTTCTCTTTTAGCAACTTGAACTTCACCCATTGCCATTGATGCAGTTGCCATATCGTAAACGACTGGAGTTTTTCCTGGTCGTGGCCATGCAAAAGAAATTGGATTTGTTCCAAACAAGGGTTTGATAGCTCCAGCGGGTGCTACAGCAGGCTTGTAGGATGTGCAAGCAAAGGCAACTAAACCTTCCTCTGCTAATTTTTCTGTTTCAGGCCACATCGCAGCCATATGATGAGAATTATTTATAGCAAGTACGGCCACTCCATTTTCTTTTGCAGCTTTTGCTAATTCAGGTAATCCTTTGTTTAAAACTACAGGGGCTAAACAATTATTCCCTTGAACTTTTATTACTGATGCTGAAATTTTTTTTACCTCAGGTTTTCCTTTACCATTAATTTTTCCACTTTTTAAACCACTCACATATGCAGGCAACCTAAACAAACCATGTGATAAAGATCCATCTCTTTCAGCATTTCTTATTAAATCAGAGAGAATAGATGCTGTTTCATCATCACAGCCATTAGCTAGTAAAGTCTTTTTAGCTAAATCAAAAATTTCATCTAATGAGAGGGAAACGGTACTCATCCCAATATTAGATATTATTAATGGTTAAAGATCAATTTTTATTTAACAGCCTTTAAAAGATTTAGACATATTGCCAATTAAATCGAAGTATAGATCTTTGCCAGGGTTAAGTGTTGCCCCTAATGGATCAATTACGCCTGTTGCAACGTTAGTATCTTTTGCTACAGCCTTAATAATATCAGGGTTAAACTGTGGCTCTGAAAATATACAGCTTACTTTATCATGCTCAATTACTTCTCTAATTTCAGCCAATTGCTCAGCACCGGGCATAACATCTGTATTTACTGTAAATGCGCCTAAAATATTAACACCAAATCTCTCTTCAAAATATTGATACGCATCATGGAATACTATTGATTTAAAATCTTTATTTAATTCAGATTTTACTTTCTTAGTTAACTTATCTAAATCTTTATGTGCTTTTTTTAAATTTTCTTTATATTTAGCCTCATTTTTTGAGTCATTCTCAATTAAATGCTCTGCCATTTCACTTAAAATTACTTTTGCATTCATTGGATCTAACCAAATATGGGGATCATGTTCACCATGTGCATGTCCTTCATGACCATGCTCATCGTGACCATCTTCTTTATGCTCATCGTCATGTCCGTGCTCATCATGACCATGTTCTTTATCTTTTTTGTCATGATCGTGATCATCATGATCGTCCTCTTTCTTTGCATGATCATCTTGATCATGTTCTTTATGACCATGGTCGTGTTCCTCGAAAATATTTCTCTCTCTAAATTTAAGTTTTGTTAACCCTTTGATTTCCATTAATTCAATTTTTTCAGCCTTTTTAGCAATCGATTTTAATGGTTTTTCTAAAAAATTTTCCAAGTCCTCACCAACCCAAAAAACCAAATCAGCTTCTTGCAACATTTTTGCATGAGTTGGCTTAAGTGCAAATCCATGAGGAGAAGCATAACCGTCCACTATTAAATCTGGTTTTGCCACCCCATCCATTAGATAACTAGCTAGAGAATGTATTGGTTTAATTGATGTAACTACTTTAATTTCTGCGTTTGCAGGTACAAAAATAGTTAAGAATGATAATATCGATAAGATAAATGGTAATTTTTTTATGTTTTTCATATGTTGTATAATTTAAATGTTATAATATAACACTATGTAATAATATAACATTTATAAGTCAAGGAATAATATGAGCTCAAGTCAGAATATACTTGTGAAGTTAAATGGAGCTGGTTTTAGTTTAAATAATAAATGGCTTGTCAAAGGAGTATCACTACAAGTTGAAAAAGGTAAAATAGTTACTCTAATTGGTCCTAATGGATCTGGCAAAAGTACTACAGCTAAAATTGCGCTAGGTATTTATAAAAAGATTGATGGTTCTGTAGAAAAATACACTAGTAAAGTTGGATACGTACCGCAAAAAATCTCAATTGATTGGACACTACCACTAAGAGTAAATGATTTCATGATATTAACTGAAAATATTAGTAATGAATTAATTGATGAAGCTTTGTCTTTAACCGGTGTTATTCATCTAAAAGATAAAAATTTAGGCGATTTATCAGGTGGAGAGTTTCAAAGAGTATTACTTGCAAGAGCCATTTCGAAGAAACCTGAGTTATTAGTACTCGATGAACCAGTCCAAGGTGTAGATTTTACTGGTGAGATTGCTTTATACGAATTAATTAAAAAAATTTCTGATGAATTAAATTGTGGAATTTTATTAATTTCTCATGACTTACATACGGTAATGAGTGCTACAGATCATGTTGTTTGTTTGAATGGTCATGTATGTTGTTCAGGATCACCAATGGATGTAGCGAAAAATAATGAATACAAAGCTTTGTTTGGTGAACAGGCTTCTCAAATTTTATCTAGATATGAGCATAGACATGATCATGTTCATACAAGTGAAGGTGAAATAAAGAAAAATTAAATGCTAGATGATTTTTTTATTAGAGCTTTAATAGCAGGTGTTGGGGTTGCCATAGTTACTGGACCTCTTGGATGTTTCGTTGTCTGGAGAAGATTATCCTATTTTGGAGATACTTTAGCCCACTCTGCATTACTTGGAGTAACACTGGCTTACTCAATGGAATTCAATATAGCATTCTCAGTATTTATTATTTCGTCATTAATAGCTTTAACTTTAATACAACTTCAAAAAAGGACTAATCTTCCAGGTGATGCTTTGCTTGGTCTTTTAGCTCACTCATCACTCGCAATAGGTCTTGTGGTCATTGGTTTTTTATCATTTATTAGATTTGATATTATGGGATTATTATTTGGAGATATATTAGCTGTTACAGTTAATGATCTATTGATAATATGGATTGGAGGAGCATTAATCCTCTTAGTTCTAAAATTAATTTGGAAACCTTTGTTTGCATCAACGGTTAATTATGAATTGGCTGAAGCAGAAGGTTTAAATCCTGATCGTGCAAAAGCTATTTTTACTATTCTGATGGCAGCGATTATTGCTATTTCAATAAAGATGGTTGGTTTATTATTAATTACAGGAATGTTGATCATACCAGCTGCGATGGCTAGAAATATCTCTTCAAGCCCTCAGAAAATGGTAATGTATTCAATTATAGGTGGTTTGTTGTCAGTAATTTTAGGATTATTTTCTTCACTAGAATTTAATACTGCATCTGGACCTTCAATTATAGCAGCATCTTTATTGTTATTTATTTTATCATTATTAAACATTAAACAGTCGATTAAATTGAAAAATTAATGAGGAATCGGTAAACTAAACAAAATGCATACTCTTTCAAAAAATCAGCAAATTATTTTTGATATAATTGATAAATCACGTGAACCAATGAAAGCCTATTCAATTCTTTTCAATGTTCAAAAAAAAGGGATTAAAGCTCCTCTTCAAGTTTATAGAGCATTAGATAAGTTAGTTGAAATTGGAAAAATTCATAAAATTGAAAGTAGAAACGCTTTTATTGCATGTCAAAATTCAAGTTGTCAGGTGTCAAAAGCTACTGCTTTTTCTATATGTGAAAGTTGTGAAAAAGTAACAGAAATTAATAATTCTAGTCTTTCAAAATATCTATCAAATTTTAAAGACAAAGCTGGTATGAAATATAGTAAATATAATCTTGAATTTTTTGGTTTATGCAAAAAATGTATAACCAAATAAATTTGAATTATTAATGATATTTTTTACCTTAAAGATTTTACTTGCAGCAATAATAATAGCATTCGCCAGTTGGCTTTCAGGACAAAATCCAAAGCTTGCAGGTTTTATTATTGCTTTGCCTCTTGTATCACTCATAGCTATAGCTTTTTCCTACTATGAACATAATGATATAGAAAAAACAATTCTTTTTACTAAGAGCATACTAGTAGCGGTACCTGTGAGTTATTTATTTTTTTTACCCTTCTTTTTTGCGAAATCATTTAACATGAATTTCTTCCTAATTTATGGGACAGGCTTAGGATTTATAGTTGTTGGTTTTTTTATTCATAAATATATAACTAATTTTCTCTAATACTGTTACATCTTAATAAATTTGTAACATTAATGTAATAATTAATAAGAAGGAGAAAATATGTTTATAAAAAAATATCTAAAGTGGATCAGTACTTTTTTAGTTTTAGTAGGAATACTTCTTACAAACTTAAATATATATCCTTTAAATATATATTTTCATGGATTAGGAGTTGTTGGATGGACTGTCGCTGGATTTATTAGTAAAGATAAAGCAATACTAACTAACTTTGGATTACAAATACCATTATTCTTAATAGGAATTTATAAGATTATTATTTAGTGAAAAATATATTATTTGTTTGTACAGGAAACTCTGCAAGAAGTATCATAGCTGAGTCTTTAGTTAATAATAGATATAATGATAAATTCAAAGCCTACAGTGCTGGTAGTAATCCTTCTGGAGAAATTAACAAAGATATAAAACATTTTTTAAATAATAAAGGTTTCAATCTTCAAAATTACTCATCCAAAAATTTTAATGTTTTTGTTAATGGAGAAATCAAAATTGATCATGTTATTACTGTATGTAATAATGCAAATAATGAAGTATGTCCTATTTGGCCTAAGGAAAATCAAATCATACACTGGGATATTGAAGATCCAGTAATAAAACTAAATGACGCTAGTGAGGATAAAAAATTTAAGATAATTACTGATACTTTTAATAATATTGATAAAAGAATTAAAAATTGGATTCTAAATGAAAAATACTAACAAAATATTTTTAGGTGAATTTATTGGAAGTAGCTTTTTAGTAATGGTTATTGTTGGGTCTGGAATAATGGCTGAAAATCTCACAAATGATAATGCTTTGAGATTAACAGCTAATACACTCGCAACTGGAGCTGGTCTATTTGTTTTAATAACTGCTTTTGCAAATATTTCAGGTGCACATTTTAATCCCTTTGTGAGTTTAGCGATGTTTTTAAGAAAAAAAATCAATGGAAAACTTCTCATTATATATATTTCTGCACAAATACTTGGTTGTTTGCTAGGTGTTATGTTGGCTAATGTTTTTTTTGAACACGATATTCTTGAGTTATCGACAAAAAATAGAGATGGCTTTCATATTTTCTTATCTGAAATAATTGCTACTTTTGGTTTAATTTTTATTATTTTTGCTACCCAAAAAGATGGCAAAATAACAATTGCTGCAAGTGTAGCAACATATATTATGGCTGGTTATTGGTTCACATCGTCAACATCTTTTGCAAATCCAGCTGTTGCAATAGCTAGAACTTTTACTGATTCTTTTACAGGAATTAATTATTTAAATACGCCTACATATATTTTAGCTGAATTTTTGGGAGCTCTTATTGCTGTATATTTTATTAAGAAATTAATTAAATAAATACAACTTTATTGAGAAATAAAAATATTTAAAAGTAGACATCAATATTTAATAGTTTACTAGTTGATGAATCCCCCTCCTGATTCTCATATTATTTCATTCTTTTATAGAATTATTTTTATTATCACATTACATAAGTCTTAAGTCATGAATCGATAGGAACCGAAAACAATAATATAAAGGAGATAAAAATGGATATGACTTTAATTTACACGGTTATAGGGTTTGCCCTTGCCGGTTATAGCGTTATCGCTAACGACTCAATTCAAACACTAGGTACATTTATAGCTTCAAAAAAGAAGTGGTTTAAATGGTATACTCTTGCAGGATCTGCATCAGCTGTTATGATTATTGCGTTAGCATGGGGATGGTATTCGTATGATGGTGATATTTCTTATGGAAGATTAACTAGAATACCTTATCAAGAAATTCAATGGTATCACGCAGTAGCGCCTGCAATACTGTTATTATTAACAAGAATTGGAATACCAGTTTCAACTACCTTTTTAGTTCTTTCAGCATTTGCCTCAACGGTTGTGCTTGAAAAAATGCTTATGAAAAGCGTCGTTGGTTATGGTTTAGCAGCAATGGTTGCTTATATTGCTTGGATAGCTGTTTCTAAATTCATTAATGAAAAATTTGATGAAGTAGATGAAAAATGGGTAGGCTTCTGGAGAAATAGTGTTTGGATTTCTTCTGGTTGGTTATGGTGGGTGTGGTTGTCTCACGACGTGGCTAATATTGCCGTGTATCTACCTAGACAATTGGATTTAACATTACTTTTAATAGTAATGGGTTACTTTACAGCTCTGTTATTCTATATTTTCTACATTCAAGGTGGACCAATTCAAAAAGTTGTTCTTGAAAAAACAGGAACTAGATATGCAAGATCAGCGACAATTATTAACGTAATATATGCTGGTGTCTTATTCTACTTCAAAGAACTAAACGATTTACCTATGTCTACGACATGGGTTTTTGTTGGTTTATTATGTGGAAGAGAACTTGCTATAGCTACCATGAACAAAGAATATAAGTTAGGTTACGTCTTTCCATTAATTGGAAAAGATTTCCTAAAAATGGTATTCGGCTTAACTGTTTCAGTAGGTATAGTACTTGCAATACATTATGTAATAATACCAAACGATTGGTTTTAAATATATTTTTGTGGTTGTGTTAATTATTTAACACGGCCATAAATATCCTGATATCGAACAATATCTGTTTCTTTTAAAATTGAGCCTAATTGTGCTTCAATAATTTTCACTGGTTTTTTATAAGGGTTTTCTATTCTATGGATTGCACCTAATGGAATAAAAATTGTTTCATCAGGTTTCATAGTAAAATATTTCTTATTTAATGTAATTTTAGGTTTACCATGAGTAACGACCCAATGCTCAGCTCTATGATTATGTTTTTGAAGACTTAATATACCTTTTGGTTTTACATATAATTCTTTAATTAGGAATTTCTTACCATTAAATAGATTTACATAACTACCCCAAGGTCTATGAAATACATTCTTCTTTTTATAATAATGTCTTTTATTTCTTCCATACATCTTACAGATTTCTTTCCAAGAACCTAAATCAGACCATAGAATATCTAATTTGATCGCATTTATATCTTTAGTTTTTTCTAATATTGCATAGTCAAAGGACTTAGCTGTTGCTTTGGTGAATGCTTGTTTGTTTAAATAATACACATTACTTTTATATTTTGCTTTTGTTACAGCTTTATTACAATTTCGGTAAATATTTGGTTGGTATTTCTTGAAATTATTAATTATTGAATCTTTTCTCAAATAAAACATTCCAGAATTCCAATAACCTTTTTTACTAATTATTTGTTTAGCTTTAGCCTCTTTTGGTTTTTCTATAAATCTAGTTACTTTAGTATTTTTTGTTAAAAAATAGCCAAACTCACTTGAAGGCATTGTGGGCTTAATTCCAAAGATAAAGATATTATTATGAGTAAGTTTCTTTCGGTTTTTTTTTATAGCTTTATTAAATAAAGCAACCTTCTCTATCAAATGATCAGCAGCCAAGAACATTAAAGGTTGTTCGCTAGGTATATCCTTTATTAATGCCGTACTTAAAATAGCTGGTGCGGTATTTCTTTTAGCTGGTTCCAAAACTATCTTGAATTTTCTTATTTTGTGTTTCTTTAAGTGTTGCTTTACTTGTTTTAAATATTTTGCATTAGTACTAATAATTGGAGCATCATATATCGATGCTTTAACTCTTTCTAAAGTTTTACCCAACAAAGTCCAATTACCGAAATCTATAAATTGTTTTGCTTGATGTTTTTTAGCTTTAGGCCAAAGTCTTGTTCCAGCGCCACCACATAAAATAACAGGGCGAATTTTCATCAAATTTTTGAGTAATCCTTAACTTCGTTTTTCTTACCTGGATGTGTTGGTGCTCCTAAATACGCAGGTCCAACAGTTTGTGCATATTTCCAAAGAGTTCCTGATCCAAAATCAGATTTTCTAGCCTTCCATTTTCTTCTTCTTGAAGCTAATTGTGCTCTAGTTAATCGAACATTAATTGTTCCCTTCTTAGCGTCAATATCAATAATATCTCCATTCCGTAACAGAGCGATCGGTCCACCTAATGCAGCCTCAGGTCCTACATGGCCTACACAAAATCCACGAGTTGCTCCAGAGAATCTTCCATCAGTTATTAAAGCAACTTTTTCTCCTTTACCTTGTCCATAAATTGCACCTGTTGTTGAAAGCATTTCTCTCATACCTGGTCCACCAACTGGTCCTTCATATCTAATAATAATTACATCACCATCTTTATATTTTCTACTTTGTACTGCTTTCATTGCACTTTCTTCATTATCAAAACATCTTGCTCTTCCAGTAAATTGTAATTTTTTAAGTCCAGCAATTTTAACAATTCCTCCTTCAGGAGCTAAATTACCTTTTAAACCAACAACACCACCTGTCGGAGATAATGGATCTTTAAATGATCTCATTACTTTTTGTTTTGGATTAAATTTAATTCCCTTTAAATTTTCTTTCATTGTTTTACCTGTAACAGTCATACAATCTCCATGAATATAACCACCTTCATAAAGAGTTTTTAAAAGCATTGGTACTCCACCTGCTAACCACATATCTTTTGCAACATATTTTCCACCTGGTTTTAAGTCGGCAAGATATGGAGTTCTTTTAAATATTTTTGCAACATCCATTAAATCAAATTTAATACCTGCTTCATTTGCTATTGCCGGTAGATGTAAGCCTGCATTGGTTGATCCACCTGTTGCGGCAACAATTGTTGCAGCATTTTCTAAAGCTTTTCTTGTAACTATATCTCTTGGTTTAATTTTTTTAGCTAACAATTCCATAACCATTCGCCCACTTGCTTTTGCATATTTATCTCTTTCTTCGTATGGTGCTGGTGTTCCAGCTGAATAAGGTAGTGCTAAACCAATAGCTTCTGATACACAGGCCATAGTGTTAGCAGTAAATTGTCCTCCACAAGCTCCTGCTGTTGGACATGCAACTAATTCTAGTTTTCTTAATTCTTTTGCAGACATTTGTCCTGATGAATGTTTTCCAACCGCTTCAAAAACATCTACGACAGTCACATCTTTACCTTTGTATTTACCTGGCAGTATTGAACCACCATATATAAATACACTTGGAACGTTTAATCTAACCATCGACATCATCAAACCTGGTAAAGACTTATCACAACCTGCAATACCTACTAAAGCATCATAACAGTGTCCTCTAACAGTTAATTCAGCACTATCAGCAATAACTTCTCTTGATATTAATGAGGATTTCATTCCCTCATGACCCATAGCAATACCGTCTGTTACGGTAATTGTACAAAACTCTCTTGGTGTTCCACCTGATGCTCTTACACCCTTTTTAACAGACTGGGCTTGTCTCATTAAGGCTATATTACAAGGAGCTGCCTCGTTCCATGTTGATACAACCCCAACAAAAGGTTTAGCAACATCTTTTTCTGTTTCTCCCATTGCATAATAAAAAGATCTATGAGGAGCTCTATCGGGTCCTAAAGATGTATGTCTACTTGGTAATTTTTTCTTATTAAATTTCCGCATTATAAACTTTCAATTGTTATAGATATTTTTTTGATATCATTTTTTAAGTTACTATAGTTAGTTTTTTCTTGTTCAACAATATTTTTTGGGGCCCTA
>CACJDV010000002.1 GCA_902592265.1 uncultured Pelagibacteraceae bacterium | reverse complement strand
AAAATCAAAGAGCATTAACTTCTAAGTATCATATCAGCACCTTTTTCGGCAATCATTATTGTAGGTGCATTAGTATTACCCGAAGTTATATTAGGCATTATTGATGCATCAATTACTCTTAAATTATTTAATCCCTTTACTTTAAGATTTTCATCAACTACTGCCATATCATCTTGTCCCATTTTACATGTGCCAACTGGATGAAAAATAGTTTGCGCATAATTGGATCCAGCTTTTACAAGTTCTTCATCGTCATTAATATCAATACCAGGTCTATATTCCTCTGGTTTATATTTTTTAAAAGTTTCAGACTCCATTACTATTTTCCTTGTAAGTTTCAAACCTTTTGCAGCAACTAAACGATCATGGTCAGTTGAAAGATAGTTAAGTTTTACTTTTGCATAAATTCTTGAGTCTTTATTAATAATATTTACGTGACCTCTACTTGTTGGTCTTATATTTGATACAGTAGGTGTGAATGCATGAAAGTCGTGGTTTTTTGTAGCACCTAAAGTGTCCATACTCATTGGTTGCACATGCCATTGAAGATCTGGCAATTCTAAAGAGGGATCACTCTTAGCAAACATACACATTTGGCTAGCGCCCATTGTCATTGGTCCACTTCTATTAAAAACATATTCTAGACCAATCATTAATTTACCAAATAAACTATTTACTTTTTTATTTAATGACTTAAGTCCATTAACTTTGTAAATTGGTCTAAACATTAAATGATCTTGTAAATTTTCTCCAACTCCCTTTAGTTCATGCACCATAGTAACACCTAGGTCTTTTAATTTTTCTGAATTACCTATCCCAGAAGTTTGCAAAATCTGAGGTGATCCAATTGACCCAGATGAGAGTATTATTTCTTTGTTAGCTGCAACCTTTTTTAAAGCATTTTCTTGCCAGTACTCAATATTTTTAGCAGTTTTATTTTCGAAATTTATTTTTTTTACATGAGCATGAGTAATAATTTTTAAATTTTTTCTATTTTTAATTGGGTTTAAATATCCAACTGCAGTACTACACCTAAATCCATCTTTCTCAGTTACTTGAAAGTATCCACACCCATGATTATCACCAGTATTAAAATCTTTCGTTTTTGGAATACCAAATTCCTCTGCTGCATTTTGAAATTCATTTAACAGCGGTAATTGAATTCTTTGATCTGAAACAGACAAAGGCCCTCCAACACCATGGTAATCATTTTTACCACGTTCTTGATCTTCAGCTTTTATAAAGTAAGGCAGAACATCATCCCAACCCCAACCAGTATTACCAAGTTGACGCCAAACATCATAATCTCTACTTTGACCTCTTATATATAACAAACCATTAATAGCTGAGCTTCCTCCTAAAGTTTTTCCCCTAGGATAACGAATTGATCGATTATTCATTGTTTCATCAGGCTCAGTTTTATAACACCAATCAACCGAAGGATTATGCATCGTTTTGAAATAACCAACTGGTATGTGTATCCAAGGATAATTATCTTTACCGCCAGCCTCAATCAAGAGAACTTTATTTTTTGGATTTTCAGACAATCTATTTGCCAAAACACATCCAGCAGATCCAGCTCCTAAAATTATAAAATCAAAGTTTTCCATCTATAGTTGAAAAGTTTTTTTTATAAATCTCATTTGTCCATCTTTACACTCATATTAATCAATTGTCACTTGTACGACCTTTGTTTTTCTGATTGTATGTATTCGTTAAATTTAACTAACAAGAGGAAATATAATGAAAAAAATCATTTCAATGTTGTTTGCAACTGTTTTGGTACTTGGATTTGCATCTAGTGCTAATGCTGCAAAGACACTAAAATGTCAGACTGTTCTTAACACTAAGGCTGATGAAGTTAAAATGTTAAAAGATTTTACTGACACAGTAACAACTTTAACAAGTGGTTCTTTGAAATTTGAAATTTTACCTGCCGGTGCAGTGGTTGGAGTTAAAGAAACTCTAGATGCTGTAGATAAAGGTCTAATTGATTGCGGATTTGCTTGGACACACTATTGGTCAGGTGATCATCCTGCTGCTATGTTATTTGGATCTCCAGTAGCTGGTGGTGGAGTTGGTATCGACAATATAGCGTTCCTATCATGGTTCCAATATGGTGGTGGTAAAGAATTATACGACCAACTTTGGAAAGAAATGGGAAGAGACATAAAAGGATTTATGATTCAACCAGTTGGCCCAGAAGCTTTAGGTTGGTTTCCAAAACCAATTAAAGATATGGCTGATTTTAGAAAATATAAATTCAGAACTCCTCCAGGAATTCCAGGACAAACTTACAAAGACATCGGTATAGCATCTGTTGCAATGGGTGGTGGAGATATTCTACCAGCTCTTGAAGCAGGAACTATTGATGCCGCTGAATGGTGTTGTCCAAAACCAGATTTAACATTTGGTTTCCAAAAAGTGTTAAAGCACTATTATCTACAAGGTTTACACCAAGTAGTGGTAAATGCTGACTTTTATATTACTGGAAAAACTTATAATGCTATGAGTGATCATGAAAAAAAGTCTCTTGAGGTTGCAGCTAATGCTTCATTAGCTAAATCATTAAGTTACAGAATCTATGAGAATGGTAAAGCATTACAAGAATTAACTACTAAACATGGAGTAATTCTAGAAGATACACCTTCAGATTATTTCACAGAATATATGGCTGCAGCAAAAGCATCTTTAAATAAAAATGCAAAAGAAAATAAATTCTTTAACGAAGTTTATAACTCGATGAAAGAATTTGCTGATATTGCAGTTCCATTCTGGAGTGGTGCTCAAATGTCTAATGCGAAGCTAGGAATGGCCCACGCAGAAACATTAAAGTAATCAGTAATTAATCTTTATTTAATTAGAGCGGACTTTACAGTCCGCTCTAATTTTTTATACATAAACTTTATGGCCGAAGAACCAGATAAACTAGATATATCAGATGAAATGATTGCCGAAAGGCGAGGCGGTTTGGGAAAAATGCCTGAAGACATGCCATTATGGATGGCCAAATCTATTACAAGTATTGATAAATTCAGTAAATGGATTGGTAATATTGTTTGCTGGATATTGATGCCATTAATTTTTGCAATGACCTATGAAGTTCTTGCAAGAAAATTATTTTTAGCACCAACAATTTGGGCTTATGATATAAGTCGTTTTTTATATGGAGCACTTTTTATGTTAGGTGCTGGTTATGCTCTTTCTAGAGGAGTTCATATAAGAGCAGATTTTTTATACAGAAATTTTAAAACTAAAAATCAAGGTTTAATAGATTTTTGGTTATATCTATTATTCTATTTTCCAGGTTTAATTGTTTTTCTTTATATGACTATCGGATTTGTTGGAGAGTCAATTCAAAGAGGTGAAAGAGGTATGGATACCACATGGATGCCTTACATGTGGCCAATAAAAACCTGCTTACTAATTGGTATAGTATTTTTACTAGTTCAAGGAGTTTCAGAACTTCTCAAAAGTTATTGGGCAGCTAAAAAAGGTGAGTGGCCTGGAGAGACTAAATGATAGCTGAGTTTATTGACCCAGCCATATTAGGTTTTATTCTTGTTGGAGTAATGTTATTTGCAATATTTGTAGGTTTCCCAATTTCATTTACATTAATTTTCTTAGGTTTCGTATTTGGTTATTTAGGATTTGGAAAACTAGTTTTTTATTTAATGACTCTCCAATTCTCTATGGTAATGACGGAGCAGACACTTGCCGCCGTCCCACTTTTTGTCTTTATGGGAATTATGATGGAACAAGCTGGATTGATGGAAAGATTATTTTCAGCGTTCCAAATGATGTTAGCAAAAGTTAAAGGATCTTTATATTATGCAGTTTTATTTGTTTCTGTAATATTTGCTGCTGCAACAGGAATTGTTGGTGCTTCTGTAACAATACTTGGAATTATGGCTGCAAAATCTATGAATAGATCTGGTTACGATGTGAGACTTGCAGCTGGTACTATTACAGCCGGAGGAACTTTAGGAATATTAATTCCTCCAAGTATTATGTTAGTTGTTATGGGACCTATAATGGAAATCCCAGTAATAGATTTATTTGCTGCCGCAATCATACCAGGAATTCTTCTTGCAAGTTTATATGCAGGTTACACAACAATTAGATGTATGATTAATCCAAAATTAGGACCTGTAATACCTGAAGACATGAGAGCTGCGAGCATGAAGGATGTTTGGATTGAATTTTTTTTAGGTCTAGTGCCACCAGCAGCTTTAGTATTTGCAGCATTAGGTAGTATCTTATTCGGTTTTGCAACACCGACAGAAGCTGCAGGATGTGGAGCGATGGGTGCCTTGCTCCTTTCATTAGCCTATAAAAAATTAACTCTTTCAAAGTTACAAGAAGCATTAGTTAAAACACTTGAAATTACAGCATTGATAATGGTTTTAGTTGCAGCTTCAAATTTTTTTGGTGCTGTTTTCGCAAGACTTGGAACGCCAACTTTATTAACTGAATTTCTATTAGGTCTTGAAATGAATAAATATTTAATTCTAGCAATGGTTATGGTAATGATATTTTTATTGGGATGGCCTCTAGAATGGGTACCTATAGTAATGATTATCGTTCCAATAATATTACCATTGATTGAAGCATTAGGATTTAATTTGACTTGGTTTGCTATCCTAGTGGCTGTAAATTTACAAACCGCCTGGCTTTCACCTCCAGTCGCATTATCTGCGTATTTTTTAAAAGGAGTAGTGCCAGAGTGGGATTTAAAAGATATTTACTATGGAATGATGCAGTTTATGGTCTTACAAATTTTTGGGTTAATTTTGATAATCATATTTCCAAAAATCGCTTTATGGTTACCAACTCTCTTATATGGACAGTAGAAATTTAAAGTTTTATATTGTTTAAGTGAGTCCTCAAAATAAAAAAAAAAATCTTACTAATTGGGATTTGGTTTCAGTAAATCCAATTGATAAAAATTGGGATTGGAAAGTTCTATTTTGCTTTTGGGGCGTAAACATACAAAGTGTTATTGGCTTTTCATTGATCGTGTCTCTTTATTTAATTTATGATCTTAATACTTTCGTTGTATTCATTGGAACAATACTTGGAGCACTATTAATATATATTTTTTCAAATTGGATAGGAAAACCATCCCAAAAAAATGGATTACCCTTTGTAGTTTTACTAAGATCATCATTTGGAATTACTGGTGCGAAATACTTTGGATTGATAAGATTTTTTGTTGGTGTTTTTTTATTTGGTATTCAAACATATTTTTTATCAAAAGCATTTAGTTATTTAATAAGAATAGCAGTTTTTTCAGCAGAGCCCGCAATCCTTGATAAAGAAATGTTTCTAACATTCTTTTTAGGAATGAATTTAATCGATTGGACAGCAATTATCATTGCATTAATTTTGCAAGGGTTTTTATTTAGTGCTGGAATGAATGTAAATAAAAGAATAATTATTTTTTCAGCTATTACTGTGTATTTTGGTATGTTATTATTTTTTTTATCAGTTTTGCTTAATGATGTTAAATTTACTTCTCAAGCTTTTTTAAATATTTTAAATACTGAGAATTTTCTTAATAAAAATAATTTTGGGCCATTAATAACTGTTACTAGTACAGTGTTTGCTTATTTCTCAGTTGTTATTTTGAGTTTTGGGGATTTTTCCAGGTATGTTAAAGATGAAAGTCAGCTCAAAAAAGGAAACTTAAGCTTAATTTTAAATTTACTGATTTTCTCTTTCTTTGCTTTATTTATTGTTTCTGGCATGGATGCTTTTTTGAAGCAAGATCCAGAAAATTTGAATAGAATACTAACGAATCCAACAGATATTATTGGAAAACTAGATAATTTATTCCTGGTTGTCTTAGCTTTAATTTTTATAATTATTGCTTCTGCTTCGACAAATTTAATAGTTAATTTTATTCCATCTCAATACACTTTAATAAATTTTTTACCTTTCTCTTTATCTACAAGGAGTGCGGGTGCAATAATTTCAATTCTAGGTTTTATAATTGGAGTGTTTTGGCTAACTTTTTTAAGTCAAGTTGGAGCTTTATCTTTCATAGATACTTTTGGAGCTTTTTTTGGACCACTCTTTGGAATTATGATTTCTGACTTTTATTTTATTCAAAAGAGCAAAATAAATAATAAAGATATATATTCTTTAGAGAATAACGGAATTTACTATTATAGTGGGGGCTGGCATATAAAAGCAGTTTATTCTGCAATTATAGGTTTTATTTTTTCTGCTTCAACAATTTGGAATGCTAATTTGATGTTTCTTCAATCATTTTCTTGGATTATAGGAGCAACTGTCGCTGCTTTTACATATTATTTACTAGCAAGAGAATAAAAAAATGAAAAAAATTAGTTATGATTTTAAAAATAGAACTGCCGTCGTAACTGGAGGCGCCCAAGGGTTTGGATTTGATATTTCTAAAAGGCTTTTAGAGTCTGGTGCTAGTGTAATAATATGGGATAACGACCCTAAAGCTACAGAGGTTGCTGTTAAAAATTTAGATAGTCTTAATTTAAGTTCTCATGTTGTAGATGTGTCTAAATATGAGGAAGTTGATAAAATTGTTAAAGAAATTACAAAAAACTCAAATATTGACATTTTAATTAATAATGCAGGAATAACTGGCCCTACAGCCACATTATGGGAGTATGACATAGAAATGTGGAAAAAGGTTGTAGAGATTAATTTAATGGGAACTTTTAATTGTTGCAGGTCGATAGTGCCAAATATGATTAAGAACAATTATGGGAGGATTGTAAATGTGGCCTCAGTAGCTGGAAAAGATGGAAATGCCAATGCAAGTGCATATAGTGTTGGAAAAGCGGGTGCGATAGGTTTAACTAAATCATTAGGTAAAGAGCTTGCAGATAAAAATATAGCTGTAAATGCAGTAACTCCAGCGGGAGCAAAAACCAGAATTTTAGATCAAATGACTAAAGAACATGTCCAAAGAATGCTATCAAAAGTGCCTAGAGGAAGATTTTTAGAGGTTGAAGAGTTTACATCATTAATTTGTTGGCTTTCTTCTGAGGAAAATACTTTCTCAACAGCTGCAGTCTTTGATATTAGTGGCGGCCGTTCTACTTATTAACTTTCTGGTTTTTGCTCAACTATTTTAATATTATTAATTTTAGCTCTACTAAACTTGATATCTTTAGACATAACTGGTGCAAAAATCATTATAGACCAGTAAATAAGGAGTATAAAAAATGAAATTGTCTTCATATTTTAGATATAGTTTTAAATGTTGAATATTGGATGTTTAAATTTTGTCTAAATAATGTATTAAGAATTTTTTTAAATTTTTATGAAAATTATATTAAACATTTTAATTATCGCAATTTTTTCTATTAAATTGTCTTCAGCAGAAGAACTGCAAGTCTTTGATTTTACTGAAACAGAGCTTACAGAACTTCAGGTTAGAAAGGTAAGAGGGGCCAAAAATAAAACACTTTATACAGTTGGAACGAATGATAAAGGAAATTATTTAAAAGCGGTTGCTGATAATGCTGCCTCTGGTCTCGGAAAAGAGATCAAGATAGACTTAGATAAGACCCCATTCATAAATATAACGTGGAAAATTGAGAAAGATCTTTCAGGTATCAAAGAAAATACTAAAAAAGGGCATGATTTTGCTGCAAGAGTTTTTGTTATTAAAAAAACTGGAGCCACACCATTGTCAAATAGAGCTATTAATTATGTTTTCTCAAGTAATAATGATGTTGGGTCTAATTTTTCAAGCCCATATACAAAAAAATCGATAGATAATGTTTTAGCTAGTACAAAAGTTAATTTGAATAAATGGGTAACAGTTAAAGCTAATGTTAAGGAGGATTTTAAAAGGTTGCACGATCTAGAAGTCAATGAGCTTGATGGGCTTGCTATTATGTCTGATACTGATAATTCTAAAATGAAATCTGTAGCTTATTTTCAAAATATATATTTTTCATCTGAATAATTAAAATTTAAGATATTTTTTTAAATAAATATTAAATAAAGATAGAACAACAGCTACAATTACATCTTCCAAAGGACTAGCTTGTGGATATCCAAAGTTCCAGGCAGTAACCATTACTAGCCAAATTACAAATATATTCATTAACTTCTTATACCTTAGTTTCTATTAAATAGTTTATTTTTTTGGTATAATTACACTATGCATGAAAACTTTTTTTACACTTTAAAAGTTTATTATGAGGATACTGATGCTGGAGGTGTCGTATATTATGCTAATTATTTAAAGTTTTTAGAGAGGGCTAGAACAGAAGCTCTACACTTAATTGGGTACAGTAATCAGAAAGTAAAAAAAGATTTTGGTTCATTAATCATAGTAAAAGCTTGCAACATTGAATATAAAAAACCAGCAAGTCTTGAGGATCAACTAACTATAAGATCTTTTGTCAAATCTATAACCAAAACATCTTTTTTTATGAATCAAATAATAACCAAAGGTGATGACACTATAGTTGAGGCACAGGTTCATTTAGTTTTTGTTAATGTTTTAGGTAAACCAGTAAAAATACCCGATGAAATTTACTCAAAATTTAAACCTTATTTTTGTGATACTATTAAATCATAGCTATTTTCTTTGCTTTAATAAGTAATTTGTTAATCATGGTAGTCGTAACTAATTTTGTATTTACATTTCTTGGACTTGGATGATAACAAGCAATTAAAACTTTATTATCTGGTAATAAATATTTGTTTCCGTGTCTGAATTCATATTTTTTGCTAAGCGTAAACTTTTTTTTATAAATTTTTAAACAATTATCAAATGCAACCTTTCCAAGAGTTATGATCACTTTAAGATTTTTTAAATTTTCAATTTCATTTTCAAAATGATTTGAACAGCGATTTAATTCATTACCTTCTGGTTTATCACCTGGAGGAACACATTTAAGAATATTAGTTATGTAAGTATTATGTAATTTTAAATTATCATTTGCTTTTTCTGAAAAATCTTGATTAGAAATTCCTGTTAAAAATAAACTTTTAAATAAAAAATTCCCTGATTTATCTCCTGTGAATGCCCTTCCAGTTCTTGTTCCACCATGAGCCGCAGGAGCAAGACCTAAGATCATCAATTTTGCTTTTTTATCACCAAAGCCCGGGACTGGTTTTCCCCAGTATTTTTCATTCTTATTTTGTTTTCTTTTTTGTGTTGAAATTTTTTTAATAAAACTAACAAGCCTTGGACATTTTTTGCATTTAATAATTGTATTATTTATTTTTTTTAATTTAATAGTCATTAATGAAACTTATAAAATTTTTTCTCATTATTTTTATAACTTTACCTGCAACGGTTAAAGCAGATTTAAATCAAGAATTATCCTTAAAGCTCAAAAAAGGTGGTAAACTTATATTTATTAGGCACGCATATGCACCAGGTGGTGGAGATCCTGAAAATTTTGATATTAATAACTGTGATACTCAAAGAAATTTGAGTGTAGAAGGAAGAAACCAAGCAAAAAAGATTGGAAATTTTTTTATAGAAAACAATGTTCCAATTTTTAAAGTTTTTTCAAGTGAATGGTGTCGTTGTAAAGAGACTGCTAAATTAGCCTTTATAAATTTTGAAACAAAAGATTTTTTAAATTCCTTTTTTAGCGCAAAGTTTGCTAACAATAAAAAAAGACAAATGTTGGATTTGAAAAATTATGTTAAAAAATTCAAAAGTAATGAAAATTTAATTTTTGTGACACATTATGTGGTAATATCTGAGGCTTTAGATTATGCTCCTTCATCGGGTGAAATAGTTATTGCAGATAAGAATTTTAATAAAATTGGTAGTATAGAAATAGATTTTTAAAATTATGTCATCAAAGCGAGCAATGAAACAAGCCCAAAAACAAGCTTACGCAAAACATAGAAGTAACATTACTAACAATAGATTTGGAAATAGAAAAAAAAATTTCTCCAAGAAAAATAAAAAAAGTTAACTTTCTTTTTTAAATTTCTCAATTTTTTTACAAGAAGAAATTTTAGATATTCCTTCTTCATCATTAAGAACAGTTTTCATGAAAATTTCTTGTTTGTCTTTTTCAAAAAGAATTTGAGTATAAAATTGAGGATATCCGTGCTTATGAGTGAGTATTTTACCATTTTCTTCATAAATATTTCGAACATAAGAGTTAGATTTTTTAGTACTTAAATCAGTTAATCGATATTTTTGATATGTTTTTTCCTTGTAAACATAATTTCTAGTCATGATTAATTCGTCTAGATTTAATATGTATTCATTTTTTAAAAATTCATCCTGTTTATCATCACATTTACTCATAATGATTATTTCTGATTTAAGGTGTTGGAAAGGTAGAATTATTAATAAAAGAAAAATTAAAAATCTAATTTCTTTCATTTTTTTCGGCAAAAAATAAACCAATTAAAAGTAAAGCTGTCCAACCGAGTCCTACTAATCCTTTGATGATGTTGGTGTCGGCACTCCATAAATCAAGAAAAAGAGCCCCAAAAATAAGACCCAGAACATAAACAATAATTATAATCGTAGTTTTACTCATCTAATAATTTTTTTTTAAAAAGAGAGATACCATTTTCAATTTTATAAGTATAGGATTCTTTAAAACTTTCTAGTTGCCAGCCAGTTAATCTTTTTTGGATAACTTCAAGATTTTCTTTTTTCCACTCATCAGTTGTATCTTCAAGTTTCCAGATTTTTTTTTCTTCATTATTTCTTCCACACCCATAGCAATAGCCAGTTTTTGGATCAGTTTTGCAAATACTTATACATGGAGAAACAATCATAATAATATTATAGAGTAAAAATTATATAATTTACAATAATTGTCGTTGGACAAATAGTTTCAATCATATATAAAACCTCTTAAATTTGTGGGGCGATGGCGGAATTGGTAGACGCGTCGGTCTTAGGAACCGATAGAGCAATCTGTGAAGGTTCGAGTCCTTTTCGCCCTACCACTAATTTATTATGAAAGTTACTGTAGAAAATAAAAAAGGTCTTAATAAAGATATAAAAGTTTTCATTGATAAAAAAACAATGAATTCTTATATGGATGAAAAGTATGAAGAAATTAAAGGTACTGTAAATTTAAAAGGGTTTAGACCAGGAAAAGTTCCAGTAGAAGTTTTAAAAAGACAGTTTGGTAAAGCAGTATTTAGCGAAGTTTTAGACAAAGTTTTAAAAGACACAACTACAAAGGCTTTAGAGGAAAACAAAATAAAACCAGCAGGACAACCAAAATTGGATCTCAAAACGTATGGTGAAGATAAAGATCTAGAATATATAATTTCCGTCACAGAGTTTCCTAAAGTTGAATTAAAATCTATAGAAAATATTAAATTTGATGAATACACAGTTAAAATTGACGAGAGTGAAACCGAAAAAAGAATTAAAGAGATAGCTAAAAACACACCCAGCTTCAAAGATGCTCCACCCGAAACCAAAGCAAAAGAGGGAGATCTTGTAACATTTGATTATACTGCAACTGTTGATGAAAAATCATTTAAAGGAGGGGAAGGGAAAAATACACAATTAACTTTAGGTAAAGATTTATTTTTAAAAGGTTTTGATAAACAATTAATTGGAGTTAAAAAAGATGATCAAAAAATTGTTGAAGCTACTTTGCCTGAAAACTTTCCTGAAAAAGACTTAGTAAATAAAAAAGCAAAATTTAATTGTAAGATATTGTCGGTAAAAATTTCGGATGAAGTAAAAATTGATGATCAATTTGCAAAAAATCTTGGGGCAAAAGACTTAAAAGATTTGAAAACTCTTATTTCAAAACAAATTAATGATGAATATAAAAATTCACTAGATAGATTGTCAAAAAATCAAATTCTTAAAGAATTAGAGAAATTTAAAGTAGACGAAATCCCACAAAATTTAGTTGATGAAGAAGTGAAAGTTCTCTCTCAAGGAATGACAGACGAAGATAAAAAAAAAAGTAAAGATAATTTTGAAGAGATAGCAAAAAAAAGAATTAAAGTTGGTTTAATTTTAAACGAATTTGGTGAACAAAATCAGATAAAAGTATCAGAACAAGAATTGCAAGCTGAGGTTCAAAAACAAATAAGAATGATGCCTGGTCAGGAAAAAATGGTAATGGATTTTTATCAAAAAAATCAATCAGCTCTCGCTAGCTTAAGAGGAACGGTATATGAAGAAAAAATTTTGAATCTTGTTAAACAAAAAGCTAAATCTAATAAAAAAGAGGTTTCAAAAGAAGAAGCAGAAAAAATATTAAAACAATCTCAAAATCAAGATGACGAAACAAAACAAGCTTCAAATAATAAAATTGAAACTAAAAAAAAAGAGGTAAAAAAAACCACCCCAAAAACTAAGTCTCCTGCCAAAAAAACAAAAAAAGTTAGCAAAAAGTAATCTCAAGTTGTATAAGTAATACGAATCAGTTTTATGAATAATAAATTATCAGAGCATATGAGTAGCTTAATACCTATGGTTGTTGAGCAATCAAACAAAGGGGAAAGAGCCTACGATATTTATTCAAGACTGTTAAAAGAAAGAATTATTTTTTTGACAGGTCAAATAAATGACAATGTAGCTTCATTAATTACAGCTCAATTATTATTTCTAGAAGCAGAGGATCCTAAAAAAGAAATTTTTTTATATATTAATAGTCCAGGTGGACTTGTTACAGCAGGTTTAGGTATTTACGATACAATGCAATATGTAAAACCCGATATCTCAACTTTATGCATTGGACAAGCAGCTTCAATGGGATCTTTTTTATTATCAGCAGGAACAAAAGGAAAAAGATTTTCACTTCCAAATTCAAGAATTATGGTTCACCAACCATCTGCTGGCTTTCAAGGACAGGCTACTGATATCGAAATTCATGCGAATGAAGTATTATCATTAAAAAAAAGATTGAATGAAATATATTCCAAACATACTGGCAAATCTGTGGATGAAATTAAAACTGCTTTAGAAAGAGATAATTTTATGACAGCAGACGCGGCCAAATCTTTTGGACTAATAGATTCTGTAGTAGAGAAAAGATCTTAGAACACCACATATAGTTCACAAAATCCAAAACTTGATTAATAGGAGTCATTTATAATAAAGTAGTTCTATTGATTCGTTTAAAATTTTATGAACACAAATAATAAAAATATTCTTTATTGCTCCTTCTGCGGCAAAAGCCAACACGAGGTAAGAAAATTAATTGCAGGTCCAACTGTATTTATTTGTGATGAGTGTGTTGAACTTTGCATGGACATTATAAAAGAGGAAAGTAAAGATACATTTGTAAAACATCAAGATGGTTTACCATCACCAAAAGAAATTTGTACAGTCCTAGATGATTATGTAATCGGACAATCTCATGCAAAAAAAGTTTTATCAGTAGCTGTTCACAATCATTACAAAAGACTAAATTATGAAAATAAAACGAGTAAAAATGTAGAGCTTGCAAAATCTAATATACTCTTAGTTGGTCCAACTGGATGTGGAAAAACATTATTAGCACAAACGCTGGCTAGAATTTTAGATGTTCCATTTACAATGGCTGATGCAACAACTTTAACTGAGGCAGGTTACGTAGGAGAGGATGTAGAAAATATTATTTTAAAATTGTTACAAGCAGCAGATTATAATGTTGAAAAAGCCCAAAGGGGAATTGTGTACATTGATGAGGTCGATAAGATTAGCAGAAAATCTGAAAATCCATCTATTACAAGAGACGTTTCAGGTGAAGGTGTTCAACAAGCTTTATTAAAAATAATGGAAGGGACAATTGCAAGTGTACCTCCTCAAGGTGGTAGAAAACACCCCCAACAAGAATTCTTACAAGTTGATACTACAAATATTTTATTCATTTGTGGCGGAGCATTTGCGGGACTTGATAAGATTATTTCTCAGAGAGATAAAGGAACATCTATTGGTTTTGGAGCAGATGTTAAGAATATACAAGATAAAAAGACTGGTGAGTGGATGAAGAACTTAGAGCCTGAGGATTTACTTAAATATGGATTAATACCTGAGTTTATTGGAAGATTACCTATGATTGCCACTCTAGAAGATTTAGATGAAAAATCTTTAATTAAGATACTGCAAGAACCAAAAAATTCTTTAACAAAACAATATCAAGAGTTATTTAAACTAGATGGAGCTAAATTAATATTTAAAGACTCTGCACTTAAAGAAATTGCAATTAAAGCAATTAGCAAAAAAACAGGTGCAAGAGGTTTAAGATCTATTTTAGAAAATATACTTCTTAAGACTATGTATGATTTACCGAGTCAAGAAAATATTGAAGAGGTAATAGTCGACTCATCAGCGGCTAAAGGTCTGTCGCAACCCATTATTGTTCATTCAAAAAAGGATAGTAAATCCAAAACAACTAAGACAACAGCGGCTTAATAACCCTAATAACTTGTAAAAAGGTATTGCAAAAATAATTTTAATATCCATATTGATTTCATGGACGTAAAAACTTCTTCACCATTATTACCACTTAGAGACATTGTGGTTTTTCCAAGCATGGTAATCCCGCTTTTTGTTGGAAGAGATAAATCGATCTCTGCGTTAAATGAGGTGATGAAAAAAGAGAAAAAAATAATTTTAGTAACTCAAAAAAATTCTGAAATCGATGATCCTAAGAAAACAGACATATTTATGTATGGATGTGAAGGTAGTATCTTACAACTTTTAAAACTCCCAGATGGAACAGTGAAAGTTTTGGTTGAAGGTGTTCGTAGAGTAAAAATTATTGATTTTAAGGATAATGAAAAGTTTATAACTTGTGATTTTACACCTCACAATGATGTGATTGATGGTGATGAAGATTTGTATCCATTAGCCGTTACAGCAATCAGACGAATGGAAAAATTAACTTCTATAAATAAAAAAGTTTCTAGTGAGACTATTAATACAATTAAAAAATTAAAAGATCCTTCTCAGATTGCAGATAACATTGCTTCACACATCACTGCAACAATTTCAGAGAAACAACAAATTTTTGAGACTATTGATGTAAAGAAAAGATTAAATGCAATCATAAAAATAATGGAAAATGAAACAAGCATTATTGGAGTGGAAAAAAGAATTAGAGGAAGGGTTAAAACCCAAATGGAAAAAACTCAAAGAGAGTATTATTTAAATGAACAATTGAAAGCTATCCAAAAAGAGTTAGGTGAAATTGAGGACGGCAAAGATGAAAATACAAGTTTAAATAAAGCAATTCTTAAATCTAAAATGCCAAAAGATGTTGAGAAAAAATGTCTTCAAGAATTAAAAAAATTAAAAAATATGAGCCCAATGTCAGCAGAAGCAACTGTGGTGAGAAATTACTTAGATTGGATGATAGATCTTCCTTGGCATAAAAAAAGTGATGTTGTTATAGATTTAAAAAAAGCTCTTGAAGTTTTAGATAAAGATCATTTTGGTTTAGAAAAAGTTAAAGAGAGAATTATTGAATTTCTAGCAGTCCAAAAAAGAATGGATAAGATTAAAGGCCCTATTTTATGCTTAGTAGGACCGCCTGGTGTTGGAAAAACGTCTTTAGGAAAATCAATTGCGAAAGCAACAAATAGAGAATTTGTAAGAATGTCGGTAGGTGGAATGAGAGACGAGGCAGAAATTAGAGGTCACAGAAGAACTTATATAGGTTCTTTACCAGGTAAAATTATTCAAATGATGAAAAAAGCTGGAACTAAAAATCCACTAATACTTTTAGACGAGATTGATAAAGTTGGAAATGATTATAGAGGAGATCCTTCTTCAGCTTTGTTGGAGGCTTTAGATCCAGAGCAAAATACGACTTTTAATGATCACTATCTAGAAGTTGATTATGATTTATCTGATGTGATGTTTGTGACTACAGCTAATACATTAAACATTTTACCTCCACTATTAGATCGAATGGAAGTAATTAGATTGGCAGGCTACACAGAAGATGAAAAAATAAATATTGCAAACAAATATCTTCTTCCAAAACAAATAAAAGATAATGGTGTGAAGGAAAAAGAAATGAATTTAGGTGATGATATTATTAAAGAAGTTATTAGAAGTTACACAAAGGAATCTGGAGTAAGAAATCTCGAGAGAGAAATTTCTAAAATTGCGAGAAAAGTAGTTAAAAAGGTTGTCTCTGGAGAAGAAAAAGAAGTCAATATCAACTCAAAAAATCTACCAGACTTTTTAGGGGTACCTAAATTTAAATCAGGTGAGTTGGAGAGTGAAAATAGGGTGGGTATAGTAACAGGATTAGCTTGGACTGAATATGGTGGAGAAATTTTGAAAATAGAGACAGTAACAATGCCAGGTAAAGGCCGTATGCAAATTACTGGAAAGCTTGGTGATGTTATGCAAGAGTCGGTTAAAGCTGCAAAATCATTTGTAAGATCAAAATGCTTAGAATATGGAATTATTCCTCCATTATTTGAGAAAAAAGATTTTCATATTCATGTTCCTGAGGGAGCAACACCAAAAGATGGCCCATCTGCTGGAATAGGAATGGTTACATCAATAGTTTCATCAATTACAAACATTCCAGTAAAAAGAGATGTGGCTATGACAGGTGAAGTAACATTGACTGGCCAAGTATTGCCTATTGGTGGGCTGAAAGAAAAGCTATTAGCAGCCCATAGAGCAGGCATAAAAGAGGTTTTAATTCCAAAAGAAAATGAAAAAGACCTTGTAGACATGCCAAAAAAGATTATTGATGAGATAAAAATTACTCCAGTTGAGTTTGCTGATGAGGTTTTAAAAATTGCCTTAACTAAAGAGCTTAAGAAGACAGAGTGGGTTGAGGTTGATATGTCTAAAAAAGACGATAAATCTCAAGCGAGCATACAATAATCTTAAATTTTTCCAGATATTTTCTTAAATAAATTTTTTAATCTAAGCTGATTTATTCACTAGATCTATATTAATATTTTAGGTAACCTATTTTAAATAAATAATAACTAAGGGAAATAAATATGAATAAATTAAGTAAAATAATCGTTGTATTGTTCTCATCTTTATTCTTAAGTTTTGCAGCAAACTCAGTTGAAGTAAAATTTGGACACGTGGGTAAACCAGGTTCTCTATTTTCAGCTTCAGTTGATCATTTTGCTAAACTTGCTAATAAGAGATTAGGCAATAAAGGTAAAGTAACTGTATTTGGTTCTTCACAACTTGGAAAAGACAAACAAGGAATGCAGAAACTAAAATTAGGTACAGTTAATATGTGGTTACCTTCATCAGTAATGGCTTCTATTCATGATGAGTTTGGTGTTTTTGATATGCCTTTTATTATTAAAGACAGAAAGCACATGGCTAAAGTAGAAAAAAATGTTTTACCAGGTATGTTTAAAAACCTTGAAGATAAAACAGGTTACAAAGTTATTGCTGTATGGGAAAATGGTTTTAGACATATAACAAATAATACTAGACCAATTAATACTCCAGGTGATTTAAAAGGAATTAAATTAAGAACTCCTAAATCAAAATGGAGAGTTAAAATGTTCCAATCATATGGTGCAAACCCAACTCCAATGTCTTTTTCTGAAGTATTCACTGCTTTGAAAACAGGTACAATGGATGGACAAGAAAACCCATATGCTCAAATAGCTAGTGCTAAATTTCAAGAAGTTCAAAAATATTTATCAATCACAGGTCACGTTTATACTCCTGCTTATGTAACTGTTCATAAGGATCACTGGAGCAAACTACCTGCAGATGTTCAAGATATTTTAGAGAAAGCTGCTCAAGATACACAAAAATTTGTGTACAAAGAAGCTGCTAAACTTGAAAAATCTTTATTAAAAGTAATTAAAGATGCTGGTGTCCAAGTAAACGAAGCGGACAAAGGTGCTTTTATTGCAGCTAGTAAAGGAATTTACGATCAATTTGGATCAGAAGTTCCTACTGGTGGTGCTTTAGTAAAAAAAGTATCATCTTTAGCAAAGTAATATAATTAAATAGATCTTATCAGGCCCTCATTCAGAGGGCCTGAATATTATATGAAATTACAAAATTTTATAAATTCGTACGAAAAAATTCTAAAAATTATACTGTTTATAATGATGGTAGCATTAGCAGTAACAGTTTTACTTGGAGTTACCTTTCGTTTTGCCGGCAGTGCTTTGGTTTGGTACGATGAAGTTGCTGCTGTCCAACTTGCATGGATAACATATTATGGTTCCGCCTATGCCGCATTAAAAGGTTCTCACATAAGTGTACCAAGTATTTTTAAAGCTTTTCCGCTACCATTAAGAAAAATTTTTTTTGTTGTATCTAAGCTAGTGGTTTATGGTTTTTTAATATTATTAGCATATTACGGTTATTTAGTTTTAACCTTAATAACAGGCGAAACGCTGGTGACATTAGAATGGGTTCCTCAACCATTTGTTCAATCAGTAATTCCAATTGCATCATGTCTTTTTATTCTATCTGAGACTTTAAGAATTCCAGAAGATTATAAAAATTTAGTTTTACAAAATACGGGCGACGAGCAAACAGGAGATATTTGATGATAATTCTGACAATGTTTATGGTCTTGTTACTTTTGTTGTCTATAAATGTGCCTATTGCGATTGGCCTTGCAGTAACAACTATTATTGCAATGGTTATGAAAACTGGCACAAGTTTTCTAATTGATACTGCGATCGTAATGTTTGATGGATCAATGAAGTTTCCATTGATTGCAATCCCACTATTTATTTTAGCTGGTTCAATTATGAATAGTGCTGGTATTTCTAGAAGACTTATAGCTTTTGCCTCTGCTCTAGTTGGATTTATTAAAGGTGGGTTGAGTATGATTAATATTGCAACCTCAATGTTTTTTGCTGAAATTTCTGGATCTGCAGTTGCTGATGTTGCTGCATTAGGTTCTATTTTAATTCCTGCAATGAAAAAGAAAGGATACCCAGGCGCATTTGCTGCTGCAGTGACTTCATCTTCAGCATCTTTAGCAATTATTATTCCACCATCAATACCAATGATTGTTTATGCAGTTATGTCTCAAAGTTCAGTTGTTCAATTATTTGTTGCCGGAATTATTCCTGGAGTAATAGGTGGATTTTTTCTTATGTTGGCAGCTTATGTTACAGCAAGAAGGAAAAATTTCCCTGTTGAGGAGACATTCAATATACCAAACGTAAAAAAAACAGCAAAAGATGCAGCTTTAGCCTTTTTACTACCAATAATTATTTTAGGAGGGATTTTTGGAGGCGTTGTAACAGCTACAGAGGGAGCTGGTTTAGCAGTTGTAGCATCTTTGGTCATTGGTTTTATCTATAAAGAAATAGACTTTAAAAGACTATATGAGTCAGCCTGCGAGGGAGCGATACAGACCGCATCAGTAATGTTATTAGTTGCAGCATCTGTTTTATTAGGAGAGTTTTTAACCATTGAACAAATTCCTCAAAAGGTTGCTGAGTCAATTATTGAATTTACTAATAATAAATATGCAGTTTTAGGAATTTTAAATATATTTTTATTAATTATAGGTTTCTTTTTACACTCAGTTGCAGCAATAATTTTAACCGTACCAATAGTTATGCCATTGGTTAATGCAGTTGGTATTGATCCTGTTCATTTTGGAATAATTGTAACTTTAAACCTAGCCATAGGACAGCAAACACCTCCTGTAGCAAGTGTATTAGTAACAGCCTGTTCAGTTGCAAAAGCAGATATCTGGGATGTAACAAGATCAAATATATCATTTATATGTGTGTTGTTAATTTTATTACTTTTAGTAACGTATGTACCAGCAATACCAATGACATTAGTAGAGTATTTTTATAGGAGTTAGATGAGCAGTTTAGTTAAGCTAAATAAAATAAATAGTCATTTATTTGAAGTTGTTATTAATAGACCAGAAAAATTAAATGCAATGACTAAACCAATGTGGATAGAACTTGGTAAAATTTTTAAAAAAATTTCAAAAGAAAAAAACCTTAGATGCGTGATCATAAGAGGTGAAGGGGGAAAATCGTTTTCACCTGGAAATGATATTGGAGAATTTAAAAAAGAAAGATCATCATCAAAATTAGCAAAATCTTATGGAAAGTTTTTACATGGAACCTTAGGAACAATATTTAATTGTCCAGTACCTACAATAGCTATGATTGAAGGAATTTGTGTGGGTGGTGGTTTGGAAATAGCTGCTTGTTGTGACATTAGAATCTGTGGGAAAAGTTCAAGGTTTGGTATACCAATAAAAAGACTTGGTTTAACAATGGCTGCAAAAGAACTAGAGGTTCTTTTAAAAGCAACTACCTATTCAACTGCTATGGAAATTTTGTTTGAGGGAAGAGTATTTGACTCTCAGGAGGCTTTAGAAAAAAGATTGGTTAACAGAGTAGTTAACGATGAAGACGTTAAGAAAGAAGCATATAAGTCAGCTGAACTTATATGTGAAGGTGCTCCTAAAGTTGCCAGATGGCACAAAGAGTTTGCAAGAAATATTTTAAAGAAAGGTAAAGTAACAGAAAAAATAAATAATCTTGGTTACAAATGTTATGATACCGAGGATTTTAAAATTGGATATCAATCCTTCCTAAAAAAAACAAAGCCAAAATTTAAAAATAAATAAAAATAAATGGCATCATTAAAAGGTATTCGAGTGTTAGAGATGGCTCAAATAATGGCTGGTCCCACTTGTGGATTACTTTTGGCAGATCTAGGGGCTGAAGTTATTAAAATAGAAAAAACCCCAGGAGGTGATGATACTAGAAATTTCCTTCCTCCCGACGTCAATGGAGTGTCAGCAGCTTATTTAATGATGAATAGAAATAAAAAAGGTATTGCTTTAAATTTGAAAGATAAAAAGGGAATTGAGATTTTTAAGACAATGATAAAAAATTCTGATGTAGTTTTAGAAAATTTTAGAAAAGGGACATTAGAAAAACTGGGTATTGGTTATGATACAATATCAAAGATTAATCCTAAAATTATTTTATGTGAAATTTCTGGTTATGGAAGAACAGGTCCTTATGCGAATAAAGGAGGATTTGATTTAGTAGCACAAGGCATGAGTGGTTTAATGAGTATAACTGGTGAAGATAAGAATAAACCTCCAATGAAAGTAGGAGCGCCACTTACAGATATCACTGCAGGATTACTTGCTGCAAGTGGTATTTTAGCTGCTTTAATTCATAGGAATAAAACTGGCGAAGGACAAAAAGTTGATACATCTTTATATGAAGCAGGAATAGTTCATACATACTGGCAATCTGCAATCGCTGGTGCAACCGGTGTATCTCCAGGTCCTCTTGGATCAGCTCATCCTTTAACTGCACCTTATCAAGCTTTTAAAACTAAAGATAAATGGATTACTATTGGTGCATCAAATCAAAATACATGGCTTATGTTGCTAAAGGCAATCAATCGTCAAGATCTTAATGAGGATGAAAAATTTTCAACTAATTCGAGTAGAAAAGAAAATTTAAATGAACTTGTAGAAATTCTTAATAATGAATTCATCAAAAAACCTTCTCAAGAATGGTTAAGAATATTTGATGAAAATGGTTTACCATGTGGTCCTATAAATTCGATAACCGACATGTTTAAAGACCCTCAAACTATTGAAAGAGAGATGATTATTGAGGTAAGTAATAAAAAAGCTGGTCCAAGCAAAGCTGTTGGAATGCCAATTAAATTTTCAAAAAGCAAAACAGAAAAATCTAAAGGTGCACCAGATTTAGGTGAGCACACAAGGGAAATAATGCAAAATTTTGGTTATAAAGATGAAGAGATAGATGATTTTTATAACAAAAAAATAATTCTTTAATTTACAGTTTCAAAAATCTTAAATAACAATTCTGAAACGTGCTTTCCTTTTTTTTCTGATAAATCTGATATTTGGTGTCTACAGCTTGTACCATTTGCAACTATAAAATCATTTTCGTCACTACTATTAATTGCAGGTATTAAAGATAGATTAGCCATCTTTTTTGAAGTTTCATAAGTTTTACTATCATATCCAAAAGAACCGGCCATCCCACAACAACTAGAATCTATCATCTTATTATTTATATTTAGCTCAGATAAAAGATCTTTAAGTCCTTTCATTCTATCTTGAGACTTTTGGTGACAATGTCCATGAATTAAAACATTTTGACTAAAACTATTTGATTTAACATTTTTATCTTTTTTAATTTGTTCTAAAATAAACTCTTCTAATAAATAAAATCTATTTTTTATTTTATCTCTATTTTTTATGCCTTTAAGTGATTGATACTCGTCACTAAAAGTAAGCAAACAAGACGGTTCGATACCTACTATGGGTAATTCAAAGTAGTTATTTTTAATAATATAGTCATTAAATCTATTCAATTCATCTGCAGCCTTATCTAGTTGACCATATGATATATAGGTTCTTCCACAACAGAGTGGTCTATCAAGTTTATCACTATCAAAACTTGGGATTACTGCTTGATAACCAAATTTATTTAATACTTTAATTGTGTAGACCAAATTTTCATTCTCAAAGTTAATATTAAATGTATCTGCAAATAAAATCACTTTATTTTCTGAAATTTCTTGATTGTTATATATGTCTTTTAAAGCCTTTTGATTTTGGACCTCAGGCAAGCTTCTTTCAGTTGCAAAACCAAATTTTTTAATAATGTTTGAAATAACTGGAAAATTTTTAATCTTATTAATTATTGGGTTTATGATTTTATATAACCAAATCAGCCTAGGCATATCAGAGATAATTTTATCTTTAATTCTCATACTATATTTTTTGTAATAATGAGAGAGAAATTCACTTTTCATCTTAGCCATATCTACAGACATTGGACATTCTCTTTGACAAGCTTTACAGCTCACACAAAGCTCCATTGTTTCATACATTTCTTTAGATGCAAAAGACCCCTCTGGTAATTGATTAGAAAGAGCGAGTCTTAATGTATTTGCTCTTCCTCTAACTAAATCTTTCTCTTCTTTCGTTACCCTGTATGAAGGACACATTACTCCTGAATCTAATTTTCTGCATGCGCCGTTGTTATTACACATTTCAATTGCATCTGAAAATTGACCCCAATTAGACCAATCATAATGAGTACTTATATTCTCTGTTTGATAATCTAATTTATATCTCATCAACGATCTATCATTTGATTTAAAAGGTCTTACAATTTTACCTGGATTTAATAAATTCTTATTATCGAATGTATCTTTAATTTCTTCGAATGCATTTGTGATATTTTTTCCAAACATCATTTCGTGGAATTCTGATCTAACAATCCCATCTCCGTGTTCACCTGAATGAGAACCTTTATAATCTTTAACCATTTCAAAAGCTTCCTCAGATATAGATCTCATGTTTTTAATATCTTGGTCAGATTTCATATTCAAAACTGGTCTTACGTGAAGGGTTCCAACCGATGCATGAGCGTAAAACATTCCACTTGTGTTATATCTTTTAAATATTTCATTTAATCTTGCAGTGTATTCTGCCAAATGATCTAAAGAAACTGCACAATCCTCTATAAATGCAACCGGCTTCTTATCTCCCTTCATCGACATCAAAATATTTAATCCAGCTTTTCTAATCTCAAAAACTTCTTTTTGCTCTGATAAGTCTGTAAAAAAAGAAAATTGATTTTTTTTATTTTGATTAAGAACTAAATACTCAAGATCTTTTATTTTTTTCTCATAAATATTTTGGTCTGTATCTATAAATTCAACCATCAAAACTGCCTCTGGATTACCTTTTATATATTTCTTAATACCACCAGCATACATTGGAATTTCTTTTGCAAGATTTAATAAGTTTTGATCCATTAATTCGACACAAGTAGGTTTTAATTTTACGATCTCTTTTGTTAATTCCATAGCTTGATGAAAGTTATCAAAATAACAGACGCCTAAAATTTTGTTTTTAGGAATCTCAGATAACTTTAATTTTATTCTATTAAAAAGAGACAATGTTCCCTCAGAACCAACTAATAGATTTGATGAATTAAACCCGTTTGGATCTATTAAATCAATGTTATATCCACCAACTCTTCTTTGAGTAGTTGGCCAGTTTTCATCAATATCCTTACTAACTTTCTGTCTTAAATGTAAAAATTTATCAATTATTTTATAAAAACGATCTTGGTTATTAGTTGTTGTTAAATAGTTTTTATTAATTTGATCGAAAGTATGTAATGAACCATCATCTAGAATTGCTTCGATAGCTAGCACGTTGTGAACCATATTCCCATAATATAAAGATCTTGATCCACATGAATTATTTGCTGACATCCCCCCAATAGTTGCTCTACTACTTGTAGATACATCTACAGGAAACCATAGACCATGCGGTCTTAGAAATGAATTTAAATGATCCAAGACAACACCTGGCTGAACCCATACATATTTTTCTTCTATATTAAGTTCTAATATTTTGTTTTGATGTTTTGAATAATCGAGAACTACACTTTCACCTACAGTTTGACCACATTGAGAACTTCCACCGCCTCTAGCTAGAAGAGGAATGGAATTTTTTTGAGAATATTCCATTAGGTTTAAAACATCATTTGTATCTTTTGGAAGAACTACACCAAGAGGCTTGATTTGATAAACTGATGCATCTGTACTGTATCGACCTCGAGAAAATTCATCAAATAAAGTTTTCCCATCAACTTTATTACTTATTTCTTTTCCTATTCTTTGTATTTGATCTGAACTAAACCGCATAAAACTTAATTAAAGGTTTATTTATTTTTGTAAACTATTTTACCGAACTTTTTTAACGCGGTTTCTGAAATTTCTAATCCTAAACCTGGATTTTCATTTAGATGTATCCAACCATCACTCATTTTATGGTGATTTTCAAATAATTGAGCTTGTAGAGGATCTCTTTCATCATCAAATGACTCGACTATTCTTCCTGATGGAGAAGACGCAACTAAAGGAGCATGAATATAACAATCATGATGTGGTGCTATATCTAAATGATTTAATTCACATAAAGCAGATAGTTTTTTACCATTAGTAAAACCACCAAACATTGTGCAATCAAATTGCAAAATTTGAATTGCATTTTCTTCCACCATGGATCTACATCCATAAATCGTAATTTCACTTTCTCCACCTGATAAAGGAATTTTTGTTTGTTGTGATAAAAGTTTTAAATTTCTTCTATCATCTTCCCATCTCACAGGCTCTTCTATCCAAGTTGGATTAAATCTCTCAAATTCTTTTACTCCCTCAATAGCCGTTTTTAGGTCCCATGCTCTATTAACATCAATCATTAGATCTTTATTGTCACCAATTTCTTGTCGAATTATTTCTAGTCTTTTGGCATCTTCTTTTATACTTAATCCACCTACTTTAACTTTAAAACTTTTATGGCCAATTTTAATTAGCTTTTGTAATTCCTCTCTAAGTTCTTTTTCAGTTTTACCGTCTCTGTAATAAGCACAAGTTACATATACAGGGATTTTATTTCTGTAACCTCCAAACAATTTATATAGTGGAATTTTAGAGGCTTTACCTATCAAATCCCAGCATGCAATATCTAAAGCAGCAGAAATCCTAATTAAAGCTTCTCTACTCCAACCTTTTTCATTGCTTAGGCGAGTGTCTGTTAATTCAAAAATTTTTTCATACAACTTTTCAGGGCAAAAAGGATCTTCCCCAATTATTAAATCTTGCAAACCATTGGAGAAAGGCTTGATAATTGGTTTGATATCCGTATAGCTAGTTGCCAGACCGAAACCAGAATTACCATCTTTAGTTTTGATCTTAATTAATAGTTCATTTGCTGTTGGAACTATAAAATGGCTTACCCAGTGAGGATTAACTTCATCAGGGTTATTTAAAACATAAACTTCTAAGGTCTCGATTGTATTACTACTATTTGTCATATATTATAAGTTTGATTATATAATTTCTTTAGCATATACAGCAGAATGGCAATTTCAAACAATATAAGACCAGGTCGACATTTTTTGCAAATACCAGGTCCAACTAACGTTCCTGACAGAGTTTTAAGAGCAATGGATTATCCGACAATAGACCATAGAGGTCCAGATTTTGCAGAACTTGGTTTAAGAGTTTTAGATAGAATAAAGTTAATTTTTAAAACTTCAGAACCTGTAATTATATTTCCTGCTTCAGGCACAGGTGCCTGGGAAGCTGCAATAGTAAATACTTTAAGTGCAGGTGATAAAATTCTAATGTTTGAAACAGGACATTTTTCTACTCTTTGGTACGATATTGCGGATAAATTTAAATTAGAAATTGACTTTGTAAAAGGTGATTGGAGAACAGGAGTTGACCCAAATATTGTTGAACAAAAATTGAAGGAAGATAAAGAAAAAAAAATTAAAGCAGTTTGTGCAGTTCACAACGAAACATCTACAGGAGTTACAAGCAGAATAGGAAAAATAAGAAAAGCGATGGACAATGCAGAACATCCGGCCTTACTCTTTGTTGATACAATTTCCTCTCTTGGTTCTATAGATTATAGACATGAAGAATGGAAAGTTGACGTAACAGTAGGTGGATCTCAAAAAGGGTTATTATTACCACCAGGACTTTCCTTTAATGCAATTAGTTCAAAAGCACTAAAAGCTTATGAAAGCTCCGATTTACCGAAATCATATTGGGACTGGAAACCAATGTTAGAAAACAACAAAAAAGGTTATTTTCCATATACACCAGCAACAAACTTATTGTATGGATTAGATGAAGCAATTAATATGTTAACTGAAGAGGGCTTAGAAAATGTTTTCACAAGACATAAAAGATTTGCAGAAGCTACTAGGGTTGCAGTTAAAGCTTGGGGCCTAGAGATACTTTGTAAAAATCCAGAAGAATATTCTGACTCTTTAACAGCCGTGATGGTCCCAGATGGACATGATGCAGACTCTTTGAGAAAAATAATTTTAGATCATTATAACATGTCTTTAGGAACTGGTTTAGCAAAAGTTGCGGGAAAAATTTTTAGAATTGGACATTTAGGTGATTTTAACGAATTGATGCTAGCTGGAACTTTAGCTGGTGTTGAAATGGGATTGATGAAATCAAAGATACCATATCAAAAAGGTGGAATTCTCAAAGCGCTTGATTATCTTTGTTAAATTGCAAAAAAATCTAACCGAAGTTAATAATAGATAAGTTTTCATTTGTTATTTCAATTTTATTTTTTATTAAAATCTTTATAAGAAATTTGAACATATTTTAAAATAATGAAATTTAAAATTCAAATCTTGTATTTCATAATTTCTATAGTTTTATTCATATATACTTTTTATAGATCTGAAATTATATGGGATGGTGAAAGAAGAGATTATTATCTTATTTACTATATAGTATCAATTTTCTTTTTTATACTCTCCTTATTAATTTTTTATTTTAGATCGATTGGTTTATATACAATTATTATTTTTTTTTCTGTTGTTTTTTCTTTATATCTCACAGAGTTTTACTATCTAGTGAAAGTATCTAATAAGAACGATAAAAAAAATTTATCAAAAAAAATTAAGATATTTGAGAAAAATAATTCTAAAAATTATGACCGCAGATCTTTAAAAGAAATATACAATGATAGTAAAATAATTGATGAAAAAATTGTTATAAGCATATCTCCAGAAAACTTTTTATTTGAATCATCTAATATTTTTCCTCTTGGAGGTATTTCAAACTCAAAAACAATCCACTGCAATGAAAATGGTTATTTTTCATCTTACATAAGTGATCGTTATGGATTCAATAATCCAGACTCTGAATGGGATGAAGATGAAATTGAATTCATGTTGATAGGAGATTCTTTTACTCATGGCGCCTGTGTGAATAGGCCCAATGATATAGGATCTAACTTAAGAAAGCTTAGTAACAAAAGCGTCCTAAATCTTGGCTATTCTGGAAATGGCCCTTTAGTTGAATACGCTACTTTAAGAGAATATATATCACCAAAAGTGAAAAACGTTTTATGGATATTTTATGACAACGACCTTGAAGAATTAATTAATGAACTCAAATCTGATAATTTAAAAAAATATTTTTTTGATACCGACTATTCTCAAAATTTAATGAATCAACAAAATAATATTGATGAGTTGTTAAATAATTTTATCCACAAAAAAAATAAAGAGGAAATTAAAAAAGATTATAATGAAATTTTACGATTCTTAAAATTATACAAAGTAAGAGTTAATATCAAAAGTATATTTAAAGATGTCAATAAATATGAAAATGATATCTCAAAAGATAAATTAGAAGAAATATTAAATATGGCTAAAGTTTTGACGAAAAAAAATGAGTCTAATTTTTATTTTATTTATTTAACAGGTTATAAAAATAATAAAGAAGATTATAAAAAAAATTATTTTAAAGATGTTAAAGATATAGTAAGAAAATTAGATATTAACTTAATTGATATAGAACAAAGTTTACTTTCATTAGAAAATGATCCTAAAAAAATGTTTCCTTTTAATTTACCAGGACATTTTAATATTTTTGGTTATAAAAAAGTTTCAGAAAAAATATATGAAGCTATGAGGGATAATTAAATTCTACTAGTTTGTATATTTGATTATAATAAAATAATTATTAATTTTTGCTAGATTAAATGATTTAAAATATCTTGCGTAATTATCATAAAAGATATAAAAATCACTAATTTTGGTTAAGGGCGGTTAGCTCAGTTGGTAGAGCATCTCGTTTACACCCACCTAGCTCAAATAAATTAAATCTTCATTTACACAAGCAATCACAACACTAATAGACTATCAATGATGGAATAGTAAATCAAGCCATCTACGCATTATCTACGCAACGGATCGTTCTAGGATCAATTATTCCTTATTTTCCTTATCTTATTTACCCGCAGATGCAGCCAAATTCACGGGTAAAAAGCCTTTGTTTTATTAGCTTTTTTATCTGTAATTTTGACTCGCTGGAGTTGTATTTTGGGCCGCTGTTGCGGCCATAAAAGAATTAATAAATGCTTAAAAGAGCATCGCTGTTGCGATGCCCTCAAATATGTTCAATCTCACGGGTATAAGCAATCCTGGTGCATGTATGGAGCTTTAACGAATACTTTTAGAGGGATCCTAAACCAATCTTAAAGTCCAACAAAGTCCAACCCCCAATACCCCTTTTATACAAAAGGGATCCTAATAGTTAGACCTATATAGCAAGATCTAGACATTTATAGACCTCAAAAAATTTTTAAGTTGTTAAGCTGAATTCTAAAAAATTATTTTACATTCAGAACATTTGCTCCTATAAAATCCTATATGTCATCTTGGCAAAACGCATCAGGAAAAGAGAACCACCAATCATTATTTGAGAATGTTGAAATTGATAGATGTATCTTTTGCGGCGGGGATCGTACAGAGATTGCACGGACAGATTTCGTTTTAATGTTTAGTGAGTTTGAATATTCTAAAGGTTCTATTTGCAAGAGCTGCTATCACGCAAACGCAAAACAAGTTATCGCCAAGTAGGCAACCAGGTTACCTTGTCAAAAATTTCAAATTAGTGTTGCTATAATTAAATAATCGAGAAACGGGGTGGGTAACATTGGGTTACTTTCAGGCCTACATTTGCCTACATTCAGTCCAGCTATGTCCAGCCCTAAAATAAAAAAAACCTTTAGCCACTGAATAATGGAAAACAGCAGCTAAAGGTGGAATTATTATTAATAAAATTTCAATAACAGATCCTTATTCATGGTTCAAGGCTGGATTTCAAATATAGTTAAATCTAGTGCAACAACCTATTATTCAGGGATCTTGGATCATAGTTTTAACCGCCTCTTGACCAGCTCCAAAAACTTTTACTCCTCGTCATCATCAGGAAATAGATCTTTCATAATATCCCGTTGGCCCGCTAGAAAAGCCTCTTTCGTTGGAAATATTTCTTTCATCTTATCGTGCAAGTCCTCGTTTGATAATTCTTTTGTAAGTGTAAGATTTCTTTCAACATATAATCCAGCTACTTTGCCCCGCAGCTCCTCTGCTTTGTTAGCCACTCCATACATACCTTTTTCCATTGACGCATCACGGATCTTAACCAGCATTGCTAAATGTTTATCTCTGTTCACATCCCAAGCCTCACGCAACGCAGCCAACCGATCTTGGATCTCGATTGCAATATCAGGATGCTTTCGCCAATCTAATAATTCAGCAGCTCTTGTATGGGCCGATGACGGCGAATAGCCAGCTGCTATCGCACATTGCGTCGCTGACCATTGACCATATTTGCTAGTGTAATTCTCAATAAACTTTTGCTGAATAGGTGTTATCTTATCTTGGTATTTTTTATTCTCTACTTGCTTTTCAATTTTCTTACGCAGCTTTTTTTCTTTGTCATCTAGCTGCTTATCTATTTCTTTTGTCATTTAGTTAATAACCTCACTTGTGGAGCCTTGCCTGAATTTTCTAGCAAGTGCAGTTGAATTAATTTTTCTCTGTCCAATTTTCGCAGTGCTTTGTTCTTGGTTTTTGGATCCATACCGAACCCGTATTTTTCCATTGATACATTGTCTAATTTTATCCAGGTTCTTTTTTGCTTTGTCATGTAATGCGGAAATCCTAATCGCCATTTCACATACAAATAAATTAATAGACCAGGCATACCAGCTTTGGCCCTGAACAACATTGCAATAGCGGGATTTAAACTGCCAGCTATAAATAATTCTTTCACTTTGGTTTTGTCTATCTGCATACATACCTAATTATATTTATTAATATTAATATCTATCCACGGGGCTGACTTTGTTCCTTGGGTACCCCTGGAATTATTCCCTAGGTTAAACTCATTCGTTAATTCAATGATCCTATTAAATTTATTTTGATCCGCAGGCTCTTGTATCATTCCTGATCTAATAATTTGGAAATCTACATCGCAATAATAATCAGTGCTGCTATCTTCATTCAGGATTGCTTTTGATGCATTGATTAATATTTCTTTAGCCTGAATAAATTCTTTTCTAAAATTTTTCTTATTTAGTGTAATTACAATTCCATCGTGAATTAGTGCATTAACTTCAATACCAGCAAAAGTTAAATCAATTAAAGCTCTACGCAGCATCTCTGAACCATGGGCCTGAATAGGAAAATTATAAAAGGTTCTTGGATTATATAATTCGCCAGGTTTAAAATAATATCGCCATCCATATTTTGTTTCGGCATAACCATTAACTATTGCTTTATCAAACATAGTCTTGGCCCAGGCAAAATAAGTTGGAAAAGTATTTTTAATTTTTACAAATAACTCTTGGCCATAATCAATTATTAAATTCATTCGTTTAGACATATTCACGGCACCCTGACCATATAGAGCTGCAAGTGTTGTGGTCTTATAAAGATTTCTAATTACCTTATGCGTTTTCTTTGTTGCACCATCGGGAGCTGCTTTGTTTATTTGTGCAATGTAAATATACGGATCTGTCTTTTGAACCGCTGCCATCATATTTGGATCTTGGGAAAGATAAGCTGCTATTGCAACCTCTTGCGATCTGTAATCAAAATTAACACTGATTTTATTTTTATCAGGAGCTTTGATTAAATTTCTCATTGCCTTTGGAGCATTGAAAGGATGCTTTGCTGTTGATGGATTTGTTCTTCCCGTTTTTAATCCATACATCCTATAACTGCATCTTGCTTTCTTATCAGGCCCAACAATAAAACCTTTTAATTTTCTAGAACCTATAAACTCCTGGGCTAGTTTAAATTTTCTAACATCAGGATGAGCATCTTTGTAAGTTTCTAAAGTTTTTTCATCTGTTTTATATTGTCCTGTAATTGTTAGAGGCCATACATCAGCTAAACCAATATGCTCGATCCAGGTATCAAACTTATCTTGTTTTAAAACATCGTTTTCGTAAACATCTAATTCAGCATTTAATTCATCAATTATTTTTCTTTTCACATAAGGAAAAGCATCATCAATCTTTTTTAGCAGCTCATTGTTTACATGGTTCCCGTTGAACTCAACCTTGGCCGTGCAAGCAACCGCAGCTCCACTGAATAGGGCCTGACTAATTATCATTTCAGGGCCATCAAATTTTTTTACTTTTTCAATTTCTTTGCATTGCTCCAGGAATAGTGCAGCTCCAGCATCAACATCGCTGGTACAATATTCAAGGATCTTGGACATTTGATCCTGGGTATAAGTTTCATTAGGTAAAATTATTTTATTAATGAAATACTTTTTTAGATCCTCTGAAATAGTTTGTATTCCGTATCTGCCACAAGCCGCTAGCAACGAGTGTCTAGCGACTTTGCCAAAATTTAATTTCTTATCTTCAATGAAAGTATCCCACCAATATTTCGGCAGCTTTAATCCATAACTTAAAAATGTATGGGCCTCTGCAATTACATTGTGAGCAATCCATAATGTTTTGTTGGGTGGATAGGGCAGCTTTAATTTCGGGCCGTGGAACTTATGATACTGACCTGATTTTAATTCTTTGATAACAACGCAAACAGGATCATTGAGTTGGCCCTCATCTTGCTGGCCTTTGAATTCAGTATCTACGACACAAAGATAATCAAAATTTTCTTTAAGAGTATCAACAATCATTTCTAATTACTCTTATCCCAAACTTTTCCCTATCTTCGTAATTGCCATAAGTATTAACGACCACTGATTTAATTTGCCAACCTGGAATATCTTGAAATTCAATATCAAAATTATTTTCTAAATATTCCATTAGCTGCTTTGTTCCTGAAGTTTTTCTTGGATCGTATGTAAAAAAGAATTCATTCTCATGGCAGTGTCTATAATCGTCAATAACTCTAATATGATCTCTACTCATGATTTAATAATTCCTTTCATTGTTTTTTTCTGAAAGTTAGTTTCTAAAACTGAACCAGCATTTTTAAAAACAGGATGATCTTCGCTGCCTATGTATCTATTTTTAAATGCTTTGTTTACGGCAGTTTCATAATCAATAGGTGGTGTTTCAAAAACTTTTTCTTTTGGAACCTGATCTTGATCGTCTAAATCCAAATGAATATATCTGCTATTTGGTTTATCTGATCTTATCTGTGTCCATCTTGTAAATGCTGCATTAGCAATTTCACAAGCGGATATATGCCAACCAATCCCCTCGTTAAGATCTTCTAAATAAACAACGGGCCAAATAAATAATCTCTTATGCGTTGTTATTCCGTATGCTAGATGAACATCTTGAATTCTTGGTAGTTTCTCTGCACAAGCAGCCTTAAAATCCTCTGAACCACCAATTAAATAGGGGTTTAACTTACCCTCGGGATCTTTAACTCTGCTAATCATACAAGGCTGAAAATTATCTAATCCTTGCTGATCGAATGTATATAACTTGAACCAATCATCAGGCCCAGGCTTACCAAGATCAACAACATCAAATCTTTGTGTTGCTGCTATTCCTTTGTTGTATTTATTTTTAGATACGACTTGATTAAGTTTGAAAATATTCGACATAATAATAACTCCTTTGTTAAATGGTTTAATTCAAATTATTTTCCTTTTTATTCGGCAGCTCATCGCTACGAATTTTGTCTATTGTTGTAATCAGGTTATGGATCAACCAATCCTGGTCATGTAATCTTTGCTTTTGATGCTCAACTATTTTCATTAATTTTTTAACATCGGGCAGCCAATCTTTTTTAGTCATCAGTTATCAATCCTTTCATCCCAATATTTTTCAGCTAAATCTTTTTCTCTTTGCCCTCGAATGACACTCGCTAATTCATAATTTTTTTCTGTTAGCTTTTGGATCTTTGTATTCTTATGGCCTATTTCTTCCCACAACTCTGATATATGATGCTGCTGCTTTCCAGCTACATCCGTTAATCTATCAACGGAGCTGCTCATCTGTTCCAGCATATATTTCAATTCATATTTATTCATTTTAATTTTGTAAAAGGATCGCCGCCAACAAGACCAGCTAATCCCGTTGTTGCGTTTCTAACTTTTTCCTCATTCTGTTTTCTTAAAAGCTCATTGAACCTTTGCTCCATTGCAATTTCTTCAGGTGTTCTAGTCTTTGGTGGTGCAATAGTGCTAAAATCTATTTGAGGTAAAGGATCTAATTTAAAACTTTCTTTTTTAAACTCTTTGTTCTTACCCAGGTTCTTTGCAATTTTTGTAAATGGTTTTTCTTCTTTTGGAAAATGAACTTTTTTATATTTATCTATTTTACCTTTCAGCTCAACCATCTGTTTTGTTGTTGCTCTTTTAGGAACTAACGGCTGAACTTTTCTATTTCTCTGTAAGATGTTTGCGGGATCTCTGCCAAGTTTTTTTAATGCTTTATCTTCTTCTGCGATAGCTCTATCAAATTCAGCCCCTAATTCTTCGCCCTGATAATATTTAATTCTTCTTAATAAATTTGGATCTTTATCAGGATCATATCCAGGCTGATCTTCTAATGGTAAAGATTTTTTAAATTGATTTTCTGTCATAATTTCCCCGTTGCTAACCATCACTGGCGAATTATCTGCTTTTTCAAATTCTCTTGGTTTTTGTTTGGGCCTAGTTAAATATTCCATCATTTGTTTGTATTCACTTGGTTTCATTAATCTTGGCCAAAAGTCATCCGCAATAGATTTCTAACAACTTCCCTTTCTGCATCTGTTAATTCTGATAATGCTTTTCCTGGTGCAACTGCATCAAGATTTAATTTTTTAATTCTAGGTTTTTCTTTTTGTTTTAAATATTCAGAAATAGAAATTACTTTTCCACCGCTGGCCAAGCCTAAAGGTATCTTGATTAAATATTCTCTGTCTTTGGTACCAAGCCAATCTAAAAAACTTTGACCTGGTTTTTTCTCTTTGTTGTAATTGTCTAAAAGAATATCTGTAATCTCACTTTCAACATCGAATAAAATATCTTTTTCATCCTTTGCTAATTGCATTAATTCTTCTTTAGCTTTTCCATCGCCTTTGCTTTCCATTGCTTTTTCAACACTGCCACCTCTACGATAGATATTGAATGTTGGATCCTTGATAGTTTTACTTGTACGCATATTTATTTGCCTCTACTTCCTTTTCACATTCGATTACATTGTATCTAACCTGGCCACCGATCTTATGAAACGGCAGCTGATTTTTTACTTGTTTAGATCTTTGCTTACGGATTGTTGCTGGTTTAAGATTAAAATGTTTGGCGATCCCTTTGGTATCTGTCCAAACTGAATTGTTATTTGTTTCACTGCTCATAGCAGCAGCAATATACTTTTTTGGATCTAAATCTATTTGATTGCCTACCCGTGAGCAGCTGCGGGTAAAATAAAATTAATATCTTTTTTTCTTAATAGCTCTTTCAAGTTTAATTATGAATGTATCAAACTCATCATCCCGTTTATTCTCATGCAGCCAATCAGTAAAAAATTTTTTATTTTTTGCCAAGAACTCATTGTATTTTTTTCTGTGGTGTTCAATGCATTTAGAATAAGGTTTTAATTTAGCCCGAGTAATTTTTACTTTTTTCTTGGTTAATGCTTTTTCCCACTCTGCACCCCAATGAATTAACAACGGATCATGGCCGAGCAAGAATTCTAATACTTCTAAATCATCTTTTAAGATTGAATATAGCGATGCATCTTTGTTCTTTTGTTGAGCTAAATAAATTCTTTTGGCCCATTGTAATTTCATTTCGCCAACAGATTTTATAGGGGAATGTTCAATGATTAATTTTGCTACTCCAGCAGCAGTATAAATCCCGTTTCGTCTAGCAATGTTTTGTATCTTTTTCCAATCAACATAATCTTTTAAAATTAGCGATCCGATACCTTTACCAAGTATGCTGCTCATTTAATAATAACTCCTGGAATGAGTAGTATTAAATTAAGCAGCGGGGATCAATAGCCAATACCTACTAATTTATGCTTTTGCACGGGCAAAGTAATTTCCAATAACTTCCGATCCTTTTTGTAAATATCTCTCGTTATACTTGGCATATCGTTCAACCATCTTATAAGTTTTCCAACCGCCCTCATCTTTAACAAGTTTAATATTTCCGTTTGATGCTATTAATGCAAGACAGGCCCAAGTATGTCTTAACAAAACTAATTCCTCTATTCTTACATTTGCTAACTTACAAACTTTAACCCAAGTTTTTCTAATATCTTGGATGTATGGTTTTTTAGATTTTCTTGTTGCTGGAAATAAATACGCAGCTTTTATTGTTTTAGCTTTCTTACCTTTGAAATTTTCTTTGTTATATTTCCAAAGCTGACGCAATACCCATCTAGACATTTTGTTAATTGAGAATTGAGATTTACCCGTTTTAGTTTTTGGTAATCTAATTATATTTGCATCCCAATCAACCTGGTTCCATTTAAGGTTTAAGATCTCTGATTTATATCTACGACCACAATATAAATACAATAGGATCGCCATTGCTGCTAAAAATACTCTTGGTTCTTTTTTAATTATTTTCATTGTAGCTTTTCTAATCAATCGCCATTCAACAAGTGAATAAGGATCAACATCGTCTAATCTATCGCTTTCCTCATTCAATTCGCTTTTCTTGAACTTACAAATATTTTCTTTGATTATCTTTTCTTCTAAAGCCCAATTAAAGATAATTGACATATCATCCATACATCTATTGGCCTGGTATGAACCAGCCTTTGTTATAGCTGCGTGCCATGCGATTAAATCAGATTTAGTTATTTCAATCATCCTTTTAGATCCAATTTTTAGATCATTGTAATTGGCAGCAATAATTTTATTTGTACTTGGTTTATATGCTTTTAAATCAATCCAATTCATTAATCTTTGTTCAGTATCTTTGATTGTAGATGCAGCGAACCTAGTTGATTTATATAAATCTTTTTCTTTCCATAGATCTATAACCTCTGACAATGTTTTCGCTTTTCTTCTTTCTTCCAGCACTGATCTTGGATCTTGACCAAGTTTAATTGCGTGCTTTAAATCATCTACTAATGATCTTGCACTATCTACTGACATTTCAGGAAAATTTCCTAAATGATAAAAAACTGAATTATGTCTTTTACCATTTATAGTTTTTCCTTTTGGATCATGCTTATAATAAAAAGATTTAGAACCACCGATATTAGCTCTAACTTTTAATCCAATTTTTTCACTATCATTTGCAGTTTGCGGCAAATACTTATCGTTAGCTGCATCATATTTTTTTATTAAATATTTTTTAATGATTGTGTTTGTTAATTTAATTCGCCCTGTACTTTTTTCATTTTGATCTTTAATTAAAAAATCATCTAAAGTTTTAGGCGGTTCGTTGTGTCCGATTTTAGTCATAATAATATTTCCTTTTTTTGTTGTTTTACTTTTTTTATTTTTTTAAGAAAATGCCCGTAATGAATTGCGGGTAATTAATTCGTTTTGATCTACGCATCGTCTACGCAAAAACAAATTTTGAATGACAAAACCATCTACGCATTGTCTACGCAAAATGTTCACAGATGTACTCAAAACTCCACAATCCATTTATTGCTTTCTTAATAAAAATGTTGTAAACACTTGCGTTATTTGGTTTTGGGCGGTTAGCTCAGTTGGTAGAGCATCTCGTTTACACCGAGGGGGTCAAAGGTTCGAGTCCTTTACTGCCCACCAAAAGAATCAAAAGTGGGGGTGTAGCTCAGTTGGTTAGAGCGATCGCCTGTCACGCGATAGGTCGAGGGTTCGAGTCCCTTCACTCCCGCCACTTTACAAGTTTAAACCTGATAATCATTATCAAATACACTGTATATTTTGAATAATGTGACCTAACACCACTTCATCTAGCTATAAAAAATGATATATATTCCACCATGACAGCGGAATTTTTAAAAGATTATTTACCAATAATATTGTTCCTAATTATTGCATTAGGATTGAGTTGCGCGTTCATAGTAATTAATTTTATTTTGTCTCCAAAAAATCCAGATCCAGAGAAGTTATCGGCTTATGAATGTGGATTTGAACCATTTCAAGACTCAAGAATGGAATTTGATGTTCGTTTTTATTTAGTAGCAATACTTTTTATAATTTTTGATCTTGAAATAGCTTTTTTATTTCCGTGGGCAATTTCCTTAGGAAATATTGGAATTTTAGGTTTTTCCTCAATGATGATTTTCTTATTCATACTTACGATTGGATTTATTTATGAGTGGAAAAAAGGTGCGTTAGACTGGGAATAAAATTGCTTAAATGAATAATAAATTAGATCAAGTACCCGAAGAATTTAAACAACTTGCTAAAGATTTTAGTGAAAATGGTTTTATAACAACTTCATTAGATAATTTAATAAATTGGTCTAGATCTGGCTCGTTGCATTGGATGACTTTTGGTCTTGCTTGTTGTGCAGTTGAAATGATGCAAACTGCAATGCCAAGGTATGATGTTGAAAGGTTTGGGGCTGCACCCAGAGGTTCACCAAGGCAATCAGATGTTATGATTGTAGCGGGTACATTAACAAATAAAATGGCCCCTGCTTTAAGAAAAGTTTATGATCAAATGCCCGAGCCAAGATACGTGATATCAATGGGAAGTTGTGCTAATGGTGGTGGCTATTATCATTACTCTTACTCTGTTGTAAGAGGATGTGATCGAATTGTACCAGTCGATGTGTATGTGCCAGGTTGTCCGCCATCGGCTGAATCTTTATTGTATGGAATAATGCAATTACAAAAAAAAATAAGAAACAAAGGTTCGTTTACTAGATAAAATGAATAATTTAATTGATTTGGAAAAAAAAATTAATTCTGAGTTGGGAACTAAAATTAATAGTACCAAAATTAAACATAATCAAATCTATGCAGAAATAGATAAGGAGGATTTAATTGATGTAACTTTATTTTTAAAAACAAATAAAAATACAAAATTTAAACAATTAATTGACATAACAGTTGTTGATTATCCTGAAAAACCTTTAAGGTTTAAAATTGTATATTTGTTTTTGAGCCATGAGTTTAATCAAAGAATGATTCTAACTTATTGTATAAGTGAAAATGAAGTTATTCCATCTCTTACATCTATATTTCCATCTGCTAATTGGATGGAAAGAGAAGTATTTGATATGTATGGAGTAAATTTTAAGGATCATCCAGATTTAAGAAGAATTCTTACAGACTATGGTTTTGAAGGACATCCTTTAAGAAAAGATTTTCCTTTAACTGGTCATACTGAGGTTAGATATAATGAAGATCAAAAGAAAGTAATTAGTGAGCCTGTAAAATTAGAACAGAATTACAGAAATTTCGACTATGAAAGTCCATGGGAAGGCACAAAATATATCAAAGAACTAAAAGAAAATAATGACAAAAAAAATTAAAAACCTAAATTTAAATTTTGGTCCACAACATCCAGCAGCACATGGAGTGCTAAGACTTATTTTAGAGTTAGATGGAGAGGTTGTAGAGAAAGCAGATCCACACATTGGTTTATTACATCGTGGCACAGAGAAGCTCATAGAAAATAAAACTTATATGCAAGCAGTTCCATATTTTGATCGTCTTGATTATGTCGCTCCGATGAACCAAGAACATGCGTTTGCATTAGCTATTGAAAAGATTTTAGATATTGATGTTCCGATAAGAGCGCAGTTTATTAGGGTAATGTTTTGTGAAATCGGAAGAATTTTAAGCCATATTTTGAATGTAACAACACAAGCATTAGATGTAGGAGCTTTAACACCCTCTTTATGGGGATTTGAGGAAAGAGAAACTCTAATGACTTTTTATGAAAGAGCATCTGGTTCTAGACTACATGCAAATTACTTTAGAGCAGGCGGCGTCCATCAGGATTTACCAGCGGGATTAGAAACGGATATTTTAAAATTCTGTGAATCTTTCCCAAAAATTATAAATGATTTAGAAAATTTATTGACTGATAATAGAATATTTAAACAAAGAAATGTAGATATTGGAATTGTTACAAAACAAGATGCTCTCGATTATTCTTTTAGTGGTGTTATGATAAGAGGATCTGGTGTTCCTTGGGATCTAAGAAAATCTCAACCCTATGATTGTTATGAACAATTAGAATTTAAAGTACCAGTTGGTAAAAACGGTGATTGTTATGACCGATATTTATGTAGAATTGAGGAAATGAAAGAAAGTGTATCTATAATAAAGCAGTGCTTAGCAAAAATGGAAAAAGGTCCTGTAAAAACTTTTGATGGAAAAATAACCCCTCCTTCTAAAAAAGAGATTAAACAATCAATGGAAGCTTTAATACACCACTTTAAATTATTTACCGAGGGATATAGGGTTCCCGAAGACGAAATTTATACTGCTGTTGAGGCACCTAAGGGAGAATTTGGGGTTTATTTAATATCAGACGGATCAAATAAACCCTATAAATGTAAAATAAGAGCTCCGGGATTTTCTCATTTACAATCGATGGATTATTTAATTAAAGGTCATATGTTGGCTGATGTTCCCGCAGTTCTTGGTTCATTAGATATAGTTTTTGGTGAGGTTGATAGATGAGTTTAAAAAGACCAGCCAAAGATCAACCAGAGAATTTTGAATTTAATTCATCTTCTTTAGAAGCAGCAAATAAAATTATTTCAAAATATCCTGAAGGAAAACAAAAAAGTGCAGTTATGGCATTATTATACATTGCTCAAAGACAAAATAATAATTGGATCCCTTTAGTAGCAATGAAGTATATAGCTAAACTTTTAGATATGCCTTATATAAAAGTTTACGAAGTAGCAACTTTTTATAGCATGTTTAATTTATCGCCTGTTGGGAAATATTTCATACAAGTTTGCACTACAACGCCGTGTATGATTAGAGGAGCTGGCAAATTAGTTGAGGCCTGTAAGGAAAAAATTTCTGAAAATGAATCTGAATTATTACCTGATAAAAATTGTTCATGGATGGAAGTAGAGTGTTTGGGTGCTTGTGTTACTGCTCCAATGATGCAAATCAATGATGATTACTATGAAGATTTAGATAAAGAAAAAACTTTAGAAATTTTAGATAAAATTTTAAAAGATGAAACTCCTAAACCAGGTTCCTATAGAGGGAGAGTAAACAACCAACCTGAAAATGGAAGAAAAACACTAATGGAATTAAAAAATGCTTAAAGATCAAGATAGAATTTTTCAAAATTTATATAATGATTTGGGTTCAGATTTAACTTCATCCCAAAAAAGAGGCGATTGGATAAATACAAAAGAAATTACTAATAAAGGTAGGGATTGGATTATAAATGAGATTAAAGATTCACAACTTAGAGGAAGAGGTGGAGCTGGTTTTCCCACTGGTCTTAAATGGTCATTTGCCCCAAAAGAAGTGGGATCTAGACCTCACTATTTAGTTATTAATGGTGATGAGTCAGAGCCTGGAACTTGTAAAGATAGAGATATATTAAGATTCGAGCCTCACAAGTTAATAGAGGGATGTTTAATAGCTTCATATGCAATTCAAGCTCATGTTTGTTATATTTATATAAGAGGTGAATATTTTGTTGATGGACAAAAACTTCAAGCTGCAATTGATGAAGCTTATGAAAAAAAATTAATTGGAAAAAATGCAGCTGGAACGGGATGGGACTTAGATATTTATATACATTATGGTGCAGGAGCATATATTTGTGGCGAAGAAACAGCTTTACTTGAAAGTATTGAGGGAAACAAAGGTCAACCAAGATTAAAACCTCCTTTCCCAGCATTAGTGGGCTTGTATGGATGTCCTACAATAATTAACAATGTTGAGACTATTGCTGTTGTTCCGACAATTTTAAGAAGAGGTGGTAAGTGGTTTGCTTCTCTGGGTAGAGAAAAAAATACTGGTACTAAAATATTTTGCATATCTGGAAATGTAAATAATCCATGCAATGTTGAGGAGGAAATGAATATACCACTAAGAGAATTAATTGATATTCATGCAGGGGGTGTAATAGGAGGTTGGGATAATTTACAAGCAGTGATACCTGGCGGATCCTCAATGCCATTAATCCCTAAAGAAAAATGTGAGACATTAACTATGGATTTCGACTCATTGGTTGCTGAAAAAAGTGGGTTGGGTACGGCAGGAGTAGTTGTAATAAATAAAGATCAAGACATAATTAAATGTATGGCGAGAATTGCTCGATTTTATAAACATGAGAGTTGTGGTCAATGTACACCTTGTAGAGAAGGTTCAGGTTGGATGTGGAGAATGTTAGAAAGAATGGCAAAAGGTGAGGCGTCAAAAGATGAAGTAGATATGTTGGGAGATGTTACTAAGCAGATTGAAGGTCATACTATTTGTGCTTTCGGGGAAGGGTCCTCTTGGCCAGTTCAAGGTTTACTAAGACACTTTAAAGATGAAATAAAAAAAAGAAATAATTTTGATCCAATTGTAAAAGAAACCCAGAATATTCCTTACTTAGTAGATCAACATTTATTAGATAAAAATGCTTAAATTAAAAATAAACGATACAGAGGTTGAAGTTGAAGAAGGCTTAACTGTTTTACAAGCTTGTGAAAAGGCTGGTGTAGAAATTCCAAGATTTTGTTATCACGAAAAATTATCTATTGCAGGAAACTGTAGAATGTGTCTTGTTGAAATGGAAAAATCTCCAAAACCAATTGCCTCATGTGCGATGCCAGCTACTGAAGGAATGGTAATAAAAACAAATACACCCAAAATAGAAAAATCTAGAAAAGGTGTTATGGAATTTTTGTTAGCAAATCATCCTCTAGATTGTCCGGTTTGTGACCAAGGTGGAGAATGTGATCTTCAAGATCAATCTATGTATTATGGAATTGATAAATCAAGATTTAAAGAAAACAAAAGAGCAGTACCTGATAAAAATATGGGGCCTTTAATCAAAACACAAATGACAAGATGTATTCATTGTACAAGATGTGTAAGATTTGCCACAGAAATCGCAGGTGTACCTGAACTTGGTGCAATCGGAAGAGGTGAGGACATGCAAATTACAACATATTTGGAAAAATCAATTAAATCTGAATTGTCAGGGAATGTAATAGATCTTTGTCCAGTGGGAGCACTTACTTCAAAACCTTATGTGTTTGAAGCAAGACCTTGGGAGTTAAAAAAAACAGAAACTATAGATGTAATGGATGCTGTTGGATCTAACATTAGGGTAGATACATATGACTGGGAAGTAAAAAGAATTTTACCAATAATAAATGAAGATATAAATGAAGAATGGATATCAGATAAAACCAGATATGCTTGTGATGGTTTGCTAAATCAAAGGCTCGATACACCATATGTCAAATACAATAATAAGTTTGAAAAAGCTTCTTGGGACGAAGTTTTTAAGATTATAAAATCAAAAATCAAAAATACTGATAAAGATAGAATAGCTGGATTTGTTGGTGACTTGGCAAATATGGAAGCAAGCTACATATTTAAAGAATTTTTTGAGAGAACTATTGATACAAAAAACTACGAATCTAGGTCATCCAATATGTTTATTGACAGCTCTAAAAGGGAAAATTATTTATTTAATTCAAAAATTAATGGCATTGAAGAATCTGATTTGATTTTATTAATTGGAACAAATCCTAGATTTGAAGCCACCATGTTAAATGCAAGAATCCGCAAAGCTTATTTAAATAATAAAGTCAAAATTGTATCTTTAAATGATGTAGGCGACTTAACATATCCTTATCAAAGCCTCGATGGAAAAACTCAAACAATTAGAAATATTATTGAAAATAAAAATGATTTTTCCAAAGACATCATTAAAGCTCAAAAACCAATAATAATATTTGGTGAATCATTTTTAAAATCTAAGTCAGCGGAATTCTTATACAGTTCTTTTAAAAATTTTTTATTAACAAACAATAAATTCACCGATGATTGGAATCCTTTAAACTTTTTACCTTCAGACGCAGCTACAGTTGGAAGTTTAGATCTTGATATAATTGATCAAAGTAACGAATTAATAAAAAATTTAAATGAAAATAAATTCGATTTAGTTTTTTTAATGGGACAAGATAATCTTAGATTTAATAAAAAAAATGAGTTTGTTGTATATTTAGGAAGCCACGGGGACAATGGTGCAGAACTAGCAGATATTATTTTACCAGGAGCGGCTTACACAGAACAATCAGGACATTATACTAATTTAGAAGGTAAAATACAAAAAGCATACAAAGCATCATATCCGCCAGGCGAAGCCAAGGAAGATTGGAAAATTATTAATGATCTTGCTGAATTTATAAATAATAGAGGACTTTTTAATGATAAAGATGAATTAGTGAGCAGTATGTTTAATTATATAAACTTAAAAAAAGAAAAACAAGAAATCCCATCTGATACAAAGGTAACTGCAAGATATTTTGAGGATGAAATCCTTGATATAACTTATAAGGATTATTATTTTTCCAATGTAATTGCACGTTCATCAAAAACAATGTTGAATTGTAATAACGCTAAATTTGAGGTTAAACGAACAGGCACCGAAGGATAGATAATGGAATATATAAATTTAGTTTTTGAGGAGGTCTATAAGATCCTTTTTCTTCTTATACCGGTTCTTGTATCTGTAGCCATGATTGTTTGGTTAGATAGAAGAGTTTGGGCTTTTGTTCAAAAGAGACAAGGCCCTAATGTTGTTGGTCCTTTTGGGTTGTTGCAATCGTTAGCTGACGCACTAAAGTATATTTTTAAAGAAATTATTATTCCAGCTAGTTCTAATAAGGTTATTTTTATTTTAGCTCCAATAATTACAATGACTCTAGCTTTAATAGCATGGGCAGTTATACCTTTCGGAGAGGGTCAGGTTTTAGCTAATATAAATGTTGGAATTCTTTACATCTTCGCTGTCTCATCTCTTGGGGTCTATGGTATTATCATGGGAGGTTGGGCTTCCAATTCAAAATATCCTTTTTTAGGTTCAATAAGATCTGCTGCACAGATGGTTTCCTATGAAGTTTCAATTGGTATAATTATTATTAATGTACTTTTATGTGTAGGATCATTAAATTTAAGTGATATTGTTTTAGCTCAACAAAACATATGGTTTATAATTCCTTTATTTCCAATGTTTGTGATATTTTTTATCTCTGCTTTAGCTGAGACTAATCGACCACCATTTGATTTGCCTGAAGCCGAAGCGGAATTAGTTGCTGGATATCAAACCGAATATTCTGGCATGATGTATGCAATGTTCTGGTTAGGTGAATATGCGAATATTTTGTTAATGTGCGCTTTAGGTTCCATTTTATTTTTAGGAGGGTGGCTTTCACCTATTGATTTATATCCATTTAATTTGATTCCAGGTGTGATTTGGCTAATTTTAAAGATATTACTTTTATTTGTTCTATTTGCTTTGGTTAAAGCTGTTGTACCGAGATACAGATATGATCAGTTAATGCGATTAGGCTGGAAAATATTTCTTCCTCTATCTCTAACATATGTAGTTTTGACTGCGAGTTATTTGTTTTATTTTAACCTTTTACCTACAATTTAGATGAAAATTTCAAGATTATTTAAAACAATATTTATGGTCGATTTTATAACTGGCTTATTAATTGCTATAAGAGAAATTTTTAAATCAAAAAAAACAATAAATTATCCTTTTGAAAAAGGAAAAATAAGTCCAAGATTTAGAGGAGAGCATGCACTTAGAAGATATCCAAATGGTGAAGAAAGATGTATCGCATGTAAGTTATGTGAAGCTGTTTGTCCAGCACAGGCAATTACAATCGAGTCAGCTGAAAGATCTGACGGGAGTAGAAAAACTACTCGTTACGATATTGATATGATGAAATGTATTTATTGTGGTTTGTGTGAAGAGTCATGTCCTGTAGATGCAATAGTACAAGGTCCAAATTTTGAATTTTCGACAGAAACGAGAGAAGAACTTTATTATACTAAAGAAAAACTATTAGATAATGGTGATAGATGGGAAAATATTTTAGCGGCAAATATAAAATCAGATAATCCTTATAGGTGAATTTATGTTAGCTCATGCAATATTTTTTTATATCTTTTCAATAATTGCAATCATTTCAGCTATCATGGTTACAGTTTCAAAAAATACTGTACACTCCGTTTTTTTTTTAATATTAGATTTTATTAGTATTTCATGTCTTTTTATAATGATCGGAGCAGAATTTTTGGGGATGATAATGCTAATTGTATATGTTGGTGCAGTAGCTGTTTTGTTCTTATTCGTTGTAATGATGTTAAATGTTGCTCAACAAAAAAATCAATGGTTTAATTCTGAAACATCTTCTTCAGGTCACATTCCAGTTGGTTTAATTATAAGTACAATTATTTTTTTCGAATTAATTATTGTTGTAGGAGGTTGGAAATATAAACCTGAACTTTTAAATCCAAATACTAACCAAATTTCTAATGAAATAAGTAATACACATTCATTAGGTCAAGTTCTATACACAGATTATATTCACGTTTTTCAAATAAGTGGAATGATATTATTAATTGCAATGATAGGTGCAATCGTTCTTACTTTTAGACAAAGAGAAGGTGTTAAAACACAAAGTTATTTAAAACAAATTTCCAGAGAACGATCTGAGGGTATTGAAGTTTTAGAGGTCCCGTCAAATAAAGGAGTTAAGATAGATGACTGAAATAGGTTTAGGACACTATCTTACTTTAGGCGCAGTTATCTTTAGTATTGGAGTCATCGGTATTTTTCTTAATAGAAAAAATATTATAGTGATTTTGATGAGTATTGAGTTGATATTATTAGCTGTAAACATTAACTTAGTATCGTTTTCTATTTATCTTGGTGATTTAACAGGACAAGTTTTTACATTATTTATTTTGACTGTTGCTGCTGCTGAAGCTGCGATTGGCCTCGCTATAATAGTTGTCTATTACAGAAACGCAGGAACTATAAGGGTTGAAGAAATAGATAAATTAAAAGGATAAAATGGAAATTTCAATTATAGCATTACCATTAATTGCCTCAATTATATCTGGATTTTTTGGAAAATTGATTGGGGACAGAAATTCAGAAATTGTTACAAGTTTATTAGTATCTATTTCAGCTGTTCTTTCAGCAATGATATTCTATGAAGTAATTTTTAATCAATACGAGGAAAATATTAAAATTGCTACATGGATTAATTCTGGATCATTAGAAGTAAATTGGTCAATGAAAATTGATGCATTGTCATCGATAATGTTAGTAGTCGTAACTTTTGTTTCTGCATTAGTTCATATTTATTCAATAGGATACATGTCGCATGATCCACATAAACCAAGATTTATGGCATACCTATCGCTTTTTACATTTGCTATGTTAATGCTAGTAACGGCTGATAATTTTATTCAATTATTTTTTGGTTGGGAAGGTGTAGGTCTTTGCTCATACTTTTTGATTGGTTTTTGGTTTAAGAAAGAGACTGCCAATGCAGCTGCAATTAAAGCATTTGTTGTAAATAGAGTTGGCGATTTCGGCTTTGCTCTAGGTATATTTTTGATCTTTTATTTATTTGGTACAGTTAACTACACTGAAGTTTTTGACCAAATCCCAACAATTGTAGATAAAAAACTTAATTTTTTAGGTATACCAATTAATGCCATAGATTTAATTTGTATGCTTTTGTTCATTGGTGCTATGGGTAAATCGGCTCAGATCTTTTTACACACCTGGTTACCAGATGCAATGGAGGGTCCGACACCTGTTTCAGCATTAATTCATGCAGCCACAATGGTTACAGCTGGAGTTTTTTTAGTTGTAAGATGCTCTCCGATATTTGAATATTCAGAGTTAGCTTTAAACATCGTTACTATAATTGGTATGAGCACCGCTTTTTTTGCAGCGACTGTAGCTTTAGTTCAAACAGATATTAAAAAAATCATTGCTTATTCCACATGTAGTCAACTAGGTTACATGTTTTTTGCAGCTGGAGTAGGGGCATATAATGTTGCAATGTTTCATTTATTTACCCATGCATTTTTTAAAGCATTACTTTTTTTAGGATCAGGGTCGGTTATTCACGCATTTAAAGATGAGCAAAATATAAATAATATGGGAGGAGTATGGAAAAAATTGCCTTACACTTATACTCTAATGATAATAGGAACTTTAGCATTAACTGGCTTTCCTTTGTTATCTGGTTTTTATTCTAAGGACGCGATTATAGAATTTGCATTTTTGAGTGGTACTACCACTGGGTACTATGCAGCTGGTATAGGAATATTTACAGCTTGTTTAACATCCATCTATTCATGGAGACTAATTTTTAAAACTTTCCACGGGCAATATAACAACAAGGAAATTAAGATTGAAGAGACGCATGAGTCACCATTAGTTATGTTAATACCTCTAATAATATTATCTATAGGAGCAATTTTTGCTGGGTTCATTTTTAAAGACTTATTTATAGGCTATGAGGGAATAAATAATTTTTGGAAAGAATCAATCCTCTTTTTAGAACCTCTAAGCACTGATCATCCACCATTATGGTTTTTAATTTTAACTCCGACTTTTGTAACTTTATCAATACCATTTGCTTATTATTTATTTGTTAAAAATAAGAATTTTCCAAGTCAACTAGTAAATATAAATAAACCATTATATGAATTTTTATTTAATAAATGGTATTTTGATGAAATTTATGACATCTTATTTATAAAATCCTCAAAAAAATTTGGATTATTTTTGTGGAAATTTTTTGATATTAAAGTTATTGACGGCTTTGGACCTGATGGCATCTCCTGGTTAATTAAAAAGTTTTCTATTAAAGCCAATAAATTTCAAAGCGGTTATATATACCAATATGCATTTATAATGTTACTTGGTTTTTCTGCTTTTTTAACTTTTTTAATTGTTAAATAATGAACTTTCCTATTCTTTCTTCATTAATACTTTTACCCTCTATTGGAGCACTCTTTTTGTTTTTCACAAGAAGTAAAAGTGAGAATAAAATCACTGTAAAATATGTTGCCTTATTTACATCTTTAGTAAATTTTTTTTTATCCATTTATTTATGGTTTTTATTTGACCAAACGACATCTGCCTTTCAATTTGTTGAAGATAGAATTTGGATTGAAGGTTTAATTAATTACAAAGTAGGAGTTGATGGGATTTCAATACTATTTATAATTCTTACAACATTTATTACACCTCTATGTATAATTTCAGTAAATAATTCAATTACAAAAAGATTAAATGAATTTTTAATAGCTATTCTTATCATGGAAACTTTCATGATTGGAGTTTTTTGCTCTCTTGATCTTGTGGTGTTTTACTTATTTTTTGAGGCTGGACTAATTCCAATGTTTTTAATTATCGGGATTTGGGGTGGTACTAGAAGAGTTTATTCTGCTTTTAAGTTTTTTTTATTCACTCTTTTAGGTTCCGTTCTTATGTTAGTAGCAATAATTTCGATTTATTGGATCACAGGTACTACAGACGTAGTTCAGCTTTACGAATTAGGCATAGACACTAAATATCAAAATTTATTGTGGCTAGCTTTTTTTAGCTCATTTGCTGTGAAAACTCCTATGTGGCCAGTTCATACTTGGCTTCCAGATGCTCACGTTGAAGCTCCAACAGCAGGATCAGTTTTATTAGCAGCAATTTTACTTAAAATGGCTGGATATGGATTTATAAGATTTTCTTTAGGTCTTTTTCCATCTGCATCAGAAGTGTTTACTCCTTTGATTTACACATTAAGTGTCATTGCAATTATTTTCACTTCATTAATTGCTTTAATGCAAGAAGATATGAAAAAATTAATTGCGTATTCTTCAGTAGCTCATATGGGATTTGTTACTTTAGGAATTTTTACAATCCAACAGCAAGGAATAGAAGGAAGTATAATTCAAATGATTAGCCATGGTCTAGTATCTGCTGCTTTATTCTTATGTGTTGGTGTTGTTTATGATCGTATGCATTCAAGATTAATCACTACTTATGGAGGTATCGTTACAATTATACCTAAATATGCAGTTTTATTTATGGTATTTACTTTGGCTGCTCTTGGGTTACCTGGTACAAGTGGCTTTGTTGGTGAGTTTTTAATTTTAATGGCTGCTTTTAAAGATAATTTTTTAGTAGCAGTATTAGCAAGTTTAGGAGTAATTATTGGAGCAGCATATATGCTTTGGTTATACAAGAGAGTAATTTTTGGAAAGTTAATTAACTCAGAATTAAAAAAGATGATTGATTTAAATAAATCAGAAGCATTTACCCTTACTTGTTTAGCTATTCCAACTTTATACTTTGGTTTTTATCCAGAACCATTGATAAACACTATTGAGGTTTCAATAAGTGATTTAATCAATACCTATAACTATAGTGTAGCAAGCAAATGATGGATAATATTGAATTAATATTTCCAGAAATTTTTATATCTTTATCGATAATGTTTTTGCTTATTTTAGGCGTTTTTAAAAAAAATAGTTCAAAAATTATTCATAATATTTCATTGCTAGTTTTATTGATTACTGCGGTAATTACATTTAATGAAACAATCAGCGTAAATCCAACAGTCATCTTTAATAAAAGTATTGTCATAGATTATTTGGCTTCATTTATGAAAATTATCACTTTAATTGCAGCTTTTGTAGTTTTGCTCATCTCATCAAACTATTTAAGGACTTTTAAAATTTTTAAAATTGAATATCCAATTTTAATTCTAAGTTCTGTGTTGGGAATGATGATTATGATCAGCTCAAATGACCTAATTGTTTTCTATATGGGTCTAGAGCTTCAATCATTAGCCTTATACGTATTGGCAACTTTTGACCGAGATCAATTAAAATCATCTGAAGCAGGATTAAAATATTTTGTTTTAAGCGCATTGTCTTCAGGTTTGTTATTATATGGTTGTTCTTTGATATATGGTTTTACAGGATCAACAAATTTTAGTGTTATTTCAACTCAATTTAATGCTAATGAATACGCCCTTACTTTTGGAATAGTATTTATTTTAGTAGGTTTAGCGTTCAAAATTTCTGCAGTACCTTTTCACATGTGGGCTCCAGATGTATATGAAGGTTCACCAACATCTGTGACTTTATTTTTTACAATGGTTCCTAAAATTGCGGCATTAACAGTTTTTATAAGATTTCTGTATATTCCTTTTTTAAATCTTATAGATCAGTGGCAAATGATTTTAATTTTTCTATCAATCGCATCTATGCTTTTTGGTGCGATTGCAGCAATCGGACAAAAAAATCTTAAGCGGCTAATAGCTTATAGCTCGATAAGTCACATTGGATACGCTTTAGCTGGATTAGCAACTGGATCAAATGAAGGAATACAAAGTTCAGTTATTTATATGACCATTTATATTATAATGAACTTAGGTTTTTTTTCATGTCTGTTGATGATGAAAAGAAATAATGTTTATTATGAACAGATAGATGATTTATCAGGATTGTCAAAAAATCATCCGTTGTTATCAATTTCTTTGTTGATAATTTTATTTTCTCTTGCTGGAATTCCACCACTAGCTGGTTTTTTTGCAAAATTTTATATTTTTAAGTCTGTAATTGAACAGTCAATGTATTTTCTAGCCATTGTTGGGTTATTATCAACTGTAGTTGCAGCATTTTATTACTTGCGTATTATTAAGATAATGTATTTCGACGAAGAAAAGGAGAGTTATGACAATGATCAAAGTGTTTGGTTAAAGTTCTCTTTAACAGTTTCTACGATATTAATTTTAATGTATTTTATTTTTCCAAGCGAATTAATTGATGCAGTTTCAAAAATTAATATAATTTAATGAGATTTAAAGTATTTAGATTTAACAAAGTAAGAAGTACCAACAATACTGCAATAAGAATAATTAAAAGATATAACCATGACTTTGGAATGATTTTATCTAATTTACAAATCAATGGTAGAGGACAGTATGGAAAAAAATGGATTTCCTACAAAGGAAATTTGTTCGTTAGTTTTTTTTATAATCTTAAAAACTTTAAAATATCTTTAAATAAGTTGACTAAAATTAATAGTTTGATGGTTAAAAAATGTATTTCACAATATTATAAAAAAAAAATTTATTTTAAAAAACCTAACGATCTTTTAATTCAAAAAAAAAAGATATGTGGAATATTGCAAGAAAAAGTAAATAAATTTAATAATACTTATTTAATTGTAGGTATTGGAATAAACTTGATAAAAAGTCCATTTATAAAGAATTATCCAACAACTCATCTTAATGAACTAGTTAATAAAAATATTTCAAAAAAAAAATTTGAATTAAAATTAAAGAAGATTTTTGAAAACAATCTAAAGAAATTAATTAAAAAAAGAGTATAAACATAGATATGCTTATTCTAGGTGATATTGGAAATTCAGAAACTAAGTTTTTTTTAATAGACTCAAAAAATAAGGTAAAAAAAAGAATAAGTTTTTCATCAAGCTTGGTGACAAACTCAATTTTAGATAGAAAATTTAAGATTTTAACAAAAGATTTTAAGCATATAAAAAAAATATTATTTTGTAGCGTTGTTCCAAAAAATTTTAAATTCATAAAAAAATTTATATCAAAAAAAACAAAAGTTAGATGTTATGAAATAAAAGATCTCAATTTAAAATCTATCTTGAACATTAAAGCAAATTTTAAACAAGTCGGTTCTGATAGATTAGCCAATGCAACAAGTTTAATGAAACCTAATAAGAATTTTATTATTTTAGATTTTGGTACAGCTACAACATTTGATGTATTAGTGGGTAACACTTATAGAGGAGGTGTTATTGCTCCTGGTATAAGTATTTCATTAAATACTTTAGCTGATAAGGCCTCTTTAATTCCAAAAATTAATCTTAAAAAAATAAAAAAGGTTATTGGAATAGATACTTATTCAGCTGTGAGATCAGGTTTTTTTTGGGGCTATGCAGGTTTAATTGACAATATTATTAATTTGATTAAGAAAGAAACAAGAAAATCTTATAAGGTTGTTATTACGGGTGGCTTTTCTGATTTATTTAAGAATTCAATAAAAACAAAAGTTATTGAAAACAAAAATATCACTGTTAATGGTCTTATAAAAATTTCTAAACTAATTAAATAAATGAAAGAAGAACTATTATTTTGTCCACTTGGGGGATCTGGTGAAATTGGTATGAACATGAATTTGTTCGGCTACGGTTTACCAGGTGATCATAAATGGATTATGGTTGATATCGGTGTTACTTTCGCAGACGATACGCTTCCTGGTATAGACTTAATTTATCCAGACCCAGGTTTTATTGTTGAAAAGAAAGATAATCTACTAGGTATAGTTCTCACCCATGCCCACGAGGATCACATTGGTGCAATCGCTCATTTATGGCCAAAACTTAAATGCAAGATATACGCAACACCTTTTACTGCAGTTTTAATAAAGGAAAAATTTAAAGAGAAGCATATTGATATAACTAAAGATCTGAAAATCGTTGAATTAAATGGAAATATCTCATTAGAAAATTTTGAAATTGAATACATTACTTTAACACATTCAATATTAGAGCCCAATGGTTTGAGAATTAAAACCCCAGCTGGAGTAATTTTACATACTGGAGATTGGAAAGTTGATCCTAATCCATTAATTGGTGATGAGATTAATTCTAAAAGATTAAAGGAAATAGGCGATGAAGGTGTTTTAGCTATGATTTGTGACTCTACAAATGTTTTCAGTGCTGGAAGATCAGGATCAGAGTTAGATGTAAGAAAAAATTTGATAAATATAGTTAGTCGATTAAAAAAAAAGGTTATCATTACTTCATTCGCATCAAATGTTGCAAGAATGGAGACAGCTTTTTACTGTGCTGAAAAATCTGGAAGACAAATATCTTTAGTTGGAAGATCAATGCATAGAATTTATAAGGCTGCAAAACAATGTGGATATTTAAAAAATACAATTGAACCTATTGATCCTAGAGATGCAAAAAATTTCCCTAGAGAAAAAATTCTTTATTTATGCACAGGAAGTCAAGGTGAACCAATGGGTGCAATGATGAGAATTGCTAATTATATTCATCCAGATGTATTTGTTGAAAAAGATGATGCTGTTATTTTTTCATCAAAAATCATTCCAGGCAATGAAAAAAAACTTTATAAACTTCATAATCAATTAGTGAAAGATGGTATTGAGGTGATCTCTGAAGAAACAGAGTTTATTCACGTATCAGGGCATCCAAATCGAGAGGATCTTAGAGATATGTACCAATGGGTTAAACCACAATGTGTTATTCCAGTTCATGGAGAACATAGACACATGATAGAGCATATCAATTTTGCTAAAGAAATGCAGGTTCCTCATCCTGTTCAAGTAGAAAATGGAGATATTGTAAAATTATATCCTGGAGATAAACCAGAAGTTTACGACAAAGCACCAAGTGGAAGATTATATCTAGATGGAAGTATTAGTGTTGAAGAGGATTCCCAATCTATAAAGGATAGAAGAAATTTAAGTAGTAATGGTTATTTGGAAGTGACAATTCTAATTACTCCAAAGGGAAATATTCATAACAATCCTATAATTACTTTTAGAGGATTACCTGTTTATGAAAAAGAGGAGTTTTTATACGGATTAGAGGATGAAATTGAAAAAACAACAAGAACATTTAAACTCGGCAATAAACAACAAGAACATAATTTAATAGATGCACTTAAAATTGCATGCCGTAAGTTTAGTAAAGAAAAAACTGGGAAAAAACCTTTTGCTAATATTAATTTGGTGAAGATCTAATGAGCCCCACAGGATTAGCAATAATCTACATAATCATTTGGTGGATTATTTTCTTTGCAATTCTACCAATAGATGTAGAGAGAAATAAAGTGATTAAAATTGAAGGAGAGGATCCAGGTTCTCCAGAAAATCCAAAAATGTTAAAGAAATTTGTTTATTGTACTGGAATTACAACAGTTTTGTTTATAATCATTTACTTACTTATGAAATTTGAATATTTAAATATAAGAAATATAATCACCTAGAATGTATATTTCGCAGTCATTTATTCCGATCTTAAAAAACAATCCCTCAGAAGCTAAAATAAAATCGCATCAATTAATGTTACGTGTGGGAATGATTAAACAATCATCAGCCGGAATTTACTCTTGGTTACCATTAGGTTTCAAAGTAATGAAAAAAATTGAACAAATTGTTAGAGAAGAACAAAACAAAATTGGAGCTCAAGAAATTTTGATGCCAACTATACAATCAAGTGAAATATGGAAAGAGAGTGGGCGTTACGAGGACTATGGTGAAGAAATGCTTAGAATAAAAGATCGTCAAGATCGTGAAATGCTTTATGGTCCAACCAACGAGGAACTTATAACAGACATATTTAGAGCTTCAGTCAAATCTTACAAATCTGTTCCGCAACTTTTATATCATATTCAATGGAAATTTAGAGATGAAATTAGACCAAGATTTGGAATAATGAGGTGCAGGGAGTTTTATATGAAAGATGCTTATTCATTTGATATCTCTGATGAGGAAGCTTTGTTCTCTTATAATAAATTTTTCTTGTCTTATTTAAAAACTTTTAAAAGATTAGATCTTACAGCCATCCCAATGGCTGCTGACACCGGTCCCATAGGAGGTAATCTTTCTCATGAGTTTATTATTTTAGCCGAAACTGGTGAAAGTAAAATTTATACGGATAAAAGAATTTTTGATTTAAAAAGCGAAGGTACAGTATTAGAGAAAAAATCTCTAGAAGAATTAAGAAAAAAATATGAAGATTTTTATTCAGTTACTGACGAAAAATTTAATAAGGATGAGTTTGAAAAAAAAGTCTCAGAAACTAATAGATTGAAAACCAAAGGTATTGAGGTTGGTCATATATTTTATTTTGGTGACAAATATTCAAAACCAATGGGAGCATCTGTAGATCTTCCTGGTGGTAAAAAAGATTTTGTTAAAATGGGCTCTTACGGCATAGGAGTTTCAAGATTAGTGGGTGCAATAATAGAGGCAAAATATGATGAGAAAAATGAAATCATGAAATGGCCAATATCTGTTGCACCATACGATATTGGAATAATACCAATGATAAACAAAAATGATAATTCAACTTTAGAAAAAGCAAACAAGATTAATTCTCAATTAGAAAAAAATAACATTGATGCAATAATTGATGATACAGATGAAAATTTTTCATCAAAAATAAAAAAGATGAACTTAATAGGCGCTCCTTACCAAATAATAATAGGTAAACAAACCGATGGTGACTCTATAGAATTTAAAGAAGTTGGAAAAGAAACTCAAAAATTAGAAATAGCTGAAATAATAAAAATAATTAAAAAACAAAAAGAAAAAAATTGATTTCTACTTTAGAAAAAGAAATTACCTTTAGGTTTTTGAAAGCTAGAAAAAAAGACGGCTTTCTTAATGTTATTTCAATTTTTTCATTTATAGGTATCAGTCTTGGTGTTGCTGTCTTAATCATTGTTATGTCTGTTATGAATGGTTTTCGGACAGAACTAATTAATAAGATAGTTGGTTTCAATGCCCATATAACTGTCAAACCATATGAAAATATAATCGAAATTGAAAAATTAAAACAAAATAATCTAAAACTTATTTCTAATGAATTGATTTTAAGCAACTCAGGTGAGGCTATAATGATTAAAAGTGAGACTTCAAAGGGAATAATGCTGCGAGGTTATACAAGTGGTGATTTCTCTAAACTAGAATTAGTAAAAAATAAAAATTTTTTAGGAAATAGAGATAATTTAAGTAAAAATTTCATATCAATTGGAAAAGAGCTTAGTTTTACTCTTAATCTTGATATAGGAGATGATATTACAATAATGTCCTCAAGTGGAATTGAGACAATAATAGGGAATATTCCTAAACAAAAAACTTTTACGGTCGTATCAATTTTTGAGAGTGGACTTATAGATTTTGATAACAATATAGCTTTTATTAATTTATCAACTCTAGAAGAATTTTTTAATTTTGATAAAGATGATAGAAATTTAGAAATTTACCTTAAAAATCCACAAAAAATTGAAGACCAAAAAGAAATAGTACAGAAAATTTTTAAAAATGAATTTGTTTATTCTTGGTCAGATATGAATAGTGCACTTTTTTCAGCTCTTAAAGTTGAAAGAAATGTAATGTTTATAATATTGTCTTTAATTATTATTGTAGCTGCTTTCAATATAATTTCTGGTTTAACAATATTAGTCAAAAATAAAACAAAAGATATTGCAATATTAAAATCTATCGGTGTACTTAATAAATCAATTATAAAAATATTTTTTCTAGTTGGAGTAATAATAGGAACCACTGCTACAATTTTTGGAATTATCCTTGGCGTAACATTTTCAATCTATGTTGAAAATTTAAGACAATTTTTAAGTACATTATTTAATATAAGCTTGTTTCCAGAGGAAATATATTTTTTAAGTACTATGCCTTCGGAGATAAATCCACCATCAATTTTATTAATCTCACTATGCTCAATAATTATTACAATTATTGTTTCAATTTTCCCTGCCTTGAAAGCAGCAAAACTAGATCCAGTTAAAGCATTAAAATATGAGTAATTTTATTAAACTATCAAATATTTCAAAGTCTTTTACACACCAAAAAAATTTGAGGGTTTTGAAAAAACTTACTTATAATTTTAAACTTGGAAAAATTTATTCTTTAATGGGACCTTCTGGTTCAGGAAAATCAACATTACTAAACTTGTTATCATTAATTGATAGACCATCAGGTGGTATAATGAAATATGGAAATAAACAAATTGATTTCAAAAATTCCAACTATAATGACATTTTAAGAGCTAATAAAATTGGAATTATATACCAACAAGATAATTTACTTCCAGATTTTACAGCTTTAGAAAACGTATACTTAGCAAATCTTACAATAGAGAAGAATAAAGATATATCTGTAATGAAATCAAAACAATTATTAAAAAAAGTTGGTTTATCAAATCGAATCTACCACTATCCTGCTGAGCTTTCTGGAGGTGAAAAACAAAGAGTATCAATAGCTAGAGCTTTAATAAACGATCCCCAAATTATTTTAGCCGATGAACCAACTGGAAGTTTAGATCTAGTAACAGCAAAAAATGTTTTTGATCTTTTAAAAAAACAAATAAATGCTAACAGAATGATTATATTTGCAACTCATAATAGATTTTTTGCTAAAAAGTCAGATTGCATGTTGGAAATAGTTAATGGTAATATTAAAACCATTAATGCAAGAGTCTAATTCCTCAAATTTCAATCATCTAAAAATACACTCTCAATTTTCTATATGTGAGGGAGCTGTTAAGATAGATGATTTAAAAGATATTACAAAAGACAGTAAGTTAAAAGCAGTGGGTTTATGTGATACCTCTAATTTATGTGGTGCATTAGAGTTTGCTGAAAAATTATCTAAATCTGGGTCTCAACCAATAATTGGAACACAAATCAATTTTAAATTTAATGATACAACTGGTCTAATACCTTTATTTGCTTTGAATGAGAACGGTTACAAAACAATAATAAATTTGTCTTCTTTATCTTACTTAAAAAATGATGAACTTTCTGACCCTCATTTAGATTTAAATGAATTATTAAATAACAATGAGGGTGTAGCAATATTCTCTGGAACAATTAATGGCTTATTTGGACAGTTATTTAATAAAGGTAAATTTTCGGAAATTAGTGAAATTTTTTCAAAACTGAAATCTAATTATGGAGATAGATTTTATATTGAAATACAACGTCATGGTGACCAAAATGAAAAAGAGTTTGAAAAATTTAATTTAATCAGTTCAAAAAAATTAGATATTCCTATAATCGCAACTAATGAAGTGTTCTATATCAATAAAGATATGCACGAAGCGCATGACGCATTGATATGTATAAAAAATAAGACTTATGTTAATGAAAAAAATAGAGTTAGATTTAGTAACAATCATTACCTTAAAAGTAGTTCAGAAATGGTTGATTTGTTTGCCGATTTACCAGAGGCATTAGAAAATAATTATAATTTTCCATTTCGATGTAATTTTAGACCCTTATCGTCTAAACCTATATTACCCAATATCAGTTCTGACAAAGGTATTAGCGCTGATGAAATTTTGAAGAAAAACTCAATAGATGGTCTCAATAAAAAATTTATAAACTTATTTAACTTAAATGATAAAGATTTTTTATCTGACAAGAATTATTTAAAATACAAAGATAGATTAGATCATGAATTAGAAATCATAATTAAAATGAATTATGCAAGTTATTTTTTAATTGTATCTGATTATATAAAATGGGCGAAAGAAAATGATATACCAGTTGGACCTGGTAGAGGATCTGGTGCTGGTTCTCTGGTCGCTTGGTGTCTTTCAATAACTGATGTTGATCCAATAAAATTTAACTTAATTTTTGAGAGATTTTTGAATCCAGACAGAATCTCAATGCCAGATTTTGATATAGATTTTTGCGAAGAAAAAAGAGATTTAGTTTTTGAATATTTGACAAAAAAATATGAAAATAGTGTAGCTCATATAATTACATTTGGAAAATTAAAGGCTAGAATGGTTATAAGAGACGTTGGACGTGTTTTAGGACTGGCTTATGGGTTTGTTGATAGTATATCGAAAATGATACCGTTTGATCCATCAAGGCCACAAAATCTAACTGAGTGTATAGCTGGAGAACCTAGACTTCAAAAACTGATAAATGAGGATAGTAGAGTAAAGAAACTTACAGATCTTTCATTAAAATTAGAAGGATTAAATAGAAATGTTGCAACTCATGCTGCTGGTGTTGTCATAGCTGATAAAGATTTAACCGAGACTGTTCCACTATATAAGGACGCAACATCTAACTTATTATTACCTTCAACACAATTTGACATGTACTCAGCTGAAAATGCTGGATTAATCAAGTTTGATTTTTTGGGACTAAAAACTTTGACAGTTATAAATAACACTCAAAAACTATTAAGAAAAAAAGATAAAAAATTTAATATTGAAAATATAAATTTTGAAGATCAAAAAGTTTTTGATTTATTATCATCTGGAAAAACTGTTGGTTTATTTCAAATTGAGAGTGCTGGAATGCGTGAAGCATTAATGCAAATGAAACCAAATCACATAGAGGATATTATTGCTTTAGTAGCACTTTATAGACCAGGTCCAATGAGTAATATACCAATTTATAATGATTGCAAACATGGAAAAAAAACACCTGATTATTTACATCCTTTACTTGAAGATATTTTAAGACCTACCTATGGGGTAATAATTTATCAAGAACAAGTTATGCAAATTGCACAAAAACTTTCTGGCTTCACAGCTGGTCAAGCAGATATTTTGAGAAGGGCAATGGGTAAAAAGAAAAGGGCAGAATTAGAAAAGCAAAAACAAAGTTTTATTTCTGGTGCTGTAAATAATGGAATAAGTAAGGATGTTGCAGCAGGAATATTTTTGAAAATAGAGCCTTTTGCGGAATATGGATTTAATAAAAGTCATGCAGCTGCATATGCAATTATTTCATATCAAACTGCTTATTTAAAAACATATTATCCAAAAGAATTTATTGCTGCATCAATGACAATGGACATTTCTAATCAAAACAAATTAAATGAGTTTTATGAGGAATTAAAAAGATTAAATATACAAATAGTAAGACCAGACATAAATGAATGTTATGCCGATTTTAGAACAGATGGAGAAAAATTCTTTTATGCATTGGGAGCCATCAAAGCTGTTGGATATGAAGCAATTTCAAATATTGTTGAAGAAAGACTGAAAAATGGAAAATTTAGCTCGATAAATGATTTTTTAAATAGAGTAAATCCAAAAGATATAAATAAGTTACAATTAGAAGGTTTAGTTAAAGCAGGTGCTTTTGATAATATAAACTTGAACAGACACTCGTTATTCGATTCAATACCAAATTTTATTACAAAATCTAAAAATATTTATGAAAATAAATCTACTAATCAGATTGATTTATTTGGTGAAAATAACATGCAGGATAATGAAGTAATAAAAAAGATTGATGATTGGAAGTTTGAGGAAAGATTATCTAAAGAATTTGAGTCAATTGGCTTTTTTATATCTGATCATCCCTTAAATCAATTTAAAGAAATATTTGCAGACTATAATATAAAAGACTATTTAAGTTTTAATAATGATCATGAGATAATTAATTCAAATATTGCTGCAACTTTATTAAAAATAGTAGAGAGAAAAACAGCTAAAGGTAATTCTTACGCTGTTTTAAAATTAACTGATCTAACAAGTGTTTTTGAATTATTTATTTTTTCCGAAGTTTTGGAAAAAAATCGAGATATATTAAAAGAGGGATCATCGATAATATTAACTTTAGCAAAATCTGTTTCAGATGAAGAAAATCGTTTTAAGAGAATAAATGTTCAGAAAATAGCCTCACTTTCAGAGTTGATAAATAAACCAATCGAAGAGGTACTTTTTAACTTAAAATCATTAGAGGAATTGAGCGAAATTTCAAAAATTATCCCTAATGATGGAAATACAGTTGTTAAAATTAAGATACGAGACCAAAATAATGAATTAGATTTTACACTTAAGAATAAGAGAAATATCGATAGAAAAATGTTAAATATAATTAGAAATAAAGAGATTTCTGCAATTATTCGATAATTTTAAGCTTGTTAAATAAAAAAAATCTTTGTAAATAGTCTCTAAAATTAACAAAAACGCACACAGTTTTTGGTTTTATACCTCCGGTCCTTAATTGGAAATTACTGTGGTGGCTTAACCGGGAATAAATATGAAAATACCTAACGTTACAATCCAACAATTATTAGAGGCGGGTGTTCATTTAGGACACAAAACACTTAGATGGAACCCAAAAATGAAAAAATATATTTTTGGCAAAAGAGACTCCATTCATATAATAGACCTAACTCAAACTTTAGAACTTACAAAAATTGCGCTAGAAAAAGTTCACGAAGTTATATCTAATAATGGAAAAATATTATTTGTCTCAACAAAAAAACAAGCATCAGAGGCTATAGCTGAGGTTGCTAAAGAGACTGATCAATATTTTGTAAACTATAGATGGTTAGGAGGAATGCTAACTAATTGGGGAACTATATCAAATTCAATCAAAAAGTTAAAACAATTAGAATTAAATCTAGTGTCAGAAAATAGAGGTTTTACAAAAAAAGAACTTCTTAAAATGAGTGTTAAAAAAGATAAGCTACAAAGATCATTGGGTGGCATAGCAGAAATGAAAAAAGTTCCTGATTTAGTATTTATTATAGATACAAATTACGAGTCACTTGCCATTCAGGAGTCAGTTAAATTGGGAATCCCAATTGTTGCAATATTAGATAGTAATTCAAATCCTGATGGTATTGATTATCCAATCCCAGGTAATGATGATGCCAGAAGAGCAATAGATTTATATTGTAATTTAATTAAAGAGACAATTATTTCTGCAAAAAGTTCAATTCCTGTAGTTGAGAAAAAAGAGAATATAAAAAAAGAGACAAAATCATCTAAGACTGTACAAGAAAAAGATAGAGAAAAATTAGAGGAAAAATTTAGTAAAAAAAAGAAAGAAATGATAAATTAGTATGAGTGATGTCGAAAAAGTAAAAAAGTTAAGAATTGCTACAGGAGCTGGTTTTAAAGACTGTAACTTAGCAATAAAAGAGGCTAATGGTGATCTAGATAAAGCTGTAGAAATTTTAAGGGTAAAAGGAATTTCAAAAGCATCAAAAAAAATGTCAAGAGAGGCAAAAGAAGGTGTTGTTGCAATTAGTGGTGATGAAAAAAAGACTTCAATAATCGAAGTTAATTGTGAAACAGATTTTGTAGCAAAAAATGATGATTTTATAAATTTTGTGAAAGAGCTAAGTGAATTAAATAACCAAAATGATTCTAATCTTGAAAATCTTAATAAAGCTAAAATGAAAAATGGTTCCTCAGTTGAGGATAATTTGGTTGCTTTGATTGCTAAAATTGGAGAAAAAATAACTATTGGACAAACAAAAACTATCTCAAACTCTTCTTCGACTAATTATCAATATTTACATACAGTGGTTAAGGACAACCTGGCAAAACTAGCAGTGATTGTTTCGTTGGAAACTAAAGAAAATTCTGAAAATGTAAAAACATTTGGTAAACAATTATCAATGCATATTGCAGCTTCAAATCCTTTAGCTTTAGAGTCAACATTAATTGACAAAGCAATTATTGATAAAGAGCAAGAATTAATAACAGAAGAGCTTAAAAATTCTGGTAAACCAGAGGACATAGCTAAAAAGATTAGCTTAGGAAAAATGAATAAATTTAAAGAAGAAAATGCTCTTATGACTCAGGCTTGGGTGATGGAGCCTAAAAAGAAAGTTCAAGATGTTTTAAAAGAACTTGCTGTAAACGATTTGAAAATAAAGGAATTCAGCAGAATTAAAATAGGCGAATAAATGTTCGATGAAAAATCACATAGCCTCAAAATGGATAAAGCGATTGAGGTATTTTCTAAAGAGCTATCCTCACTAAGAACTGGAAGAGCTAATTCAGCGATGCTGGATCTTGTAAAAGTAGATGTTTATGGACAACAAATGCCAATTAATCAAATTGGAAGTATTACAACACCAGAGCCTAGAATGATTAATATCCAAGTATGGGACCAAAATAATGTGCCTTTAGTAGATGCAGCTATAAAAAAATCTGAGTTAGGACTTAATCCTCAAGTAGATGGACAATTAATTAGACTTCCTATTCCTGGATTGAATGAAGAGAGAAGAATAGAACTAAAAAAATTAATAAAAGCAATGGGTGAAAAATGTAAAGTTGCAATTCGAAATATAAGGAGAGATGCTAATGAAGAATTAAAAAAACTTTTAAAATCTAAAGAAATAGGTGAGGATGAAGAAAAATCTTTTGAAAAAAACGTTCAATTAATTACAGACAAACATATTGCAACAGTTGATGAAAAAGTTTCAACAAAAGAAAAAGAAATAATGACGATATGAACCCATTAAAACATGTAGCCATTATCATGGATGGTAATGGTAGGTGGGGGTTGAAGTATAAAAATTCAAGAAATGCTGGTCATAAAGCTGGTTTAAATACGGTTGAAAAAATTATTAAAGAAACAATTAAAAATAATATAAAATTTCTTACCTTGTATGCTTTTTCAACAGAAAACTGGAAGAGGCCAAAAAAAGAAATCAATTTTCTGTTTAATCTTTTGGAAAATTTTCTTAAAGAAAAAATTGAAGATTTAAATAAACAAAAAATAAAGTTAAAGATTATTGGTAGAAAAAATTTTTCAACCAAGTTAAATAGCTTGTTAAGCTTATCAGAAAAAAAAACATCAAAGAATAAAAGACTTCAAATAAATTTAGCTTTAAATTATGGTTCAAAAACAGAGTTAATACACTCATTTAAAGAATTAGTAAAAAATAAAGAATTAATAAACGAAAAAAATATAAAAAAATATTTAGAAACAAAAGACATACCAGATCCAGATATATTGATTAGAACTGGAAATACTAAAAGATTGAGTAACTTTTTGCTATGGCAAATAGCATATTCTGAGATTTTTTTTGAAAAAAAATTGTGGCCTGATTTTAACGAAAAAGATTATTATAAAATAATTAAGAAATATAAGAATATTAAAAGAAATTTTGGGAAAATTTAATGAAAAAAGAATTTGAAAAAAGAATTTATAGTTCAATTGTAATCATACCGCTTTCATTATTTTTTTTAATAAAAGGCTCAGTGTTTTTTACTTTTTTTTTAAGTATTTTATTTCTTGCCACCACATATGAATGGATAATTTTGTGTAAAAAAAAAATAATTTATAAAATTTTAGGTACAATTTTTTTATTATTCTCATTTTATTGTGCATATCAAATAAGAAATATAGAAGGAATAAACTATTTTATTTTAATAATTCTGATTTGTATTTTTACTGACATAGGTGGTTATATTTTTGGTAAATTTTTTAAAGGTCCAAAACTAATAAAGATTAGTCCTAATAAGACTTATGCAGGAGTATTTGGAGGTTTTCTTTTAGCTGTAGTGGCAGGTTTAATTTATGATAATTTTTATTACCCGGATATGAGTATATATTTGGAAACATTTGGTAATTACCCTATTGAGATGAAGTTTTTTATTTTTATATTGATTATTTCTTCAGTAAGTCAAATTGGAGATCTTATAATTTCTTATTTTAAACGATTAGCAAATGTTAAAGATACAGGTAAAATTATTCCAGGTCATGGAGGTATATTAGATAGAATAGATGGCTTGATATTTGCTATTCCTATTTCTTATTTAATTTTATGAAAAAAAAAATTGCAATTTTAGGTTCTACAAGTTCTATTGGGAAATCCTTACTTGAGATAATTAAAAAAGATAAAAAAAATTTTAAGATAGAATTACTAACAGCCAATACAAATTATAAAGATTTAATAAGTCAAGCAAAAAGATTTAATGTAAAAAATATAATCGTAACTGATCCTGATAGTTTTAAAAAAACAAAAATGATTTGTAAAAATAAAAAAATTAATATTTTTCAAAACTTTGAAAGTTTGAAAAAAATTTTGCCAAAGAAAATCGATTATGTAATGAGTGCTATTTCTGGAATAGGTGGTTTGTTACCTACGTATAAAATAATAAATCGAACAAAATTAATTGCAATAGCAAATAAAGAGGCAATAGTTTGTGGATGGCCATTAATAAAAAATGAACTTAAAAAAAATAAAACTGCTTTTATTCCAGTAGACTCAGAGCATTTTTCAATTTTTTCACTTATAGAAAACAAAGAAACAAATAATATAGAAAAAATTTATATAACTGCATCGGGTGGACCATTCTTAAACCTTCCAAAGAATCAGTTTAAAAAGATTAAATTAAGTGATGCTCTTAAACATCCTAATTGGCAAATGGGAAAAAAAATTACAATTGACTCGGCAACCCTAATGAATAAAGTTTTTGAAGTGATAGAGGCAAAAAATATATTTGATATTGGTTATGATAAGATATCAATACTCACTCATCCCAAATCATATGTGCACACTATAATTAAATTTAAAGATGGTTTAAGCAAAATACTAATTCATGAACCTGATATGAAAATACCAATATATAATTCTGTCTATTATAAAAAAAATAAAGATTTAAAGACAAATTCATTAGATCTTAAGAATTTAAATAATCTTGATTTACAAGAAATTAAAAAAAATAAATTTCCATTAGTTCGATTAATTAATAAATTACCTAAATATTCTTCTTTATTTGAAACTGTTTTAATAACAGTTAATGATTATTTAGTTAACAAGTTTTTAGAGAAACAAATTAATTTTCAAAAACTCACTAAATTAATTCTTAGAATTTCTAATTTAAAGGAATTTCAAAAATTTAAGAAAATTCAGCCTAAAAGCATTAAAGAGATATATAATTTAAGAGATTATGTTCATTTTAAATTAGAGACTTTAGGTATATAAGACCATTTATCTATGATTAATTTTTTAATAAAAATAATTTTTATTTATTGTTTTTTTTTAGTTTCTCTAAGTGCAGAAACTATTAAAAAATTTGAGATATCTGGAAATAAAAGGATTTCAGATGAAACAATCAAAATTTTCTCTGAAATTAATCTTGAAGAGGATGTTTCAAAACAAAAATTAGATAGGTTGATTAAAAATCTTTATAAAACAAATTTTTTTAGTGACATAAATGTAACTTTTGAGGATCAAATTTTAAAAATTAATGTTAAGGAAAACCCAATAATAGATAATTTTCAGATTACAGGAATTAAAAAACAATCCCTGGTAGAATTTATAAAAGGTAAAATTCAACTAGCAGAAATGAAATCGTTTGACCAAGAAATACTCTCTGCAGATTTAAGTTTAATTCAAAATATTTTAAAAACTAGTGGATATTATTTTTCAAAAATAACAAGTTCAAAAAATTTAAATAAAGAATTAAATTCTGTTGATTTAAAAATTGATATCCAATTAGGTGAAAAAGCAAAAATTAAAAAGATCGTTTTTTTAGGCGATAAAGTTTTTAAAGACAAGAGATTAAAGGAAGTCATAACTTCAGAGGAGCATAAATTTTGGAAATTTGTTTCATCTAATGTTTATATTAATGAGGAGTTAATCAATTTAGATAAAAGATTATTAACAAATTATTTTAAAGATAACGGATATTTTAACGTACTAGTTGAAAATTCTTTTGTTGAATTTGATAAAAATTCAAATTTTAATTTAATTTTTAAAATAACTTCTGGAGAGAAATATTTTTTCAATAATTTTAGATTAAATATACCCTCAAACTACGACGCTAACACTTTTAAAACTGTTGAAAAAAAATTTACTAAACTTAAGGGTGAAGTTTATTCCTTATCGAAAGTTAATACATTATTGAAAGATATTGATAAAATTGCATTAACTAAGCAATATGAATTTATAAATGCATCTATTTCTGAAAAAATTGATAAAGATAAGATTGATTTTGAAATAAATATCTCTGAAAGTGAAAAAATATATGTTGAAAAAATTAATATTTCTGGAAACTATTCTACCTTAGAGGAAGTTATAAGAAACAATCTTATAGTAGATGAAGGTGATCCGTTAAACGAAATTTTATTTAATAAATCAATAAATAATTTAAAAAGCTTAGGAATTTTTAAGAAAGTAAACACAGATATTAAAAATGGTACAGACGATACATTAAAAATAGTTGATATAAGTGTTGAGGAAAGACCATCTGGTGAAATTTCTTTACAAGCCGGTTTTGGAACTAATGGCGAAATACTCGGTGGTGGTATTAAAGAAAAGAATTTTTTAGGTCAAGGTATTAATTTAGACGCAAATCTTGAACTTACTCCTGAATCAGTTAAAGGACGTTTTATTTATGCTAAACCTAATTTTGGAAATTCTGAGAATACTTTATTTACTTCTATAAAAAGTTCTACAACTGATTTATTGACTAACTCTGGATATAAAACTTCTGAATTAGGGTTTTCTTTGGGTACAAAATTTGAGCAGTTTCAAAATATATTTTTAAGTCCCGAAATTGACATTCTTGTTGAGGATTTGGAAACATCAAGTAAAGCTTCAAATACTTTAAAAAATCAAGAGGGTTCATATACAGATTTATATTTTAATTATACTATTAATCAGGACTTAAGAGATAAAAGATATAGATCTGAAAGCGGATATCAAACCTTTTTTTCTCAAGAGGTACCACTAGTTTCAGATAATTCAGAATTCTCAAATGCATTTGAAATATCTAAATATAAAAAGTTATCTACTAAATCCGATACAATTGGAAAAATAAGTTTTTACGCCAAAACTATAACTGGCTTGTCTGACGATGTAAGAATTTCAAAGAGATTGAGTGTGCCTTCATCAAAATTAAGAGGTTTTGAAAAAGGTAAAGTCGGACCTGTTGATAATAATGATTATATTGGAGGAAATCATGTAACCGCACTGAATGTATCAGCAACTTTACCAAATATTTTTGAAGGTTTAGACAATCTTGATATCGGAGTTTTTTTTGATGCGGCTAACGTGTGGGGGATTGATTATGATAGTTCTTTGGATGATAAAAGCACCATAAGAAGCTCAACTGGAGTTGCATTTAATTTACTAACACCACTTGGACCACTAAGTTTTTCATTTGCAAATGCCCTGTCAAAAGCCTCATCAGATATTACTGAAACGTTTAGATTTAGATTAGGAACTCAGTTTTAATGAAATTGCCATTAAAAGTTATATCTTTTTTTTTTTTATTATTTGGATTTTGCAGTGCAAATGAAAGCATAAGATATGTTGATATTAATCATATAGTAAATAATTCAATATCAGGAAAAAAATTAAATCAAATTATAGAAAATAAAAATAAGAATATTATTTCAGAATTAAATAATTTAGGAAAAAAGCTGGAAGAAAAAAAAAATAAAATTGTCAATCAGAAAAATATCTTAAAAAAAGATGAATTAGACAAATTAGTTAAAAATTATGAACTTGAAGTTAAAAAATTTGATGAAATTAGAAAAAAAAAAAGAGATAACTTTAACAATTTTAGTATTAAATCAAAAAAAAAGATTATTGATTTGTTGAATCCATTAATAACAAACTATTTGAAAAAACAGTCTATTCAAATATTACTTCAAAAAGATAAGATTATTTTTGGTGACGAAAAACTTGATATTACAAACGAAATTTTGAAGATATTTAATGAAAAACATAGTAAAATAAAATTTGAATAAGTATAATTTCCATGACTGAAAATAGATTAACAAAAAAAGATATAATTGAATTGTTACCTCATAGGGAGCCAATGCTCCTTATTGATGAACTAATTGATATAAAACATCTTCACTCAGCGACTGCTATTATGAACGTTAAAAAAGACTCTTTTTATGTGGATGGACATTTTCCTGGAAATCCTGTTTTACCTGGCGTCCTGATTGTTGAAGCTTTTGGTCAAGCAGCGGCAGCTCTTACAGCGCACGGTATAGATAAAAAGGAATATGATAATAAACTTGTTTTTTTAATGAGCGTTGAAAAAGCTAGATTTAGGAGTCCGGTTATTCCTGATTGTAAATTGGAATTAAAGATAGAGGCTATAAGATCCCATGGGAGAGTCTGGAAATATAAAGGAGAGGCTTTTGTTGAGGGTAAAAAAATGTCTGATGCTCAATGGTCAGCTACAATTGTTGATAGGAAATAATTAGCAATAAATCTTGATAAGCATTTAAAATAAGTTTTGATATTAAACTTATTAATGGTCAATCCTTTTTTTAAAAATACTGGACCTCATGATATAAATTATTTGCTTAAGGCTATTGATTTAAAAAAAGATAATTATCCTGAGGATAAGATTAATGATATAAAAGATCTTAATTCTTCTCAAAAAAACGAAATAACTTTTTTGCATTCAAGAAAATATTCTGATTTAGCAAAAAAAACTAAAGCATCTTATTGTCTAACATCTGAAAATTTTAAATCATTTTTACCGAACAACTGCAAGGCCATAATTACTGACAAAGTTTTGCTACATACAGCTCAAATAACAAAAATTTTTTATCCAGACTCTATTACTGATGATTATGATAACACTGTTAAAGATATATATGATACAGAACTTAAAGATAAAGTTAAATTTGGAAAAAATGTTCTCATTGGAGAAAATGTAAAAATTGGTGAAAATTGTTTAATTGGTCATAATTCAATAATAGAAAAAAATGTAAAGATAGGTGACAATTGTTCTATAGGATCAAATGTAATTATTAGAAATTCATTAATAAATAACAATGTTCATGTTTTAGATGGGTGTGTGATAGGAAAAAAAGGATTTGGTTTTTTTCCTAATAAAGGAAATAATTTTAGGTACCCTCAAATAGGTATTGTAATAATTGAAGATAATGTTGAAATAGGTTGTGGATCTACCATAGATAGAGGTTCTCTTTCAAATACAATTATAGGAAAAAATACATATTTAGATAATCAAATACATATAGCTCACAATGTTAAAATAGGTGAAAATTGTATTATTGCTGGACAAGTAGGTTTTGCTGGAAGCTCTACTCTAGGTAATAACGTTATGATTGGAGGTCAGGCAGGTGTTTCAGGTCATCTTAAGATTGGCAGCAATGTACAAATAGGTGGCGGGAGTGGAGTTATAAAAAGTATTCCTGATAATTCTAAAGTAATGGGTTATCCAGCAAAAGATCTAAAAAAATTTATTAGAGAGAATAAATGATAGACAAAACAGCTATAATAAATAAAAATGCAAAAGTTCATCCAAGTGTTAGAGTTGGACCATATTCTGTTATTGGTCCCCATGTAGAAATTGGAGAGAATACAGAAATCCAATCTCATGTAAGTATTACTGGAAATACTAAAATTGGAAAAGGGAATAAGATTTATCCATTTGTTTCAATTAATGATCCTCAAGACTTAAAATATAATGGTGAAGAAACAAGTTTAGTAATTGGCGATAATAATAAAATTAGAGAGTATGTAACAATAAATCCTGGAACAATTGGTGGTGGAGGTAAAACTATAATTGGAAATAATTGTTTATTTATGATTTCATCTCATATAGCCCATGATTGTCAGGTAGGTAATAATGTAATTATAGCAAACAATGTGCCTTTAGGAGGTCATGCTATTATCGAAGATAATGTAGTTATTGGTGGAAATTCTGCTGTTCAACAGTTTACAAGGATCGGTAAAATGGCAATGATTGGAGGAATGACAGGAGTATTGCACGATGTCATTCCATATGGATTATCAACAGGAAATAGAAATTCATTACAAGGATTAAATTTAATAGGCTTAAGAAGAGCTAAATTTGAAAATAAGGATATTTTAGGATTAAGCGAGGCGTATAAGGAGATTTTCGCTAACAAAAAAATAAATGAAAATATTAATAAATTAAATGGCTCATTTCATGAAAATCCATTAGTTAAAGATGTAATAGAATTTATTACTAAGGATAAAAAAAGATCTATTTGTACCCCATTTTCATAAGATGATAGGATTAATTTTTGGTGACACAGATTTTCCAAATAAAATACTTAAAACAATAAAGAAAAGAAAAATAAAGTACTTAATAATTGATTTATCTAAATCAAAAAGATTTAAAAACGATAGTAAATCCTATTCAGTCTCTATAGGTCAATTTGGTAAAATAATTAATATTCTTAAGGAAAATAGCTGTAAAAGAGTATTATTTGCGGGAAAAGTTAACAAACCAAACTTTTCTAAGTTAAAACTAGATTTTAAAGGGATTTATTATATTCCAAGAATTATTAAAGCATCGAAGCTTGGTGATGCTGCAATTTTGAGAGAAATAATAAAGATATTGGCTCAAAATAATATAAAAACAGAAAATTCTCTTAAATTTAATCCAGAGCTTACACTTAAAAAGGGAAATTATTCAAAGATTAAACCAAATAATACTGATCAATTAGATATTAAGAAGGCTATTAAAACGCTAAATAATTTAAAAGAATATAATTACAGCCAAGCTGTAGTAGTCAGAAATAAAAAAGTAATTTCAATAGAGGGAAAAGGTGGAACTAAAAAAATGCTTGAAAAAAACAAAAGCAAAAAATTTAGAAACCAGGGTGTTTTAGTTAAGTTTCCAAAAAAAAAACAGGATCTTAGAGTTGACTTACCTACTATTGGTTTAAAAACGTTAAAACAAAGTAAGATAGCTGGATTAAAAGGCATTGTTGTAAAAAGTAAACAACATGTATTTTTAGACAAAAATAAATGCATTAGTTTTGCTAATAAAAATAAGATGTTTATTTCTGTGAAATGAAAAAAATTTTTATATTAACAGGTGAACCTTCAGGAGATAAATTAGCATCAACTGTAGTTTCTAAACTTCAACAAGATCATTCAGATATAGAATATTTAAGTATTGGAGGCTCTCATTTAAACAAACTTGGCATCAAATCAATATATGATCTTAAGGAGGTAACCTACATTGGTTTTACTAGTATTATCTTGAATTTATTTAAAATTAGAAATAAGATAAATGAAACTGTAAAAAAAATAATTGAATTTAATCCTGATATTCTATTTAGTGTAGATAGTCCGGATTTCACACTAAGAGTTGCTGAAAAAGTAAAAAGTATAAATCCCAATATAAAAACAATACATTATGTTGCACCACAAGTATGGGTATGGAGAGAGGGCAGGGTGAAAAAGTTTAAAAAGTTTTTAGACCATGTTTTATTATTATTCAATTTTGAAAAGAAATACTTTGATAAAGAGAATATTAAGAACACTTTCGTTGGTCATCCATTACTTGAAAATAAAGAAAATTTTAAAACAAATTTATCAAATATAATTGATGACAATAAAAAGATTATATCTTTATTTGCTGGAAGCCGGACATCTGAAACCAATATTCTTTTACCAATTTTAGTAAACTTTATTAAATTAATGAATGAAAAATTCAATGAATACAATTTTGTTTTTCATGCGACTGATCAAAATAAAGATTTGATAAAAGATGAGATTAAAAAAACAAATTTTGATAATGTTGATGTAATATCAGAAGAAAATATAAAATCACAAATTTTATCAAACTCAATATTTGCTGTGGCAAAATCTGGAACTGTTTCTCTTGAAATCTGCAATGCAAAAGTTCCTTCTATCATAATTTATAAAATGAATTTTATTAATTTTTTTATTATAAAATTTTTAGTTAAGACAAAATTTGCAAATATAATTAATATAATTAACCAAAAAGAAATAATTCCAGAATTAATTCAAAAAGAATGTAATTCAAAAGAAATTTTTAGATCTGTAGTATATTTTTTAAAAAACCCTGAACTTATGAAAAAACAAATTCTACATGTGGATAAGACTTTAAATGAGATCAAATCTAAAACTTCTTCATCATCAGAAGCCACAAAGATAGTTTCAAGCTATCTTAGCTCTTAGTCGTTTTTGAACTTCCTCTTTTCCTAAAGATAAAATTATATCATAAATACCAGGTCCGAACTTCGAACCTGTTAAAGCAATCCTTAATGGTTGTCCAACTCCCTTAAAATTTGTGTCATGAGATTTTATAAGCTCATTTACTATTGGTTCTAAAATTTCTCGAGAAGGCTGATCTATTTTTTCAAATCGATCGTTAAAGTCAGAAATTACTTTTCTTGCTTTATCATCAATTAATTTAAGATCATCCTTATTAAAATCGACCTCATCTTTTATAATATATTGACCATTATTAAATATATCCTCTAAAGTTTTTGCTTTATTTTTCAAGAAAGTAAGAGATTTTTTTATCTTATCTTTTTTATCTGATTGAATTTCACTTTTATATAATTTGCAATATTCAGTTAATTGAGTGAATAAATCATTTTCATTAATATTCTTAATATAATGTTCGTTCATTGATAAAATTCTACTCATATCAAGTTTAGAGGGAGATTTACCGATACCTTCTAAATTAAAAAATTTTATACTTTCCTCCAATGTAAATATTTCCTTATCTTTGTAAGACCAGCCTAGTCTTAAAAGGTAATTTCGAAGGGCATCTGGCATTATGCCTATTTTGGAATAATCATCTAATGTAGACGCCTGATCTCGTTTTGATAGTTTCTTTCCTTCTATTGTATGTATCAATGGTATGTGAGCAAATGATGGTAATTCCCATTTCATTGCTTGATAAATTTGTATTTGTTTGAAGGTGTTTATTTTATGATCGTCACCTCTAATAATATGTGTCATGTTCATTTGGTGATCGTCTACGGATGCTGATAAATTATATGTGGGAGTCCCGTCATTTCTCAAGATAATAAAATCTTCGATTGTATTATTGTCAATCTCAACATCACCTTGAACTAAATCTTTCAATATTGATGTTCCATCAATCTTACTTTTAAATCTTATGACAGGTTTAATATCTTTAGGTGCATCAGATTCTTTTTTATCTCTCCATTTTCTATCATAAATATAAGGAATCTTTTTTTGTCTAGCTCTTTTTTTTTGTTCTTCTATTTCTTCACTTGAACAATAACATTTATATGCATTACCATTTTTAAGTAGCTCATTTGCAACTTTTATGTGATCATCTACTTTTTTTGATTGAATATATTCTTCTCCATCATAGTTGATACCGATCCATTTAAGCGATTGTATTATTTGATCCTTATATTCATCTTTGGATCTCTCTTTATCTGTATCTTCCACCCTTAAATAAAATTTACCATTGTGATTTTTGGAGTATAACCAATTAAATAAAGCTGTTCTAACACCACCAATGTGCAATGCACCAGTAGGTGAGGGAGCAAATCTAGTTGCTACTTTTTTCATTAAAATGGTTTAGACTATTTTTTTAGAAGTTTCTATATAAAGATACTAATATACCTTGAACTTTTACTCTATCAGGACCAAATATTTTAGTTTCGTAATTTTTATTGGCACTTTCAAGCGCAACAACTTTACCTTTTTTTCTAATTCTTTTTAACATTGCTTCATGTTCATCAATTAGAGCAACAACAATTTTTCCATTATCAGCTGTATCTGTTCTTTTAATGATAACTGTATCGCCTTCGTGAATTCCAGCTTCAATCATCGAATCCCCTTGAACTTTCAAACCAAAATAATCTCCATTTTTCTCTAAATTGCTTGGTAAAGGTATTCTTGAAACCTCATTTTGAATAGCTTCAACAGGTGTCCCCGCAGCAATTTTTCCTAAAACTGGCACCTCAGCATCATCTGAGGATAAATTTTCCTCATCTAAACCACCTTTGATCACGCTTGGTGAAAAACTATTATAGATATCATTCGCAGAGGCCGTTTCTGGCAATTTAATTACTTCTAAAGCTCTAGCTTTATGAGCAAGTCTTTTTATAAAACCTCTTTCCTCTAAAGCACTTATAAGTCTATGAATTCCTGACTTAGATTTAAGGTTTAATGAAGCTTTCATTTCTTCATAAGATGGAGAAACACCAGAACTTCTCAACTTCTTGTTGATAAATAAAAGCAGGTTTTTTTGTTTTTTTGTTAGCATAAGAACAAATATCGTACAAAATCTGTTCTACAAAAGTTCTCTTAAATTCACAATAGTAAAAAAAGTCAATAAAATAGGGAACTATTTGACTAAAGAACGGAAAAAATAGAATTATTCTCTAAATTTTTTAAGAGTGATTCACCAATTAGAAAAGTTTTGATAGAGGTTTTATTCGAGAGTTCTAATAGTTCATCTTTTGTTTTAATTCCGCTTTCAGAAATTAATGGACCTTTATGATTAACTAAAACTTCATGAATATCAAAGGTTGTATTTATATCAGTTTTAAGAGTTTTTAAGTTCCTATTATTGATACCAATTAATGCTTCTTTAAATTTTAAAGCTTGTTTTGCTTCCTCAACTGTATGCACCTCAACTATCACAGACATATTTAATTTAAGTGCTTCTTCATATAACTCATTCGCAAGGCTTTCACTTACACCAGCTAATATAATTAATATTGCATCCGCTCCATGACTTTTTGCTAATGGAATTTGAAATTTATCTACAAAAAAGTCCTTACAAAGAATTGGTAATTTAATATTTTGTTTAATTTGACTTATATGTGTTAAATTTCCTAAAAAAAAATCTTCCTCAGTCAAAACCGATAAACAAGTAGCATTATTATCATGATATATATTAGCTATTTTAACAGGGTCATAATCATCTATGATTACACCTGCAGAAGGACTTGCTTTTTTGATCTCAGCAATAATAGAAAATTTATTTTCTTTAATATTTTTTTCAATATTTTCTTTAAAATTAATAAAAGTTTTATTTTTATCTATTAATTCATTTAATGAGTCTATTGTTATACTTTTTTTAGAAACTTCTATTTTTTCTATTTTCTTTTTAATTATTTTTTCAAGAACATTTTCAGGCATTTTGAATTATTTCCAAATATTCGATAACTTTAGTAGATAAAATATGTTCTCTTGCATCTTTATACGCTTCTTTAAACTCTTTATGGTTTTCATTTACAATTAATCCAGCTGCAGCGTTTAGGCATACTGCTTTGGAAAAATCATTATCCTCACCTTTAAATATATTAATCATTTTTTCTGCATTGAATTTTGCGTCATCTCCAACAAGATTTTCAAATTTATCTGCATTAATCTTTAAATCTTTTGGATCAATAACAATTTCAGAAATCTTATTATCTTTTAATTGAATTACATTTGTTTTAGCATACGGCGAAATTTCATCTAAGCCATCCTCGCTATTTACAATCCATGCAAATTTAATATCTAAGTTATTTAAAGCAGTTGCAAATATTCTTAAAAGTTTTTTATCAAAAACACCAACTACCTGTCTTTTTACTAAAGCAGGGCTACTTAATGGTCCGATCATATTAAATATTGTTCTCTTTCCAATTTTTTTTCTCGTTGGACCAACAAACCTCATAGCACTATGATAATTAGGAGCAAACATGAAACCAAAATTATTTTTATTTATTTGATCTTCGATTTCTTTTGGTTCCAGATTTATTTTTATATTCAAAGCCTCTAATACATCACCCGAACCACACTTAGATGATACAGCTTTATTCCCATGTTTAGCCACTTTAACATTCATACTAGCAAGTAATAGTGCAGATGCAGTAGATATATTAAGTGTATTCATTCCATCTCCACCAGTACCACATGTGTCAACACAATTTTCTACATTCACTCTTTTAGACTTATTTCTAAGCACAAATACACCACCCGCTATTTCACTTGAAGCCTCACCCTTAGCAGATAAAAGTGTCAAAAAATCAAATATTTCCTGTTCATTTGCTTTACCGTCCATTAAAAACTCAAAAGCTGCCTTGCTTTCTTCAAAAGTTAGATTTTTTTTATTTTTAATTTTGTCTATAAATTGTTTCATTGATTTTAGATTTTAATAAAATTTTTTAAAATTTTTATACCTAATTTAGTTTTAATACTTTCCGGGTGAAATTGCACTCCATGAACATCGTAATTTTTATGTTGGACAGCCATTATCAAACCATCTTCACTCTCAGCCGTGATTTCAAGATGTTTTGATAGTGATTTTTTGTCAATAATTAAGCTGTGATACCGTGTTGCCTCAAATGATTTTGGAAGATTTTTTAAAATTCCCGCTTTTTTTGAGATTATTTTACTTGTTTTACCATGCATTAGTTTTCTAGCTTGAATAATTTTAGAACCAAATACTTGTCCTATTATTTGATGTCCAAGACAAACCCCAAGTATTGGAATTTTTTTATATAAATTTTTGACTATTTTTAAACAATTACCTGATTGATTAGGATTACCTGGGCCTGGGGAAATTACAATTTTATTATATCTTCTTTTTAATATCTGATTGGATGTAATTTGATCGTTCCTAATTACATCTACATTAACTTTTAATGAGGATAGATAGTGATAAAGATTAAAAGTGAAACTATCGTAATTATCTATTAGAATTATTTTTTTCATTTTAAAGCATTAATTAAGGCTTTTGCCTTGTTAACAGTTTCCTCATATTCTTTTAAAGGTTTGCTATCGGCAACAATTCCAGCTCCAGCTTGAACATAAAATTTATCTTTTTTAACTACAGCTGTTCTTAAGGCTATGCATGTATCAAATTCTCCGTTTGCTGAAAAATAACCTATACCACCAGCATAAACTTTTCTCTTAGTTGTTTCTAATTCGTCAATTATTTCCATAGCTCTAATTTTTGGAGCACCAGAAACAGTTCCTGCAGGGAAACCAGCTAGAAGTGATTTAAACTTTGAAAATTTCTTATTATATTCACCAATGACATTTGATACTATATGCATTACATGAGAATATCTCTCAATAATGAAGCTTTCAGTTACTTTTACCGTATCAATTTTTGAAACTTTACCGGCATCATTTCTTCCTAAATCTAATAGCATTAAGTGCTCTGAAAGTTCTTTTTTATCATTAAGAAGATCTTTTTCATAAAAACGATCTTCTCTCAATGTTTTGCCTCTTGGTCTTGTTCCTGCGATTGGTCTTACAGTAATTTTATTATCCCTTAATCTCACTAATATTTCTGGGCTTGCACCAATAATTTGAAAGTCGCTGAAGTTAAAAAAAAACATAAAAGGTGATGGGTTAGTCACTCTAAGTTTCTTATAAATATCAATTGGTTTTTTTGTTAACTTAGCTTCAAATCTTTGGCTCAAAACTACCTGAAATATATCTCCCAATTTTATATATTTTTTTGCTTTATTGACCATTTGTAAGAATTTATTTTTAGAAGTATTTGATTTAACTTTAATATTATTTGATTTTAATTGAGTTCTATTATCTATATTTTTAATTGATGACTGAATTAGCAATCTTAAAAGATCTGATCTTATCTCATCATATTTTTTTTTATAATCTCCAATTTTTTCGTCTTTGTAGATATTTATAATAAAGAATATCTCTTTTTTTAAATTATCGTGAATTATAAGTGTTCTTGGTCGCAGAAGTCTTACATCGGGTATATTCAGATCATCCTTACAATTATTAGGAATTTTCTCTATATATCTTATAGAATCATATGAGAAATATCCTGAAATTAAAGAACAAAGTTTTGGTAAGCTTTTAGGAGTTTCAAATTTAAATTCCTCAATTATTTTCTCAATCAAGTTTTCAGGTTTATCTTTAAGTTTAATTTTCTTATCATTTTGAATTAAATAAGAATATCTATTTCTAAATTCCCATATCTTATCAGGATTTTTACCAAATATAGTGTATCTTCCTTTGATCTTACCTTTCTCTACTGACTCAAATATAAAGCTATTTTTTTCACTTAAAAAATTATCTATTAAATTTAAGATCTCTTCATCTTCTTTAATTTTTTTTGAAGTATATATAATTTGATTTTTATTGCTTCTATGTCGAAACTTAAAATCTTTGAAGCTTCGATTTAAGTTCATTGAAAGAAATTTTTAACTCGTTCTATTGTTTTTTGATTTAACGTAACATCATACCTGCTGTTGAGATATAAATCATAAGATTTTAACATATTATTTTTTAAATTTGAATTTTGTTTACTTGCATATTCATTTATTTTGTCATTATTTTCCATTGTTTCATTTTGAAAGCTCTTTATTTTAGCCAAATAAATGTTGCTCATTTCATCATTTATAAGAGTGAAAGAGTTTACAGGTAACGAGTACATAAGTTCTACTGCTTTAATATCAAATTTTTTATTATCTTTGACAGAATTTAATAATAAATTTTCAATTTTATTACGTCCCATTTCTACAAAATTTTCATTATTAAAGTTTTTTTCATCAATTTTTTTTATTAAATCCTTGTTATATTCATACTTATTTCTTTCATATATTAATCCTAGGATCTCTTCTCTAAGAACTAGATCACTTAAATTAGGAGAACGTTGTTCTGATTTTATTATTTTATAGAGAATGTAGTCATCTTTAAATTCAATGATATCAAACTCATTTTTTCTTGACTCAAATATCTTTTTTTCAATTTCGTTCTTATCATAAGTAAATCTAAAATCTTTAATCTTTTTAGACTTTAAATTAAAGTTTGTAACAATTGTCTCAAAAGGAAGTTCATTTGAAATATCAATTTCTATTTGGTCAATTTTATCAAAAAAAGTCTGATTAAATTCATCTACACCAACTAAATTTTTAGGATTTATTATAGAATAATCAAAATCAATATATTCTACTTTTAAATTATCTTTATTTTCCTCTAAAAATTCTTTTATATCATTATCTGTAAAACTATCTTTCTTTTTATAAAATGCGTTTAAATTTATATAATCTATTTCTAATTTTCTATTTTCTTCTTCATAAAGTTTTTTTATTAAAAATTTTGGAGTAACAGTTCCAGCACCCACGAAACTGAATAAGTTCTTTTGTAATTCACGATTTTTTAGACGTAGTTCAAACTGAGGAGCCGTTTGATTATTTTCAAGTAAAAATTTTTCATATTTAACTCTTTGAAAATTTCCTTGTTCGTCTAAAAAATTTTTATTTTTTTTTATCATTTTCAGCAGTGTCTCTTTTGAAATAATTAAATCGTATTCCTCAATTTCTAGATCTAAAATTTTAGCTGAAACAACTGTAGATAATATTTCTTCAATAATATTATCATTTAAATTTTCTCTTATTGTATTTTGAGGAATTCCAGAATTATTTAAATAATCAATAAATTCCTCTGTTGAAATATTTTTCTCATTTATTTTTGCAATTGTATTTGTATTTCCACTGCTGAACATACTTCCCATACCCCAAAAAACAAAAGGTATAATCATTATAAAAACTAATATTCCCGCAAACTTTGTTTTGGCAAAATTTCTAAAACTACCTATCATTACTATATAAATTTATTGATCTATAAAAAGCAAACCTATAGATTAAATTTAAGTAGATGACAAACAAATATATGTATTTTATTGCTAATTGGAAAATGTTTGGTGGATTAAGTACATTAAATTCACTTAGTAAAGTAATCAAATTTTTAAAAATATTTAAAAACTCAAATAAAACTAAAATTATTTATTGCCCACCAAGCACATTAATTAATCCAATGTCTAAAAAAGTTATGAATTCTAAAATTCAAGTTGGTGCTCAAAACTGTCACGAAAGCCTTACTTATGGTGCTTCAACTGGTTCTATAAATCCTATGATGTTAAAAAATGCTGGGGCAAAGTATGTTATTTTAGGTCATTCAGAAAACCGTGAGTCTGGTGAAACAGACAAATTAATTAATGCCAAGATTAAATCAGCAACCAAATCAGGTTTAAAAGTTATTTTTTGTATTGGTGAAACCTTAGTCCAAAAACGAAAAAAAATAACTAAAAAAATTTTATCAAAACAAATAACTTTGGGCTTACAAAAAATTAATAAAAAAAAAAATATTGTAATTGCCTATGAACCTGTATGGTCAATTGGGACAGGTATAATACCTAAACCTGATGATCTATTTGATACTATCAATTTTATAAAAAAAAAAGTTAGAAATATCAAAGTTTTGTATGGTGGTTCGGTAAATCCAAAAAATATAAATGAATTAAAATTAATAAAAAATATAGATGGATTTCTAGTTGGAGGAGCTTCTCAAGATCATAAAAAATTCATTGATATAATCAAAAAAACGTATAATTAACCTCCATGGAAAATATATTATTAGTGTTGAATATCATTCTTGCTTTAATTTTAGTCTTGTTAGTTTTAATGCAAAAATCTGAGGGAGGGGCACTTGGAATTGGCGTTTCTCAAGAAAATATGATGTTTTCCAAGACAGCAGGAAATTTTATGACAAAAGCAACTGGTGTTGTTGCTACTTTATTTATCATATGCAGTTTAGCTTTAACGATCGTGTCTAGAGGTGATTTAACACCTACAAGCTCAGTTTTAGATCAAGTTGAGGAAGACACACCAACAATCCCAGAAAATAATAATTAATACTTTTCATTTACTTTTTTATTGGCTATAAGATACTTTCATGGCGCGATATATATTTGTCACTGGCGGCGTGGTCTCATCACTAGGAAAAGGTCTTTCGTCTGCATCTCTAGCTTATTTATTAAAATCTCAGGGTTATAAAGTTAGGCTAAGAAAAATGGATCCATATTTAAATGTAGACCCAGGAACAATGAGTCCATTTCAACATGGTGAAGTTTTCGTAACTGACGACGGTGCTGAAACAGATTTAGATTTAGGTCATTATGAAAGATTTACAAATATATCTTCTAAACAATCAGATAATATAACTACTGGCCGTATTTACAGTGATGTCATCAAAAAAGAAAGAAAAGGAGGTTATCTTGGAAAAACAGTTCAAGTTATACCTCATATTACAAATCGAATTAAAGAATTTATAAAAAAAGATATTACAAATGAAGATTTTGTAATATGTGAAATTGGTGGAACAGTTGGGGATATTGAAAGTTTACCATTCGTGGAAGCTATAAGACAATTTTCAAATGAACATGGTAAATCAAAAACATTATTTATTCATCTAACATTTGTGCCGTTTTTAAAGTCATCAGATGAGATTAAAACTAAGCCAACTCAGCACTCAGTAAAAGAATTAAGAAGCATAGGAATTCAGCCAGATATTATTATCTGTAGATCTCAACAATCTATACCATTAGACCAAAGAAAAAAAATATCACTTTTTTGTAATGTTCCAATTGATAATGTTATTGAAACAGTAGATGTAAGAACTATTTATGAAGCACCAATTAGTTTTTATAATCAAAAACTGGATAAACAAGTTTTAAAATACTTTAAACTTAAACCAAAAAAAAGACCTAACTTAAATCCATGGAAAAAAATTACTAAAATTGTTTTAAATACAAAAAAATCAGTAAATATTGCAATAATCGGAAAATATGTAAATTTAAAAGATGCTTATAAATCTTTGGATGAAGCCCTAATACATGGTGGAATTGCAAACAATATAAAGGTTAACTTAGTAAGAATAGAGTCTGATAATTTGAAAAATCATGAAATTAAAACAAAACTTAAAAATGTATCTGGATTATTGATACCTGGTGGATTTGGTAAGAGGGGAACAGAGGGAAAAATTTCTGCAATTAAATATGCCAGAGAAAAAAAAATACCATTTCTTGGTATTTGTTTTGGAATGCAAATGGCTATTATTGAATTTGCTCGAAATAAATTAAAGATAAAAAAGGCAGGATCAACAGAATTAGAGGGAAAATGCTATCCTGTAATCGGTTTGATTAATGAATGGGATAAAGATGGAAAAAAAATCAAAGGAACAGATAAGGATTTAGGTGGAACAATGAGATTAGGCTTATATGAAGCTAAATTAAGAAATAATTCTGCCATAAATAGAATCTATAAATCTCGTTCTATTAAAGAAAGACATAGACATAGATATGAAGTTAATAATAAACTTAAAAGTCAATTTGAAAATAAAGGATTAATTTTTTCAGGAATGTCACCAGACAATAAATTACCAGAAATAATCGAGCTTCAAAATCATCCATGGTTTATAGGTGTTCAATTTCATCCTGAATTTAAATCTAGACCTTTGGCTCCTCATCCATTATTCTCCTCATTTATCAAGGCATCAAAAAATCACAAATGAGCAATATAAAGGTAAATTGTAATAAAATAGAAATCTCTAACGATAGTAAAATATGTATCATTGCAGGCCCTTGTCAGCTTGAAACTGAACAACATGCAATGGATATGGCAGGTAAAATAAAGGATATTACTAAAAAATTTGGTGTTGGATTTATTTATAAAACTTCATTTGATAAAGCAAATAGAACCAGTTTAAAGGGCAAAAGGGGGGCAGGTTTAGATGCGTCTCTTCCAGTTTTTGATAAGATAAAAAAAGAGCTCAACATACCGATATTAACTGATATTCACAACATTGAACAATGTTCACTTGTTGCAAGCCATGTGGATGTTTTACAGATACCAGCTTTTTTATGTCGTCAAACTGATTTGTTAGTTGCTGCTGCTAAAACAAATAAAATTATTAATGTAAAAAAAGGTCAATTCTTAGCTCCATGGGATATGGTTAACGTAACAAAAAAAATTTCGGACTCTGGAAATAAAAATATTTTGGTTACTGAAAGAGGTGCTAGCTTTGGTTACAATACTTTAGTTTCAGATATGAGAGCTTTACCTATAATGGCAAAAAATGGTTACCCAGTTATTTTTGATGCAACTCACTCAGTTCAACAACCAGGAGGTCTTGGTGAAAAAAGTGGGGGACAGAGAGAATTTGTGGAACATTTAGCAAGAGCAGCTGTTGCAGTAGGTGTTGCGGGAGTTTTTATAGAAACACATCAAGATCCTGATAATGCTCCATCTGACGGTCCAAATATGATACCACTAGATAATCTAGAAAGTCTGTTAAAACAATTAACTGATATAGATAATTTAATTAAAAAATAAGTGAGTAAAATTACAAAAGTAAAAGCCCGACAAGTTTTTGACAGTAGAGGTAATCCAACTATTGAAGCTGAGGTTTTTGTTAAAAATCAAAGTGCAACAGCAATTTGTCCTTCAGGGGCGTCGACAGGAACTTACGAAGCTTTTGAAAAAAGAGACAAAAATAATAGTAAATACTTAGGGAAAAGTGTTTTGAATGCAATTGGTTTGGTTAACACTAAAATTTCAAAAAATCTTAAGGGACAAAGTATACATAACCAAGAGAAAATAGACGCTATAATGATTAATTTAGATGGAACAAAACAAAAAACCAAGTTAGGCGCTAATTCCATATTAGCTGTTTCAATGGCAGCAAAAAAACTTTCAGCAAAAATTAGAAAACAACCACTGTACAAAACTTTTTTTGTCAAAAAAAATTTCAAGCTACCATTTCCACTTATGAATATCATTAATGGTGGGGCGCATGCTAATAATGGTTTAAGAATTCAAGAATTTATGATTAGACCAGATCGCGCTAGAAATTTTTCTGATGGAATGAGGATTTGTTTTTTAGTGATTAAAAATTTGAGTAAAATTATAGAGAATAAAGGATTATCCACATCTGTTGGAGACGAGGGTGGATTTGCACCAATGATTAATAACAACAATCAAGCTTTGGATTTAATTGTTTTAGCTATAAGAAAATCAGGCTTCGTTAACGGTAAAGACGTTTCAATTTGTTTGGATGTAGCTGCAAATGAATTATATAAAAAGAATAAATATTCCATTCATTCAAAAAACTATATTTCTGTTGAAAAATCTATTCAAGAATATAAAAAAATGATTAATAAATATAAAATTAAATCAATCGAAGATCCGTTTGCTGAAAATGATTGGATATCATGGACTAAGTTGATGAAATCTCTTAAAAAGGTTCAGATTGTGGGTGACGATCTTTATGTCACAAACCTTGAGCGATTAAAGAAAGGATTTTTAAATTTATCCTCAAATGCAATTTTAATTAAGCTAAATCAAATCGGCACTGTTTCAGAGACTTTGGATGTAATTAGATTTGCCCAAATTATTGGATTTAAAACAATAATTTCTCATAGATCTGGTGATAGCGAAGATACATTTATTGCAGATTTAGCTGTTGGCACTAATTCTAATCAAATAAAAACAGGATCTTTAGCAAGATCAGAGAGAATCGCCAAATATAATCAATTATTACGTATAGAAGAAGAACTTGGAAAAAAAGCTAGAATGAATAAGATTCATTAATGCTTCAAAGAATAAAAAAAAATTATTTTTTATTAATATCGGTTTTTCTAATAATATATTTTTTCTTCAATCTTTTATCAGGCGACAGAGGATTAATTTCATATTATGAAAAAAAGCAAATTTTAAACAATTTGAAAATTAAAGAATTGTCGTTAATTAATCAAATAAATGACTTAGAATTTAAGAATTCATTGTTAAGTGACAATCTTGATCTTGATTATATTGAAACTTTAATTAGAGAGAGGTTATTATTTGGTAAAAAAAGTGAGAAAATTTATATTATAAAAAAATGACTCAAAAAATTAGACCTAGGCATCCTGAAAAAGTCAATAATCCAATTAATCCAATTAAGAAAAAACCTGATTGGATCAGATCAAAGCTAACTAATAGTAAAGAATTTTTTCTTACAAAAACTGTAGTCAATAAAAGCAACCTTGTTACAGTATGCCAGGAAGCCAATTGTCCGAATATCACAGAGTGTTGGAGCAAAAGACATGCTACTTTTATGATAATGGGTGATACGTGCACGAGAGCATGCTCTTTTTGTGATGTTAAAACAGGTAAACCCGAAAAATTAGATCCTTTTGAGGATATTAAAATAGCTAACGCAGTCAATAAACTTAATTTAAGACACGTAGTCATTACATCTGTCGATAGAGATGATCTATCTGATGGTGGCTCAAATCATTTTAAAAAAGTTGTTGAAACAACGAGAAAAAAAAATCCTAATACAACAATAGAAGTGCTTACTCCAGATTTTTTAAGAAAAGGGGATGCATATAAAGAGTTGCTTAAAGCTGATTTAGATGTATTTAATCATAACATTGAAACTGTTCCAAGACTTTACCTCAAAGTTAGACCTGGAGCTAGATATTTTGCATCACTAGATCTTCTTAAAAATGCAAAAAAAAACAATAGTAAAGTTTTTACTAAATCTGGAATTATGGTTGGTCTTGGGGAAGAGCAAGATGAAATAATTCAAGTAATGGATGACTTGAGATCTGCCGATGTTGATTTTATTACAATTGGTCAGTATCTTCAACCTTCAGTGAAACATCATCCTCTTGAAAGATATTATCATCCAGATGAATTTAAAGAATTAGAATTAATTGCTAAATCAAAAGGATTTTTATTAGTTTCTTCATCCCCTCTAACGAGATCTTCTTATCACGCAGATGAAGATTTTGCTAAACTTCAACAAAATAGATTAAACAATCATTAATGCCAAAAGCTTCAGTTAAGCGATTAATTGAATGTAAAAAAAAAGATTTAATTGATTTAGTTTTAGATATTGAAAAATACCCAGAATTTGTACCATTTTGTTTTGACGCAAAAATTTATGAAAATAAAAATGAGGGTGATCTAACAAAAATAATTGCTGATTTAACAATAGGCAAAGGACCATTTAAAGATACCTATAAAAGCGATGTGGTTTTTAACAAAAAGGAAGATTCAATATTTGTTAAAAACATTGAGGGACCTTTAAATCACTTATCAAATAACTGGAATTTTGTTGATAAAGAAAACGGAATTACTGAAGTAACTTTTGATATTGATTTTGAAATTAAAAATAAATTTTTGAATTCCTTAATGGTAGTATCTTTTCAATTTGGATTAGAGAAAATCGCTGATGCATTCCAAAAAAGGGCAGAACAGTTATTTAGTAGCTCTAAAAATAAGATTTAAGGCTTTTTTTACAGTAGCTTTTTGTATTGAAGATCTTTTTTTACTTTTGAATAAACACTTAATTACTTGAGTTTTGTTTCCTTTTTTAATTCCAATATAAACTAATCCAACAGGTTTTTTTTTCGTACCACCTCTGGGTCCTGCAATGCCTGTAATTGAAACATTGATATTGGCTTTTGAAATTTTAGATAAATTATTAACCATTGAGTGACAACATTCAGAACTTACGGCACCATATTTCTTAATAGTATTCTTATTTACTTTTAAAATCTTAATTTTTGCTTGATTAGAATAAGTTATCAATCCTAAATTAAATATTTTTGAAGCACCATTTACTGAAGTGATGTTGCTGGCTAATAATCCACCTGTGCAAGACTCTGCAACTGATATTTTAACTTTCCTTTTGATTAATAGCTTGATTAATGATTTCATTACAAAAAATAACTGCTTAAAACCATAAAACAAATTAAAGATAAAACAACATAAAATCCTGCGATTACATCATCCATAATTACACCAAAACTATTTTTAAAGTTTTTATCAAAAAAACTTACGGGGAATGGTTTTGCAATATCAAAAAATCTAAATAAGACAAAACAAATACTATAGAAAATTAATGCTTCATTTGGTAATTTTTCTGTACCGTGTGAAATTTCATAAAGATAAATCGGTATTGACTGACCAATAAATTCATCAATAATTATTTCTTTGGGATCTTTATTTTCATTATCTTTAATATGATGTGCTACAGCTAAAAAAGATAAAATGAAAATGACAATTAAAAATATTAAAATTAAGTTTGTGGATAAATTAAATATGTGAAAAAAGAGATAAAGAATAATTACTGTAGCTAATGATCCAAAAGTGCCTGGAATTTTTGAAACCCTTCCTAAACCGAACATAGTAACAAACAAAGTATTAAGAGTTTTAATCATATTTTGTTATCGAGATTATAACTTCACATGCAATAGCTTTTTCTTTTCCAATCAAACCAAGTTTTTCAACTGTTTTACCTTTTAAATTTATTAAATCTTTTTTCAACATCATCAATTTGGATATAGAGTTAATTATACGATCTCTGTATTTTGATACTTTGGGTTGTTCACAAATCAAATTTATATCCAAATTATTTATAAAAAAATTTGATTTATATAAACTCTCTATCACTGGTTTCAATATTTTTGGAGATCTAATATTTTTGTATTTTTTTGTGTTAGGAAAAAAAGATCCAATATCTTTATTTCTCATTGCGCCTAAAATTGCATCTATAACCGAATGCAAGATTACATCTCCATCCGAATGTCCTTTTAATCCTGAGTGAAAAGGTATCTTAGTGCCACCTAGATAAAGTTTTTTATTTCTCACTAATCTATGAATATCAAAACCAATACCAAAAAAAGTTTTAGTTTTTTTTATATCATTTATAAAAGTGATTTTAATATTAGTATTTTCTCCTTTTATGAATTTTATTTTTTTATTTCTATCGATAAATAAAGTAGCTTCATCTGTAATCTTATTTTTTTCATTTATTGCAAGTTTGTATAATTCTTTAAATTT
>CACJDV010000001.1 GCA_902592265.1 uncultured Pelagibacteraceae bacterium | reverse complement strand
TGGTTCTGAAAATAGTGATGATTATGTTGCTGGTTTTCCACCACATCCTCACAGAGGAATTGAAACAGTTACTTACATGCTTGCAGGTGACTTTGAGCATGAAGACAGCACTGGTGGAAAAGGAAGAATGACTGCTGGTGATGTCCAATGGATGAAAACAGGAAGTGGAATTATTCATTCTGAAATGCCAGCAATGAAAGAAGGTAAACTTCATGGATTTCAATTATGGATTAATATGCCTGCAAAATTAAAGATGAGTAAACCAGAATATATCTATATTGATGCAGATAAGATGAGTCTTCATAAAGATAACGACAAACAAATTAAAGTTATAGCAGGTAAATTTAAAGAAGCCGAAGGACCAGTTAAAGGGCATAATGTTGAACCAATTTATTTTGATGTTGAATTAAAAAAGGATAAAGAATTTAATTTTGATCTACCCTCTACACACAATACATTTGTCTACTTAATAAACGGTGAAATAACGATTGGTGAAAAAAAACACGAAAAAGTTAAAGATAGTACTTTAATCTTGCTCTCAAGAGGTGATAATTTAAATATTAAAGCAGAATCTAATGCAAAGTTTTTAGTTATTTCGGGTAAACCTATAAATGAAGAGATAGCTAGAGGTGGACCATTTGTGATGAATACTAAAGCGGAGATATTGCAGGCTGTTCAAGATTATCATAATGGTACATTTGTAAAATAAAAAAATGAAATCAATTCAAATTGATAAATTTGGTGGACCAGAAGTATTGGTTATTAAGGATGTTCAGATAGCTAAGCCTGGCCCAAACGAAGTTTTAATTAAAAATTTATCAATCGGTCTTAATTTTATAGATATTTATCATCGGACAGGTCTCTACCCTATTCCATTACCAAGTGGTATTGGGCTTGAAGCTTGTGGCGTAGTTGAGGAAATTGGATCTGAGGTAAAATTATTTAAAGTTGGTGATAGAGTAACTCACGCTTCAATGCCAATAGGTGCGTACTCTGAAAAGCAAATAATGCCTGAAGAAAAATTAGTTTCTGTCCCTGATGGTGTTTCTGATGAAGTTGCATCTTGCATCACATTAAAAGGAATTACTGCAGAGTATTTGTTGCACAGAGCATATCCCATAAAAAAAGGTGACAAAGTTTTATATCATGCCGCTGCTGGTGGACTTGGCCAAATTTTGTGTCCATGGGCTAATGCATTGGGTGCTGAAGTTATTGGAACAGTAGGATCAAAAGCCAAAGAAGAGATTGCTAAAAAAAATGGTTGCCATCACGTAATTAATTATTCTGAAAAAAATTTTGTTGAAGAAGTTGAAAAAATTGTTGGTAAAAACGGTATTGATGTTGTCTACGACGGTGTTGGTATCAAAACTTTCAAAGGATCGATCGAAACATTAAAGATTAGAGGAATGATGGTTGCATTTGGAAATGCATCTGGATATGTGGATACAATTGATGTCAAAAAAGATATTAATGCTAAGGGATTATTTTTTACCAGACCATCTATTGCACATTATACTATAAAGAGAGAAGAACTTGTTGAGTCAGCAAAAAAAGTTTTTAATGCTATTTTATCCAACAAATTTAAAGTAGAAATTTCAAAAAAATATTCTTTAAATGAAGCCCATCAAGCTCATAAAGATTTAGAGGCAAGATTGTTAACTGGGCCTGCAGTAATTATTCCCTAAATTGGATATCCATATCTGATAGATGAAGTCTGAGAGCCTTAGTTGAAATTTGAATTTCGATGATAAAAAATATGATTGAAATCATCATCGACAAACAACACGAACCAAAAATTATTCTTGCGATAAAAAGCTCTTCCAAATAAAGCCCAAAAACTGTCAGCATATTAAATAAAAAACCAAAAGCAGCAAATAGTATACTTAATTTCAAAACACCAATTCTTTTTTCGAGATTTATTAATTGATCTTTCCATTCAGGTGGAGTGTGTTTTTCAAATACGTACTCATCATGAATTTTTCTTATTAAAGAACTTAAAGTGTGGAATCTATTAGAATATACCCCCATTATCAGTGGGATTGCAGGAAACATCAAAGCTGTAACAGTATAATCAATATTCATACGAATCAGTTTGATTATCAATCTTGGCTTTGTTATTTACAAGTAAAATTTTATGAACCAACTAAATCTTTTTATAGAACTTACTAGGTTAAAAAAGCCAATTGGATACATGCTATTATTTTGGCCCTGCGCATGGGGATTAACAATAGCGTATGATTTTTCGATGAATAAAGATATTTATTTATTTTATTTGTTATTATTTATTTTAGGATCTGTATTAATGCGTTCAGCTGGGTGCATTGTTAATGATATTCTCGATAGAAAATTTGACAAAAGAGTTTTTAGAACTAAGGACAGACCGATAGCTTCTGGAAAAATATCTGTTGAACTTGCCATATTTTATTCAGGAATTCTATGTTTAATGGCTTTTATTGTGCTAATAAATTTTAATTTATTTACAATAATAATTGCATTAGCGTCAATGCCATTAGCTTTTACCTATCCTTTAATGAAAAGATTCACATATTGGCCGCAACTATTTTTAGGAATTACATTTAATTATGGTTTAATTTTAGGTTGGACTGCAATTAATGCTCAAATCGATCTAATACCAATTATATTTTATTTTGGAGCCATATTTTGGACACTTGGATACGACACAGTATACGGATTTCAAGATATTAAAGATGACGAAATTATAGGACTTAAATCAACCTCAATAAAATTTAAATCTAACCCGATTATTTTTTTATATATATGTTACACAGTCCTTTTATTAAGTTTAATAACAGTAGGTTATTTAAATGAATTTGATAAATTATATTTTATTTTTTTAATTACAATCATTTATCATATGTATTTTTTTCAATTAAAAAATTTTAATTCAAAAGAACCATCAGTTTGTTTAAAAATATTCAAATCTAATAATTTTCTGGGATTGTTAATTTTTATCTCGTTACTTATAGGAAAGCTAAATTAATGATGGACGTAAAAATTATAAAAAGGCTTTTTAAAGATTATACAAAAAAACATTTAAAAAAGATTATTTTTGCTTTGCTACTTTCTATAGCTGTTGCAGGTAGCACATCATCTATTGCTTATCTTTTAGATCCAGCGATAAAAGAAATTTTTATGAATAAAGATGAAAAGCTGATGATAATTATTCCTCTATTGATTATAGTTGCTTTTTTTATCAAAGGGTTATCTTTATATATTGCAAAAGTTTTAATGATCACCGTTTCTGAAGATGTAAAAAGAGATGTTCAGGTTGATATGCTAAATAATTTAATTGATGCTGATACGAAGTTAATTGATAATAAACATAGCGGAAAATTTATTTCTAATTTAACAAATGATGTGGCTCATTTAACAAACATGGTTTCTACTGGAATTTTAAATCTCTTTAAAGACACGTTTACACTAATTGGATTGATGAGTGTGATGTTTTATCAAAATTGGAAATTATCACTAATTGCCATAATAATGATTCCCTTAGCATCATTTGCTGCAAGATCACTAGGGAAAAGAATAACCAAAGTTTCGTTTCAGCAAATGGAGTGGGCTGGAGTTTTAAGTTCTTATTTAATAGAAATTTTTAAGAATCATAAGTTAATCAAGATTTTTCAGAAAGAAATTTATGAAAAAAATCGTGCTCAAATTTTTTTAGATAACGTAAAAGAAAAAAGTAGAAAAATGTCAATTGTTTTTGTTAGAGCTTCTCCAATTATGGAGACAATGACTGGTATTATAATAGCAATATTAATTTATTTTACTGGAAGGTTAATAATGAACGATGAAATAGAAATTAGTAATTTTTTTTCTTTTTTGGCAGCAATGATGCTTGCATATCAACCTGTTCGATCTTTGGCTACCCTGAATATAGTTATTAATAATGGTCTTGTATCCGCAAAAAGAATTCTTCCGATTATAGATGAAAAATCAGAGCTCAAACAAAACAATGATGATAAAGATTTAACTTTTGAAAATGGAAATATTGAATTCAAAAATATAGAATTTTCATATGATAAATCTAAAGATGAAAATTTACCAAAAGCTACCTTAAAAGATATAAATTTAAAAATGTTTGGTGGAAAAATGACAGCACTAGTTGGCCATAGCGGTAGTGGTAAATCTACAATTCTAAATTTAATTCCTAGGATATATGATGCGCACAAAGGTGATATAACTATTGATAATCAATCAATTTATAAGACAAAAATTAAATCTCTAAGAAATCAAATTTCATTTGTGGGCCAAGATACAAATTTATTTGATGATACAATAAAAAATAATATCGCTTATGCTGATGTAGATGCAAGCGATGAGGATATCTACGATGCAGCAAAACTCTCATTTGCTTCTGAATTTATTGAAAAATTAAAAGATAAATACGAAACAAAAATTGGCGAAAATGGAATTAGATTATCTGGAGGTGAAAAACAAAGGATATCAATCGCAAGAGCAATCCTAAAAAAAAGTAAAATTATTTTACTAGATGAGGCTACCTCTTCACTCGATGCTGAAACAGAAGATAAAATACAAAAGGCAATCAGCTATCTCACAAAAAATAGAACAACTATTGTAATAGCTCATAGACTTTCAACAATATTAAACTCAAATAAAATATATGTAATAGACTCTGGTAATGTTGCAGCTGAAGGTAGTCATGAGGAACTAATGAAAAACTCATCGATCTATAAAAACTTTTACAATAAACAAATAAAGATGTAATGCTTTTCATCTATAGAATTTTAATTAATATTATTCTTTTAATCTCACCAATTATATTAATTTTAAGACTTATTAAAAAAAAAGAGGATCCAAAAAGATTTAAAGAAAAATTAGGGTTTTTTTCAAAAAAGAAAAAATCTGGTAAATTAATTTGGTTTCATGGAGCAAGTGTTGGGGAAATTCAAAGTGTAATACCTTTGATTGAAAAATTTGAAAAAAATAAAAAGATCAATCAAATTTTAATTACATCGAACACTGTAAGCTCATCGAATATCATAAAAAAACTTAAATTAAGAAAAACTGTTCATCAGTTCTTTCCAATAGATTGTAATTTTATTTCTGTAAAATTCATCAATCATTGGAAACCATCAAAGGTTTTTTTTATAGATTCTGAGATATGGCCAAACACAGTCAATAATTTATACAGGAAAAAAATTCCAATGATTCTTTTAAACGGTAGAATAACAAAAAAAACTTTACAAAGGTGGCTAATTTTACCAAATTTTGCAAAATCATTATTTAATAAATTCAAACTTTGCTTATCATCAAGTTTAGAGTCAAAAAAATATTTAAGAAAACTTGGAGCTCAAAATATTAAATTTTTTGGAAACATCAAATTTAGTCAGTCAGAAAGTGCTAGTCCTATCCTGAATAAAAATTTTAGAAATTTTATTAAATCAAAAACTCCATGGTGTGCTTCAAGCACTCACTATAATGAGGAAAAATTTTGTGGCCAAACCCATTTATATCTTAATAAAAGATATAAAAACCTCTTAACAATAATTATACCTAGACATATTAATAGAGTTGATTCAATTAAAAATGAGCTACAGAGCCTTAAACTTAAAGTACATTTAGATGAACCCAAAAGAAAAATAAGTTCTAATACGGATGTTTATTTAGTGAATTCTTATGGCAAGACAAAATCATTCTATAAGGAATGTAAGAATGTATTTCTGGGAGGTTCGATGATAAATCATGGTGGGCAAAATCCATTGGAAGCTGTAAGATTTGGATGTAACATATTTCATGGTCCCAACGTAACTAATTTTAAAGAAATTTATTGGTTTTTAAAAAACAAAAATCTATCTCAAAGGGTAACAAATTACAAAAATCTAGCAAATTTACTAAGCATAAACCTCAAGAATAAAAGTCAGCCTAAGAAAATAAAAAAAAGTTTATATTTGATCGGAAAAAATATTTTAAATAAAACTTATAAGGAAGTTTGTTAAAAAATTATTAGATGAATTTTAAAAAACCTAAATTTTGGGATTTGAATAAACCAAATTATCTAGCTTACCTGTTGTTACCTTTAACTTTATTTATAAGAATAAATATTTTTATTTCTAATTTATTCCCAAAAAAAAAATTTTGTAAAATCAAAACGATATGTATTGGAAATATATATCTAGGGGGTACAGGAAAAACACCCACTACTTTGAAACTTTATCAACTACTCAAAGATAAAAATTATAATGTTGTGAATGCAAAAAAACATTATTCTTATCAACAAGATGAATATTTATTACTAAAAAATAAATCACAGGTTATCTCATCAAAAACCAGAAAAGAAATTATAAAACAAGCCTTAAAAAAAAATTATGAAATAATTATTTTTGATGACGGTTTACAGGATAAGACAATTGATTATGATTTAAAGTTTGTTTGTTTTGATAGTAAAAACTTAATTGGAAATGGTTTATTAATACCTGCGGGGCCATTAAGAGAAGAAATAAATAGCTTAAGAAAATATCATTGTGTAATTTTAAAAAATATAGACAAAAACGTCGATTTGACTGAATTTATATCAAAAATTAAAAAAATAAATCCAAAAATTAAGATTTTTAATACATATATAAAAATAAAAAATATTGAAAAGTTTAAACGATCTGATCAATATCTAATTTTTTCAGGGATTGGTAATTCAAAAAGTTTTAAAGAAGTTTTAATTAAAAATGATTTTAACATAGTCGAAGAAAAAATTTTCACAGATCACTATAACTATGAAGACAAAGACATTCTTGAAATTATAAAAATCGCTAAAAAAAAAGATATGAAAATTATTACTACAGAAAAAGATTACGTTAAAATTCCTAATTACTTGAAAGAAAAAATTAGTTTTGTAAATATGGACTTAGAGATTTCTGAAGAAGATAAACTTATTAAATTTATAGAATCTATAATTAATGAAAAAAATTAAATATTTAATTGAATTCATATTTATTATTTTTTTATTAATAATAATAAAAATATTAGGATTAAAAATTTCATTGTTTTTTTCGAGTTTTATTTTTAGGATGGTTGGTCCGCTATTTAGAACTAAAAAAATATCATATAATAATTTATCGATAGTTTTACCTAATATAACTGAAACCAAAAAAAATAAAATTATCGATATGATGTGGGGAAATTATGGGAAAATTTTTTCTGAATATATGTTTATAAAAAATTTTAGAACCGACCCAAAATTTTCCAAAAAAATAGTTGTTGAAAATCAAAAAGAACTAGAAAAAATTAAATTAGAAAATAAACCTGTAATATTTATATCTGGTCATTTCAATAACTTTGAGTTAATGGCGATGCATTTAGAAAAATCTAATATTAATTTGGCAGCAATATACAGGCCTTTAAATAATAATTTCCTAAATCCAATAATGGAAAGAATTAGGAAAAAATATATTTGTAAAAAACAAATTAAAAAGGGAATTTCAGGAACAAAGCAACTGCTTAAAGAATTTAAGAACGGGACTTCTATTGCATTAATGATTGATCAAAGAGTTTCCGAAGGGATTAAATCAGATTTTTTTGGAAAAAAAGCCTTAACAACCACAATTCCAGCTCAATTTATTAAGAAATTTGATGCCTCTGTAGTACCGATTTACATTGAGAGGTTACCCGATGATACTTTTAAATTAAGAGTCTCTAATACTATCAAATTTCTAAAAGATGAATCTATAAGTAACATAACATTTAAACTTAATAAAATTTTGGAAAAAATGATTATGACTAATCCAGAACAGTGGATATGGACCCATAATAGATGGAAAATTTAGTTAACTATTATTTTCCTCTCTTTTCAAATGAGCTTCTTTATAAGAGTAATATGCCTCTTGTGCGTCTACATTCCAATAATTTAAATCTTCTAAAGAAATTTTTTTGCCGGAAACAGCACACAATACATGATCTCCATTTTCTATAATTTTAAAATTATTACGTAAATATTTTATTTTCGCTAATTTTTTATACATTTTTAGTTTATATATGTTTATATGAATGTTGGAATAATTGGAAGCGGAGGACGAGAGCATGCTCTTTGTATTTCGCTAAAAAAATCACAAAAAATTAAAAATATTTACTGTTTTCCTGGAAACGCTGGAACAAGCTTTGTTGCAAAAAACATAAAAGTTGATCTTACTAATTTTGAGGAATTGAAAAAATTGATTCAAAAACTTGGTATAGATATTATTGTTGTTGGACCTGAAAAACCCCTTGTCGATGGAATTGTAGATTTTTTGGAAAATAATAAAATTAAAGTCTTTGGTCCTAATAAAATTGCTTCACAACTAGAGGGCTCCAAGATATTTACAAAAAATTTATGTAAAAAATATAAAATTCCAACAGCAAATTTTGGAGTTTTTAACAATATTGATGAAAGTTTTTCTTTTTTAAAAAAATGCAAGTTTCCTATTGTTGTAAAAGCAGATGGTTTAGCCTCGGGTAAAGGTGTTTATATTTGTGAAAACTTAGAAAGTTCCAAAGATGCAGTAACAGAAATATTTGATGGTAAATTTGGTAAAGCTCATGAAATATTAATTGAAGAATTTTTAGAAGGTGAAGAGATGAGTTTTTTTATAATTTCAGATGGAATAAGCTATAAAAAATTTGGCACTGCGCAAGATCATAAAAGAGTTCTTGAAGGTGACAAAGGTAAAAATACTGGTGGCATGGGTGCTTATTCACCTTCTCGTCTTGAAAATGAAACTCTAGATAAAAAAATATTAGAAAAAATAATTAAACCAACACTAAAAGGGTTAAAAAATTTAAAAACAGAATTTGTTGGTTTTTTATATGCTGGATTAATAATTGTGAAAGGTGAACCTTTTTTAATTGAATATAATGTTAGAATGGGTGATCCTGAATGCCAAACAATTTTACCAAGATTAAAAACAGATTTTTTTGACATCATCGATGCTACTATAAACAAAAAATTAGGATCTATAAATTTAGAATGGTTTGAAGAAAAAAGTATTTGTATTGTTTTGTGTTCTAAAGGTTACCCTGACAAATTTCAAAACAATGTTGAAATAAAGAAATTAGAAAAAATTAAACCTAAGGATAACAATTATATTTTTCATGCTGGTACAAAATTAATAAATTCTAAAATATACTCTAATGGAGGCAGGGTTTTAAATTTCGTAATTAAGTCTAAAAATTTACAACAAAGTAGAGATGAACTAATCAGTTCAATAAATGATTTGAATTGGGAAAATGGATATTTTAGAAAAGATATTGGTTTTAAAATTTTTGAGTGATGAGAATTATTTCTGGGAAATTAAAAGGAAAAAAGTTATTTCTACCAATAGATAAGGCCACAAGACCATTAAAAGACTTAGTTAAAGTATCCATATTTAATTTATTAGATCATTCAAATATAGTTAAGAAAAAATTGGAAAACACTTCAATTTTAGATTTATTTTCTGGTACGGGTTCTTTTGGATTGGAATGTCTTTCGAGAGGATCAAAAAATGTTTATTTTTTTGAAAATTATGTTGGGGCAATCAAAGTTTTAGAAAAAAATCTTAATTTCTTTAAAAATAGTAAAAATTTTAAAATTTTTAAATTTGATTGTTTTGAATTCTTTGAATCGAACAAAGAAATAAATAAAAAATTTGATATCATTTTTTTAGATCCACCGTATAAGGAATTGAGAATAAATAAATTGATTGAAAAAATTATTCAAAAAAAAATTCTTAAAGACAAAGGTTTAATCATAATTCACAGACATAAAAAAGATAAATTAGAGATAAACAAAAAATTAAAAATTTTAGATGTTAGAAATTATGGAATTTCAAAGGTATATTTTTTGAATTAAGATCTTACTAGAATTTTTTTAGTCTCTTTTTTTATAAGTTCAACAGCTGGTTGATTGTAAGGATTTATCTTTAGAGCCTTAGCAATCAAAATTGTTTCAATAATAAAGAAAGAAAATAATTCTCCTAATGCTTCCTCACTTTTAGTCTTAATTTCGAAACTTCTGAAAGGTATATTTTTTTTTTTAAAAACATTTTGAGTTGCAATAATTTGTGATGATAAAATGTTGCTTAATTTTTTTTTTCTTAAAAATTTTATATCCTCAGGAATTATTCTAGAATTTATTTGTGCATCAAGCTTTTCTTGAGAATAAAAAAAAGTATAAAAATTATTTTTTTGTCCTTCTAAGTATAATTGCATTAAGCTATGATTATCTTTTGGCATGGTCGAAATTATAGGAAAAACCCCATGTCCTTTTTTTCCCAAACTTTCTGCTACAAGTTGTTGGTACCATTTTAGTAAATTATCTGCAGTCTCATCATAATTTAAAATCACAGAATTTGTTTTTTTAAACCTTATTAGTTCTAAAATATTTGCAACATTGCTTATGATAGAGTCAAAAAAAAATTTATTCTTTATTAAATTATTTAACTGCTTAAATTTTTTAATATTCAATCCCATAAGTTCTGCTGGCAACATTCCTACTTCAGATAGAACCGAATATCTTCCACCTATATAATTATTATGATCTATAATTTCATTTTTAAGCTTTAAACCAATATCTTTTAAAATACTTTTTTTATTTTCAGTAATAAAGATATTTTTTTCTTTTTTATTTATATATATGTTTGAATTAACAATTGTTTCTAATGTGTTGCCAGATTTAGAAATTATTAAATTTAAATACTTTTTTTTGGTATAAAATCTTCTATATTTCAAGTTAGATATAAAAGAAAAATCCCTTTTAATTTTGTGTCTTAGAAAATCATAAATTCCATGTGCTCCCAATGACGAACCACCCATTCCAAATATTCTTATAAATTTAAATTTTGTAAATTTTTTTAAAAAATTTTTTGTATAACTGTATTTATATTTGTTAGTTAAAGAGATGATCACTTCATCTTCAGAATTAACAAGTTGTTTGAGATATTTTTGTAAACTTCTACTTTTCTTTTTTTTTATAAAACCCTTAAAAGAAACAAAATTAGTTAACATTATTGTTTTTGTATTTTCTTTAATATGCTTTGTTCTAAACCAGTACTAGATGTATCGGTGTTTTGATTTTCATCATTCTCACTATTATCATCTTTAAAAACTATCTCAATTTGACGTTCTTCCTCCTCAGTTTTTTGAACGTCTTCTTCTGGATTTGGTAATTTAGAAAAGTCAGGAGGTAAAACTAAAGGGTCTTTTTTTTCAATCAAAAACTCATCTCCGGATGTAGATTTTCTTTTAAACTTAAATCCTTCGAGACCCCCAGAGCATGAGAATAACAATAAGCTAACTATTAAAATTTTTAAAATATTATTAATAATTTTCATTTTTAAATTTTTTATTACCAAAAATTTCAATACTAATTAAACATAATATACCAAGTGTGATAAATATATCAGCAACGTTAAATATAAACCAATGAAAATTGTTAATGTGGATGTCAATAAAATCAGGCACAGCTGAATAAAAAATTCTATCAAAAATATTTCCGAATGAACCTCCTATAATCATGATAAAGCTGAATTTTTCAAATCCTTTTGATTTAAACATTAACCAAATAATGACTGTTGTGACCAAAATTATAAAGATTGTTAATAAATTATAATATAATTTTTCATCAAAAGAAAATAAGCCAAAAGCGATACCTTCATTCCAAATCAAATTAAAATTTAAAAAAGAGGTAACACTAATTCCATTTTGTTCATATGTTTCTGGAGAACCAATGATCAATAATTTACTTACTCGATCGATTAAAAAAATAAAAATAATTATAGAAAAATCTATTAAATGTTTATTAAACATTTTATTTATAATTTGTGTCTTTCACATGGTTTACTACTAATTTTCCAACACACTGGACATTTTTCACCCGACGCCTTGCTTGTTTTTACAATTATCTCATTTGTATCACTATTTTCAATTTTGACTGAAGACGTTATGCAAAGTTCTGATAAATCAATATTCTTGAGAAATTTTTGGTCTTCATTATTTAACTTCACAATTAACGCTGCCTCTAAACTAGATCCTATATCTTTGCTTGCTCGTTTTTGCTCGATACTAAGATTGCAGATATCTCTTATTTTGATTAATTTCTCCCATTTAGAATTAAGATTAGAATTATAAAATTTTTTGGGAAAATCTAAAAATTTTTCAAGATGAATACTTTTTTTGTTGTTTAAAATAAGTTGGTAAATTTCTTCAGTTGTAAAAGATAGGATTGGTGCAAACCATCTTATTAAAGAATTTAGAATAACATTTAACAATATAAGTGTAGATCTTCTTTTTTCAGAATTTATTGGATCACAGTACAAAGTATCTTTTCTTATATCAAAGTAAAAAGCAGATAAATCAACTGTGCAAAAATTTAATAATTCTTTATACAAATTATGAAAATCATAATCTTTGAAATACTTGTTAAATTTAGAATTTAAATTATAAATTTTATGAAGCATAAACTGCTCCAATTCTGGTAAATCTTCAATTTTGATTTTTTCTAAATTTATTTGTTCAAAATTATCATTAAGATTTCCCAGCAAATATCTAAACGTATTTCTTATTTTTCTGTAAGACTCAGCATGCTGATCTAATATTGAATAGTCTATCCGAAGATCCTCAGCATAATTTGAGGAAGCAACCCAAATTCTAAGTATATCAGCTCCATATTTTTTAAGGATATCTTCAGGCGCAATTACATTTCCCAGAGATTTTGACATTTTTAAACCTTTGCCGTCAACTACAAAACCATGAGAGAGAATAGACTCAAAAGGCGCACGATCTCTTGTTCCACAAGACTCTAAAAGAGACGAGTGAAACCAGCCTCTATGTTGGTCAGAGCCCTCGAGATACATAGATGCAGGCCACTTTAAATCTTTTCTTTTTTCCAATACAAATGAATGTGTAGATCCACTATCAAACCATACTTCTACGATATCACTTAACTTTTCAAAATCCTCAGCTTTATATTTTTTTCCAAGGAATTTTTGTGGATCATCCGAAAACCAACAATCAGATCCCTCTTTTTCATAAATTTTTGCTATATTTTCAAAAACTTCATCATCGACTAAAATTTTATTTGATTTCTTGTTAATAAAAATAGGTAATGGAACTCCCCACACTCTTTGTCTTGAAACACACCAATCAGGTCTTGTTTCAATCATAGATTTTAATCTTTCTTTTCCTTTGCTAGGATAGAAGGTTGTTTCATCAATCGCTTTTAAAGCTTTATTTCTAAGCTTATGACTATCCATAGAAATAAACCATTGAGGAGTTGCTCTGTGTACCAATGGTGCTTTAGACCTCCATGAATGTGGATAGGAGTGAACAAGCTCGCCGCTTGATAATAATTTTTTTTGATCTTTTAATTTTTCAATCACAATAGAATTTGATTTGAAAATATGTATCCCCTCAAAAAGCGCTACATTTTTTGTATATCTTCCATCACCATCAACTGTTTCGATTGCTTTAATTCCATTATTCATACACAAATTAAAATCATCAGGACCATGACTTGGCGCACAATGGACAATTCCTGTACCTTGTTCTGTAGTAACGAAACGTGCCTCTAACATAGGTATGTCATATTCATAACCAAGTTTTAAAAAGGGGTGATTACATATTGTTCCTTTCAAATCTTTACCTTTAAAATTTTTTAATTTTTGGAAACTTTGGATTTTTGTATCTTTTACAACTGAGTCTATTAATGCATCTGCAATAACAATTTTTTTGTTTTTAAAATCTCCATCATCATTTACTTCAACTAATGAATAATCTAAGCTTTCGTTGTAAGCTAAGGCTTTATTGGCTGGGATAGTCCATGGGGTAGTTGTCCAAATTACAATTTCACTGTCGTTTAATTCTTTAATGTTTGATGATTTGACTGGAAAAGATGCATATATGGTATCTGACTTATGATCTTGATATTCAACTTCTGCATCTGCTAAAGCTGTTTTTTCAACGGTTGACCACAAAACAGGTTTAAAACCTCTATACAAACTTCCTTCTTTTAAAAATTTACCTAACTCTCTTACTATTTGAGCTTCTGCATCAAAACTCATAGTAGAATAATAATTATCCCAATCTCCCACAACTCCTAATCTTTTGAATTGATCTTTGTGAATATCTATCCATTTTTCCGCAAAAGCCCTACACTCTTTTCTAAACTCAACGATTGGAACTTCATTTTTGTTTTTTTTATTTTTTTTGTATTGCTCTTCAATTTTCCATTCTATTGGTAATCCATGACAGTCCCATCCTGGAACATAGACAGAGTCTTTACCATCCATCTGATGAAATCTCACAATTATATCCTTTAAAATTTTATTTAAAGCTGTTCCCATGTGTATATTGCCATTCGCATAAGGAGGACCATCGTGAAGAACAAATTTTTCCTCTCCTTTTCTCGATTTTCTTAATTCGTCATAAAGATTTATTTTTTGCCAAAGTTTCAAAATTTCTGGTTCTCTTGTTGGCAAATTTGCTTTCATCGAAAAAGCAGTTTTAGGAAGATTAATTTGTGATTTGTTCATTTTATTTTTTTGCTAACAATAAATCAGTTTTAATTTGTCTTCTAAGCAGTTCAACATTTTTAAATTTTTTTTCTTTTCTAATAAATTTTTTAAATTCTACTGTTAAATACTTATTATAAAGATTTCCAGAAAAATTAAATATATGAACCTCTAATAATATTTTTTTTCCATTAAATGTTGGTCGATAGCCTAAATTAGCAATTCCTTTTAAATAATTATTTTTACCATTCCATTTTACTTTTACTGCATATACACCTGGGCAGGCTAAAATATAATCTTTAATATCAATATTTGCGGTTGGGAAACCAATTTTTTTTCCTAGCTGTCTTCCCCTTTGAACCTTTCCTACAATTGACCAGTTTCTATTTAGAATTTTATTAGCTTTTTCTAATTTTCCTTTTTGCAAAAGTTTTCTAACCAATGATGAAGATGCTATTTTCTTATTGGTTAACAATGGTTGAGGTTTGATTACTTTATAATCACATATTCTCTCAAATTTAATTAATTGTCTAACGTTACCTTCTCTCTTATTCCCAAATCTAAAATTATTGCTAACAAAAATAAATTTTGGTTTTAACTTTTTTCCCAAAATTTCTTTTATAAAAGTTATTGATTTTATTTTTGAGAATTTTCGATCAAATTTTTTTATGATTATAAATTCTACATTAAGATCTTTGAGATTATCAATTTTTTGCTGCAAACTAGATATCCTAAAGTTATTTAGATTTTTATTAAAAAACATCTTTGGCATCGGTTCAAAAGTTAAAACACCAATTTTTGTTAAATATCTTTTTTTATATTTCTTAGCTAATGAAAATAATTTTCGATGTCCTTTATGGACTCCATCGAAGTTACCAATTAATATAATGGAATTTTTGTATCTAGTATCGATATTAAAATTTTTATATATTTTTTTTGAATTTACCATTTCAGTTCTGATTGAATATAATTACAAATTGCTTCGTAAGATTTTGCAACTTTTTCAATTCCTTTTTCTTTAATTTCATCCTTATGAATTCCATTTGAAATTATTAAAGAGTCATAATTTAAAAGGTTTGCTCCTTTTATATCAGTATTTAAATTATCACCTATAGAGAGAATCTTTTTATTCTTATTATCCGTAGATTGATTGTAAACCTCAGGATAAGGCTTTCCAAAGTAAACAACTTCTCCACCCATTTTTTCAAAAATCATTGCAACAGAACCGGCACAAAATTCTCTAGTGTTTCCTCTGTCAACGATCAGGTCTGGATTTGTGCAAATCATTTTTTTTTTAATATTTTTTTCGAACAAATTTTTATAATATTTTAAATCTTCATCATGATCATCAAATAATCCTGTGCACAAAATATAATCAGATTTATCTATATTATTTAATTTCATCTTTTCAAAATCTTTAAATAAATCAAAATCTCTTGGGGGGCCCACGTGAAAAAAAGTTTTATTAATTAAATTCTTCTTTAAATAAATGAGGGCTGCCTCGCCAGAGGTAAAAACATGGTCTCTAATCTCTTTTTCCATGCCTAGCTTCTCTAAAAAAGATTTAACTGCGTGATTAGGTCTAGGAGCATTCGTGAGTAAAATATAGTCCTTTCTTTTTTTATTGATTTCTTTGAGAGCTTTTATTGCCTCAAAGTGTAGAGTAACCCCGTTATGAACCACTCCCCATAAGTCAACATAAAATAGCTGATAATTGTCTGCTATAGAACTTAAACCCTCTTTATCTAAATTTTTAGTCATCAAATTAATCTATAAACCATAAAACCCTCAAATTCCTTTATTTTTTAAGTAACTAATTTTTAACTATATCTTGAAATAGTAAAGCCAATCTCTATATGAAGATCATATTAATAAGGAGAATTTATGAAATTTAGACCGTTACACGATAGAGTTTTAATAGAAGTTTTAGATAGCAGCGAAAAAACTGCTGGAGGAATAATCATACCAGATACAGCACAGGAAAAACCTCAAGAAGGTAAGGTAGTAGCAGTTGGTGGTGGTGCTAAAACTGAAGACGGTAAAACCATACCAATGGATGTGAAAGTTGGAGATAAAGTTTTATTTGGCAAATGGTCAGGAACTGAAGTCAAAATTGATGGCAAAGAATACAGCATAATGAAAGAGTCAGACATTATGGGTATTTCAAGCAAGTAATTTAATTTAAAGGAGAAAATAAAATGGCAAAAGTAGTAAAATTTGATGCTGAAGCAAGAGCAGCAATGATTAGAGGAGTGAACATCCTAGCTGATACGGTTAAAGTTACATTAGGACCAAAAGGTAGAAATGTAGTGATGGATAAATCTTACGGTGCTCCAAGAATTACAAAAGACGGTGTATCTGTTGCAAAAGAAATTGATCTAGAAGATAAATTTGAAAACATGGGTGCTCAAATGGTTAAAGAGGTTGCTAGCAAAACTAATGATGAGGCTGGTGATGGAACAACAACTGCAACCATACTTGCACAAGCTATTGTAAAAGAAGGTGTAAAATATGTAACAGCAGGCATGAACCCTATGGATGTAAAAAGAGGAATTGATGCTGCGGTAGATGTAGTAAAACAAAATCTTGTTTCCTCAGCTAAAAAAGTAAAAGATAGTGATGAGATTGCCCAAGTTGGAACTATTTCTGCTAATGGCGACAAAGAAATTGGCACTATGATTTCGAAAGCAATGCAAAAAGTTGGTAACGAAGGTGTTATAACGGTTGAAGAAAATAAAGGAATTGAAACAGAATTAGACGTCGTTGAAGGTATGCAGTTTGATAGAGGTTATCTATCTCCATACTTTATTACAAATAGTGATAAGATGACAACTGAATTAGAAAATCCTTTTATTCTCTTACACGAAAAAAAATTGACAAACCTACAACCAATGGTTCCTCTTTTAGAGGCAGTTGTTCAAGCAGGACGACCATTAATGATTATTTCTGAAGATGTTGAGGGTGAAGCATTAGCTACTTTAGTAGTAAATAAGTTAAGAGGTGGTTTAAAAGTTGTAGCTGTAAAAGCTCCAGGGTTTGGGGATCGAAGAAAAGCTATGCTTGAAGATATAGCTATTCTTACTGGTGGATCAGTTATTTCTGAAGACTTAGGAATTAAACTTGAAAATGTTAAACTTGATGATCTTGGTTCTTGTAAAAAAATTAAAGTAGACAAAGATAATAGCACTATAGTTAATGGTTCAGGTAAAAAATCAGACATAGAAGCTAGATGTTCTTCAATTAAACAACAAATTGATGAAACAACTTCAGACTACGATAAAGAAAAACTGCAAGAGAGATTGGCAAAATTAGCTGGTGGTGTTGCAGTAATCAAAGTTGGTGGTGCAACAGAAGTTGAGGTAAAAGAGAGAAAAGATAGAGTTGAAGATGCTTTAAATGCAACAAGAGCTGCTGTTGAGGAAGGAATTGTTACTGGTGGTGGTTGTGCATTGTTATATGCTGCTCAAGATCTTGAAAAAGTTAAAGCTAAGGGTGAAGATCAAAAAGCTGGTGTCGATTTGGTAAGAAGAGCATTAGAGGCTCCTATAAGACAAATTACGAAAAACGCTGGTGTGGATGGATCAGTAGTCGTTGGCAAACTTTTGGAACAGAATAAAAAGACACATGGATATGATGCACAAAACGAAGAGTATTGTGATATGTTTGCGAAAGGTATTATTGATCCTGTAAAAGTTGTTAGAACTGCTTTACAAGACGCAGCATCTATCTCAGGATTATTGGTAACAACTGAGGCTATGATAGCTGATAAACCTGAGGAAAAAGATGCAGCTCCTGCTGGAATGCCTGGAGGAATGGGCGGCATGGGCGGCATGGGAGGAATGGGTGGAATGGGAATGTAACCCAATCTTAAATATAAAGAATTTAAAGGCCATCTTTTGATGGCCTTTTTTTTTGGAAATATTAAAATAATTTAATGTCAAAAAGATACAGCGGTAAATCGTTCAAGGACTCAAGTCTAAATAAAAAACCAAAATTTACCCTAAAAGAAAAAAGAAGATTAAAAAGAGAAAAGGCAAAAAAAACAAAATAACGACATTTTTTCATCAAAATCCCAATATTTACTGGTTTTTTTAAAGTTTTCAAAAAAAATTTTTAAGGTATAAGAGCCAGGATTTATGAGCAAAGATATTAGAAACATCACCATAATCGCACACGTTGATCACGGAAAAACTACCTTAATTGATAATCTAATGAAACAGAGTGGTTCGTTTAGGGAAAATGAAATTGTTGATGAAAGATTGATGGATTCCGGTGAACTTGAGAAAGAAAGAGGAATAACAATTTTAGCAAAACCTGCATCTATCAATTGGAAAAATTCAAGAATTAATATTATTGATACACCAGGTCACCGAGATTTCGCAGCAGAAGTTGAAAGAGTTTTAAGCATGGCAGATGGTGCATTACTCTTAATTGATTCTGCTGAAGGAGTTATGCCTCAAACAAAATTTGTGCTTTCTAAAGCTCTAAAACAAGGTTTAAAACCAATTGTTGTAATCAATAAATTAGACAAATCAGATCAAAGAGCTAATGAAGTTTTAGATGAGACTTTTGATTTATTTGTAAGTTTAGATGCAAATGAAGATCAATTAGACTTTCCAGTTTTATATGCAAGTGGAAGATCCGGTTGGGCTGATAAAGAAATTGATGGTCCAAGGGAAAATTTAAATCCTTTATTAGATCAAATTATTGATCACGTAAAACCTGCTGAACTTGATAAAACAAAACCTTTTGCAATGTTGTCTACTCTTCTTTATGCAGACAATTTCTTAGGTAGAAGCTTAGTTGGAAGAATTGCTCAAGGAACTGCAAAAGCTAATCAATCGATCAAGGCAATAAATTTAAAGGGTGAAAAAGTGGATGAAGGAAGACTTACTAAAATTTTTAGATATGAGGGCACAAAAAAAGTACCAATCGAAATTGGTGAGGCGGGAGACATTGTAGTTGTCGCTGGTTTAGAAAAAGCAAATGTTGCTGACACAATTTGTGATCTTGAAGTAAATGATCCTATCAAAGCTACTCCAATCGATCCACCAACAATGTCTATTACCATTACCGTAAACACATCTCCTCTTGCAGGAACTGAAGGTAAAAAACTTACAAGCACTCAAATAAGAGATAGGTTACTTCAAGAAGCGCAGAATAATGTTGGAATTACTTTTACAGAAAATGAAGGTAACGATTCTTTTGTTGTAAGCGGTCGAGGTGAATTAATGTTAGAAATTTTACTCACTCAGATGAGAAGAGAAGGTTTTGAAATGACTGTTAGTCCCCCAAAAGTTCTCTATAAAAAAGATGAAAATGGTAGCAAACTTGAGCCAATAGAAGAAATAACTATGGATCTAGATGAAGAACATTCATCAAAAATTATTGACTCAATGAATAGAAGAAAAGGCAAATTAATAGAATTAAAAGATACTGGTAAAAATAAAAAAAGATTAATCTTTCATGCACCAACAAGAGGATTAATGGGATATACAAGTCGGTTTCTGACACTTACAAAAGGTAATGGCGTAATAAACAGAATTTTTCATGCGTATGGACCATTTGAGGGTGAAATGGAGGGTAGAAGAAATGGTGCACTTATTTCAATGGAACAAGGAAAAGCAGTTGCATTTGCAATATTTAATTTGCAGGCTAGAGGAGAGATGTTTGTAACTCATAATGATCCTGTTTATCCAGGTATGATTGTGGGATTATCTCCTAAACCTGGAGATATGATTATTAATGTTATGAAGGGCAAAAAATTAACTAATATGAGAACACAAGGTACAGATGAAAATGTCGTTCTAACACCAGTAAGAAAAATGTCCATCGCAGAGCAATTAAGCATGTTAAATACTGATGAGGCTTTAGAAATCACTCCGGACTCTTGTAGACTAAGAAAAGCCATTCTCGATCCACATGAGAGAAAGAGAAGTGAAAAATCAGGCGCTGCAGCCTAATCGAAAATTTTATCAACTAAATACAGGCCCAAGGCAACACAAGGACCAATTCCAAAAGCAAATAATAAAGTTCCTACTCCCACAGTTCCACCTAAGTACCATCCAATACTTACAACAGAAATTTCTAAGAATGCTCTTACGGCAGCAACTGGTAAATTTGTTTTTTTTTGGAGACCAATCATCAAACCATCTCTTGGTCCAGCTCCAAGATTAGATACTAGATAAATACCTCCGCCAATCCCAACGGTTATTACTGAAATTATTGCAAGAATTAATTGATAAAAGTAATTAGATGGGGTTGGAACAAGTTTTATGCAAAGATCAATCATCATCGCAATAATGATTGCATTAAGTATTGTTCCCATCCCTGGTTTTTGACCAAGCGGTATCCACAAAATTAAAACTGCAACACTTATCAAAAATGTTATTGTTCCTATACTCAAATTAACATTTAAAGAAATACCTTGAGCTAAAACACTCCATGGAGAAGCACCAGTAAAAGATACAATCAATAGACCTTCTCCAAGACCAAATAACATCAAGCCAAAACATAAAAAAAAGAATGTAGAGAATTTTGGTTTAAAATTATAAGGCTTATCTGAACTCCAATTGACCCTTGGTATTTTCTTAATTTTTAAAAACATTTTAATAAGTTATTTCTATTGTTAATAAAGTCTATTAAACTATTTGTTAAATGAAAAAAATTATAGTCATTTTATTTCTTTTTATTTATCCAGCAAATTCAATCGCTCATATTGGACATTACATTAAATACAACAAAATTGAGATGGAGATTTTTCGAAATGGTGAGCTTATTGGCTATAATCATTATTTTTTCAATAGAAACGGATCAGAAACTATTATTACTAATCAAATTAAGTTTGTAGTTAAACTTTTGGGAGCAACAGTTTTCCAAGTTGAGGGTTATAGCGAGGAAAAATATTTCAAAGATCAATTAGTTTCTTATAATTCTAAAACTTTACAAAATGACAAAAAGAAGTTTGTTAATTTAACATTTGACCAAAAAAATAAAAAATTTGATATCAAAGGTTCCTCATATAATGGAAAAGCCTCAGCTGATAACGTGATTGGAAATTGGTGGAATCACAAAATTTTACAAGCAAGTTCTCAAATAAGTCCTGTCTCAGGGAGTATTAAGGATCAAGTTGTAACTTTTTTAGGTAAAGAAAAAATAGATCTTTATGGAAAAGTTTATGATGTTGATCATTTTACACTGAAGTCTAAAGACATGAGTATACCGAAAGATAAAAGATTAGATTTTGACGTTTGGTATGATCGTAAAAATTTAATGATATTAAAAGTATCCTATTCAAGAATGGGTAACTGGGAATATAAATTAAAGAATTTTAATTAATTTCTCTTGAGATTTTTCTAAATAAATCATGTGCACTTATCCATCCTGACTCTAATCTAGGTCCTACAAACCAATCGGCACAGACACCCAATCTTTTCCTAGGATCCCAAAAACTCTTAATTTTAAATGGTCTCGAATTTGAAGAATATCGCCAACCGTGATTAAGTGAATAATAAATCTTTGTTTTTTTGATATTTGAAAGTTTAAAAAATTTATTGATCATAATTTGTGAATTTTCTTTTTTGTTATTCTTATTTTTATTAATCTTTTTATTTGCCCATTTAAATGTACTTTGAAGAGTCCATAAATCATATTTTGATTTAAATCTTTCTTTTGAATTTTCATTTCCTGCCCAACCAAGAATTGAGTCTTCAAAAAGATAGCTACTATTTGAATTCTTGTTTTTTTTTATTGCAATCATAGTAGTAATATTTGCATCCATTTTTATTGATTTTCTTAAAAAAGAGTTATTAATAAATTTCTTAGAAAGTTTTTTTAATTGTGGAAAAGGACAAGTCAAAATTAAGTTTTTAAAGGATCTTAATTTTCCATCGTCAAATAACAAATGCCAGAGTTTATTTTTATAATAGATTTTTTTTAATTCACAGTGATAGTTGCAATTAATTTTCTTTAGCAAATGTTTGCTAATATCATTATTTCCATTTTTACCAATTACTTTTAAATGTTTTTTATCTTCTTTTTTTTTTTGAATTAAGAAAAACATGTTTGCCTCTCCATACTTTTAAAATTCTTTTTTTTATTAAATCTTTAGTAAATTTTTTAAATTCTTTAGTTTTTGGTGAAATATACTGAGTGCCATGATCAAAGCCTGTTTTGCCTTTTATTCTTTTAAAAGATGCACGACCCCCTGGACCTCTTGCTTTATCGAACAAAATTACTGAATATTTTTTATTAAGAAGATTTGCAATTGTGGATCCAGATATTCCAGAGCCAATTATACAAAATTCACTCATTTACCAGCAACAACCATTCCCTCTATTAACATGGTTGGTGAGTTAGTTGCATATTTGAACTCTAAATCATTTGCTAAAGTAATATTTTGAAACATGTCTTTAAAATTACCTGCTATAGTAATTTCATTTATTGGATATTTAAACTCACCATTTTCAATTAAAAACCCGGTTGCTCCAACTGAATAATCTCCGGTCACAATATTACTTCCATGTCCTATTGTTTCGGTAATATAAAGACTTTTAGAATGTGAATTCAGTAAATCTTTAAAATTAATATTTCCATTCTCAAAATAAAGATTACTTGTTCCTCCACATCTTCCATTAGATTTAAGATTTAATTTTTTTCCATTGTAAGTATCAATCAGATAATGTTTCAAAATTCCTTGATCTACTAATTTAAGTGTGTCAGTTTTTACCCCTTCACTATCAAAATTTCTTGAGCCTAATCCTTTGAGCATATCAGGTTTGTCAAATACATTAATTTTATCTGAGAATATTTTTTGATTAACTTTATCCTTTAAAAAAGAAGTTCCTCTTGATATTGCTGATGAGGAAATAGCGCTTGCAAAAGTACTTAATACTCCCTTGGCTATTCTTTTGTCAAAAATTATAGCAATTTTCTCACTCCCAATTTTTTTTGGACTTAATTTTCTAATGGTTTGATTAGCAGCTAAATTGCCTAATTCATCTGCATCATCTAGGTCTTTAAGAAAACATTTACTAGAATATTCATAATCTCTTTCCATGCTTTTTTCATCTTTTGCAACTGTTACACTTGATGCTGTAAATGAAGATGTTTTGTAACCATCACAAAAACCTTCACTGTTAGCTAAAACAAAATTAGATTTATTTTGAGTAAAACTAGACTCAGTATTAACAATTTTTTTATCCTTGGAAGCTGCAGCCTCTAATTTTTTTAGATAATCTATTTTTTGATTATTTTCTATATGAGTTTCATCATAAAGATTTAGGTCTTTAACTTCTTTTGCAAATAAATCTCTGTCCGGTAAAGAATTAAATTCATCCTCAGGTGTATTTTTTGTAGTCTCAATACATTTTTCAATCAAAATATTTAAATTGTCATTAAGCAAATTAGAGGAGGATATTGATGATTTTTTTTTACCAATATACGTAGTAATGCTTAGGCCTAGATCATCTGATCTATTAGACTCATCTAAATTTTTATTTCTAAAATTTACAGTTTCAGAAATCGAGTTCTTTACAATCACACTAGAGTCTGTTGCACCTAATTTCTTTGCTAAACCTAAACAATATGATGCTTTTGTTTCTAAAAATTCTTGATCTTTAACCATTTAAAGTTTCGTACCACCCACAGTCATCTTATTTATTAATATAGATGGCTGCGCCACACCTACGGGAACACCCTGTCCAGCTTTACCACATGTTCCAATTCCAGGGTCCATCATCATATCATTGCCTACCATAGAAACTTCTTTTAAAATTGAAGGACCATCTCCAATTAATGTTGCACCTTTAATTGGTGATCCAATTTTGCCATTAACAATTTCATAAGCTTCGGTGCAATTAAATACAAATTTTCCAGAGGTAATATCAACTTGTCCACCACCAAAACTTACTGCGAAAATACCTTTGTCGACTGCCTTAATCATTTCTTCTTGGGTTTGCTTACCGCTTAGCATCATCGTATTTCTCATTCTTGGTAGAACTATATGTCTATAGTTTTCTCGTCTGCCGCTACCAGTAGATCTTGTTTTCATCAAACGTGCATTGAGCCTGTCTTGCATAAAATTTTTTAAAATTCCATTTTCAATTAAAACAGTTTTTTCTGTTGGTGTTCCCTCATCGTCAATTGTAAGACTGCCTCTTCTATTATCAATGGTACCGTCGTCAATAATTGTAACTCCTTCACTTGCAACTTTTTGGCCCATCAGATTATGAAATGCTGAAGTTTTCTTTCTATTGAAATCTCCTTCTAAACCATGACCAACAGCCTCATGAATTAATATTGCTGGCCACCCAGGTCCGAGTACAACCTTCATCTCGCCCGCTGGCGCGGGTTTACTCTCTAAATTTACTGATGCTATCCTTAAAGCTTCATCACAAACACTTTTCCAATTTTCATCTTTTAAATATGAGTCATAAGATTGTCTTCCACCAACACCGTACACGCCTGTTTCTTTTCTGCCATCTTTCTCCACCATAACTGACACATTAAATCTAACTAAAGGACGGACATCTGACAAAGTCTCTCCACCAGATCTAATTATTTCTACAGACTTTTGCTCTCCCAAAAAATTAGCTGTAACTTGTTTAACCTTATCACCTTTAGATCGTAAATAATCATTTACATCATTCAATATTTTTATTTTTTCATTAAGAGATTTTTGCTCAATAGGATTAATATTGTCATAATACTTTTTATTTGATTTAGTAATTTCATGATTGTAAGTACCTTTGACAGATTTTAAAGTTGACTTTAAATTTTCTGAAGATTGTTTTAAAGAGTTCTTAGAAATCTCATTAGAATGAGAATAAGCGACAACTTCATCAGATATAGCTCTAAAACCAAATCCTAAATCTGAATTATAGCTGGAATTTTTAATTTTATTATCATCTAATAATATCGACTCAGATTTTGAATTTTCCAGATACAATTCGCCATCATCACATTTTTGCAAAGTGTCAGAAATAATACTTTCAGCCTCTTTTCTAGATACGTCAGATTTTTCAAAGAAATTACTCATAAGAGACATTAAATAGATTGTTTCATAAAATTTTCAACTAGAGTATTTTACGCATGTACATATCTGAGACAAATTAGTAATAAATTCACTTATTATGAAAGTTTATTTTAATAATTCTTGTAAAATTTGTAAGGTCGAAATTGATCTTTATAAAAAAGAAAAAATAGATGAAATCGATTGGGTTGATATTACAGATAATCAGTTGGCTGAAAAAGAAACTTCTAAAGACAGTAAACAACTTTTAAGAAGGCTTCATATCAAAGATGGTGAGAAAGTTTTAGGAGGTGCAGAGGCATTTTTATTATTATGGAAAAAAATGCCCAAATATAAATTTCTCTATAAATTTTTTAAATTACCAATCATCTTTAATATATTTTCAGTTGTATATGAAATAGTAGCCTTTTTTCTTTACTTAAAAAATAAAAAGCAACTAAAAAAATCTAACTTGTGAAAAATAACAAAAATTTACTTAATAAAGACATGGAGGATACAAACATTACTAAGACTATTGAGTACATTAGTAATATAATTTTATTTTTTTTTCTTCTTAATCTAACAAAATCCTTATCATCCAAATCAGAAATATCTCTCTCACCGACTACTGGATAATCATAAGTAAATCGCCACGTGCTTTCACCGAGTCTTGGGTCTAAATTATTATAATATGTGATCCACGCAATTATGTATCTAAAAATTAAATATAAGATTATTAAAAAGGCAGATCCTAAAATCATATAAGATAATATCTAATTAAATATAAATGTTTAATTATTATTTTTGGCTCTTTTCCTTGCAATGAGCTGTGTTAAAGAGTCTACCATGGTGTCTGAAGCTTTAAAGATGTCCACATTTCTAAACTCATGGGAAAAATTTTTTTCAGGGTTTGTTTTATCCTCAATGACAATTCCTTCATCTGGAGAATTATTTTTGATATAGATTAATAATAACCATTCATCATCTGATGACTCGTCCCATTTAATAAAAACCTCTCCAGTTTCAAATCGTCTATCTATGCATCGAAAAATAGACATGTCTCGGGTAATATGTCTTTTATTGAGTTGAAATACTAAACTACTTGCGCTTCTATAAAAGCTCTCAAGTGCAAATTCAACTTTTTGTCTTGCTAATGTATATTCTTTTTCTTTTTCTAATAAGGTTTCTCTGTCTTCGTCACCTTGAAGTTTAACACCTAGCGCCTCAACTCTTTCTTTGATTTTTTGATCTCTGAGTAATCTGTATTTTTCTTTAAGTTTGTTGATTCTCTCTTGTAGCCCAGAATAATCCTCTCTTTTTTCTTTTAGGGAAATTTTCTCAAGTTTTTCTAGTTCTTTAACTTCTCTTATTCTAAATTTTTCAATTTGTTTATCTAATCTTAATTGTTTTAAAAATTGTTTTTGCTTTTCTGCTTGCTCGATTCTTAAAAGCGCTTGTTCTTTTCTTAAAAATAATTTTATATCTTTCGTTCTCTGTTTTTCTAATCTTTCCTCTTCTCTTAGCGTTTGCTCCCTCAGCTTTAATCTTAAATTTTCTTCTTCTTTTTTCTTCTCTGCTTCTTCGATTTTTTCTTTTCTCTCCCTTTCAATTTTTTCTATTTTTATTCTTCTTTTTTCATCGGTTTTTAATATCTTGTAATTAGAAATTGTCTCTGAAATCTTGTCAAAAAAACTCTGAATGCTTTTTTCCAAACCAAAATTAAATTTGAAATTAAATTGTGGTTTGAGAGATAATTGAAATTTAACTAGTTTTAAGACTAGGCTATCTTTCTGTTTTTTTTTTATTTTTGGTTGGTAATTGACTTTTTTTGGTTTTTTAGACTTATTTTTTTTCTTTTTTTTAATTAACTTATTTTTTCTTTGTTTTTTTGAGCTTTTTCTAATTTTATTTATTTTTCTTTTAGCCCTCTTAGCTTTATTTTTCTTTTTAGTTTTTGTCTTTTTTTTTGATTTTTTTTGTTTTTTTTTCATTTCTAAGAGGAAATGACCCTATCAACAATTTATTGATAAATATAGTCTCTAGTCACAGGTGTTGAACTATAATTTTTAGTAAGTTGAAATTGATATACAACTTGATCTCCCCACTTGAATGCCATTTCACAACCAGCAAGATAAAACTCCCACATTCTAAAAAATTTTTCATCAAACATTTGGATAATTTTATCTTTATTTTTTAAGCAATTTTCTTTCCAATGTCTCAACGTGTGTGCGTAATGAAGCCTTAAAACCTCGATATCTGTTACTATTAAGCCAGCTTTTTCAATAGGGTTGGTTACTTCACTTAAACTTGGAGTATACCCACCAGGAAAAATATATTTCGTAATCCATGGATGAGGATCTCTAGGAGGATTTACAGATCCAATAGTGTGTATTAGTGAAACCCCGTCTTCTTTCAACATTTTTTCAATTTGTTTGAAAAATTTTTTATAAAATTTCCTTCCAACATGTTCGAACATCCCAACACTTACAATTCTGTCAAATTTTTCATTTAACTCTCTATAATCCATTAGTTTAAACTTAACTTGGTTTTCTAAATTTAATTCTTTAGCTTTTTGGGTACAATAATTAAGTTGATTCTTTGATAAAGTTATACCAGTTACTTCACATTGAGCACTTTTGGCTATATCGATGGCAAGTGAACCCCAGCCACATCCAATATCTAAAACTTTTTGATTGGGTTTTATATTTAATTTTTTAATTATGTGTTGAATCTTATTATTTTGAGCTGTTTCCAAACTGTCATTCTCATTTTTAAAATATGCACAAGAATACTGTCTTTTTGGATCTAAAAATAAGTCATACAAGTCGTCCTTAATATCATAATGATGAGATACATTCATTTTGGATTTTTTAATAAAATTAAAGTTAGTTAAATATCTATATGATCCCCTTAATCTATTAATTAAATAACTGAAAAAATTTAATTCTCCCCTTCCAAAATTCATTAAGGCAAGATCTAAAAAATCTGTAAGTGTGCCGTTCTCAATTACAATTTCACCGTTGGTATATGCTTCACCAAAATATAAATCAGGATGAAATAACAATTTATAATGAAGATTTTTATTTAAAATTTTTAGTCTAATAGGGTTATTGTCTGGTTCTCCAATAATATAGTCTTTAGAATTAGCATCAGTTAATACAAAACCGCCTCTTTTAAAAACTTTGTTAAGAAATCTTGCTAATTGCATTTTATGCCGCCAAGGTTGATTTATTATAAAATTCTAAATCTTTTAATCTATTCATTAATTCTTCCTTATCATTTCGATTTAAAAGACTTAGTGGTGGTAAAATATTTTTATATATTTTGTCATTTTGAGCACAATAAGTATGTAAACCAGAAATTAGATTATATTTATCAAAAGTGCTTCTGACATCGCATAACTTATCATTATATAATTGTTTTTTTCCTGCAAAAAAATCATCATAAACTTGCCTAGATAATTCTGCTGTAACGTTGCATGTTGCAGTTATTATACCAGAACATCCTAATTCCAATCCTTTTAACAATTTAATTTCTGAACCAGGTAAAATTGAAAAATTTTTAAGTTTTAAATTTTCGTATAAATTGTATGAGCTATCTTTTACCCCAATTATTTGTTTTGGAAATTTATTAACAAGTGTTTCTACACACTTCAAACTAAATTTATAACCACTAAGTTTTTCGAAATTATAAAGAATAATTTCACAATCTGGCACTGAATTAATTATTCTAGAATAAAAATCTAAAACCTCTGTATCACCATAACTATAATAAGCGGGAGGCATAATTAAAAATTTGTTTAGATTCAATGAAATTGCTATCTTCATAAAATTTATTGTTTCACCTAAAGAGTTAAGACCTGTGCCAATTATATGTTTATCTTGATATTTGCTTTTTGAGAGATTGTTAAGTAAGTCAATTTTTTCTGAAATAGGTATTAATTGAGACTGACCTGTGCTGCCAAAAATTACCGTGCCATGGCAACCTTGATCGATAAGTTTCTCAGCATGCATTATTGTTTTTTCAACATTCAGGCTTAAATCATTGTTAAGCACTGACATTGAAGCAGCAAAAATTCCACTTATTTTTGTCATAATAAAAATTTATATAAAAATATACTCAGTAAAGTTTATAAATACTATATGAAAATATTAGCAATTCAGAGCAGAATGGGTATTGGAGATACTGTAATTTTTTTACCATTTATTAAGGCTTTGTCCAAAAAATTTAATTTACCAATTAGTATATTGGTAAAAGAAAACTCTAAAGCCAATCAATATTTACACCAGACAAAATATATTGATAAAATTCTTACTCTGGAAAGAGACAATAAAACAAATAATAGACATGATGGTTTTTTTGGTATTTTTAAATTAGCAAACGATTTAAAAAAATATAAATTTGATAAAATTTTTATTTTTAATTCATCTCTAAGATTTTACTTAGTTTCTAAAATATCTGGTATTCCACAAGTTTACCAATATCCATTGTTCGCAAAAAACAAACAACATATAGTTGAGGCTCCTAAAAAATTTTTAAAAAAAAATTTAGATTTAGACATTAATGAGGATCCTGAAATACAAATCGATAATGATTCAATTTCTAAAGCAGCACAAAAATTTCAAATAGATAAAAATACTACAAATATTCTCTTAGGCATAGGTGGTTCTGGACCCACAAAAAGAATTCCTGCAAAAACTTTCTTAAGCGTAATTGATAAGATATCAAATATGAAAAATTGCAGATTTTTTCTTGCAACAGGTAAGGCAAGTGAAGAACAGGAAGTATTAAACGAAATTTTGCAGTCTAAATTTAAGAATTTTTGTACTCGTTTAGATAATTTAACCATTAAAGAAATTTTACCATTAATTAAGAATTGTAATGTATCCATTTGTAATGATTCAAGCTTTAGTCATTTATCCTCAGCTTTAGGTATCAAAACGATTACTTTAATGGCTGATACTCCATTAATTTATGGAAATTATAGCTCAAAAATGTTTCCGGTAATTCCAGACGGAGAAAACACAGTAACACATAATACTTTAGGTAAAGATAAAATTGATCCGCAAAAAATTTTTAAGAGATTTTTAGAAATTATTGCTTAAGAAATATCGTTTAGCACAATATCTTTAGCCTCATTAACAATTGAGGATAATCTTGAGGTTTCAGGTGAAATATCAGGATGAATTTTTTTTTGAATTTTTATATATGCTTTATTAACATCCTCTTTGGTAACTTTTTTATTCATATCTAAATTTAAAATTTTGTAGGCCTCTGAAACTGATATAGACGAAACGTTATTGGTACCTGCTTGGTTAAAAGAGAAGCGACCAGACCTTCTTAATGTTTGAATAAGTCTAAAAAGAGAAATTAATTGGAAAATAGATAAACCTTTTAATTTTAATAAAGCTAAACTTGCCAAAGTAAGAGGTAAGGTTAATAAAAATTTTCCACCAATAGCAAACAAGACTGCTAAAGCAATTAATCCTAATATAAGTAAAAATCTCAGGCCTTTTGAAATTTTTCTAGATGAAATTTTAGTTATTAAACGTAATAGAAAATAAAAAATGGTTAATATAACCACTGTATAAATTATTATATTCATATATTTTTGATTTAATGAAAGTACCACAACTTAAAAAAAAACCAGAGCTTAAATCTTGTCACAATACCACTTGGGAGGATAATTATAGTTGGATCCATCAGGATAATATTCTTGATGTTTTAAAAGATAGTTCCAAGCTACTTCCAGATGTTAGGAAATATCTTGAAGAAGAAAATAATTTTACAGAACATAATTTAAAGGACACAAAAAAGTATCAGAAAATCTTATTTGATGAAATTAAAGGAAGAATAAAGTTAGATGATGAGTCATTAAAATTTAAAGACCAAGAATATGAATATTGGACTAAAACAACTGCAGTAGGAAATTATTCAATAAAACTTAGAAAGAAAATTGGAAGTGATACTGTTGAAGAATTTTGGAATGGTGATGAAGAAAAAGAGAAATTAAAAACTGAATATTTTGGTGTAGGTGATTTAGAGGTAAGTTATAATGACAAACTTTTAGGTTATTCTTTAGACTTAAAAGGATCTGAGTATTATACAATTTACATAAGAAATATTAACTCAGGAAAATTAGTCACCGAGAAAATAGAAGAAACGAGTGGAAGTATTGCTTTTAGTTTGGACGACCAATATTTTTTTTATTCAAAGCTTGATGAATTTCATAGACCAAGAAAAATATATAGGCACAAAATTGGATCATCAGTCAAAGATGATGAGCTTATTTTTGATGAAAAAAGTGAAGCATTTACTGTGGGCATAAGTTTGAGTTCAGATGAAAAATATTTTTTTATAACAACGTCAGATCATAATACTTCTGAACAATACTACTTTGAAGTAACAGAAAAAAACCCAAAGCCAAAATTAATTATAAAAAGAAAAAAGGGTGTAATTTATTCAGTCAATTCTTGGGATGGCTATTTTTATTGTCATACTAATGATGATGCAGAGGATTTCAAAATTGAAAGATGTGATGATTTATCAAATCAAAAGTGGGAAATTTATATAGCTGCTAAAGAAGAGGTTTTAATTGGAGGATTAATATTTTTAAATGATTGGATCGTCAGAGGGGAAAAATCAAATGCATTGGGAAAATTATTTGTTAGAAACAAACAAACAGGAGTTGAAGAGGAGTTAAATTTTACTGATGAGTCGGTAATTGTGCCCAGTGTTTCATTGATACAAAGAAATAAAAATACCGATCTAATTTACTTGTCATATTCATCCCCTAAAACACCAGGTAAAACTTATTTATACAATTTAAAAACAAAAGAAAAAAAATTAGTAAAAGAACAAGAAATCCCATCTGGCCATAATCCAGATGACTATATAGTCGAAAGACTAGAGTGCCCTTCTCATGATGGAAGATTAGTTCCACTTACAATTACCAGACATAAAAAAACAAAAATTGATGGGTCAGCAAATTTACTTTTATATGGTTATGGTTCATATGGAAGTTCAATGACTCCAGATTTTTCGTCAACTAGATTAAGTTTAATTGACAGAGATATTATTTGGGTAACCGCACATATTAGAGGGGGAATGGAAAAGGGAATGAAATGGTGGAAAGAAGGAAAACTTCTTAATAAAAAAAATACATTTGAAGACTACATACATGTCGCAAAGTTTTTAATTGAAAGAGGATATTCATCGAAAGGAAAAATTATTGGTATGGGTGGATCAGCTGGTGGTTTATTAATGGGAGCAGTAGTTAATCAGTCACCAGAATTATTCCTTGGAATTGTTATGGCTGTGCCTTTTGTTGACTCATTAACAACTAACCTGGATCATTCTTTGCCCCTTACTGTTGGAGAATTTGATGAATTTGGTAATGCAAAAGACAAAAAAGATCACTTTGATTATATTTATTCTTATGCTCCATATAATAATATTAAAAAAATGGATTATCCTCACATGTTAATTACTACAAGCTTAAGTGATAATAGAGTGCTATTCGATGAACCAGCAAAATTTACAGCCAAACTTAGAGATTTAAAAACTGATAATAATTTGCTTTTGTTAAAAACTGAAATGAACGCAGGTCACGGAGGTAAGTCAGGTAGAGATGGTGCCATTGAAGAAATAGCTTTTGACTATGCATTTATATTGAAGATCTCTGAAAAAATTTAAATTTAATATCTTGAAAAAAATAAAATAACTCCCATATAACCTATGTTAGTCGCCTAATGGGGCTAACAATAAATAAACTTGCTTAACAAAGGAGGATATTATGACAAGTAAGGATTTATCTATATTTAACTCACTAAGACCGTTTTCAATTGGTTTTGACGACATGTTTGACCAATTCGAAAATATGCTTGGTAATGGTTCTTTGACTATGCAGTCAAATTACCCACCTTATAACATCAGAAAAACTGGTAAGGATAATTATGCAATCGAAGTTGCTTTAGCTGGTTTTAATAAAAACGATGTTGAAGTTGAGTTTGAAGATAATTTATTAACTGTAAGAACTAAACAAATTAATAAATCTGAAAATAATAATGCTGATGGAGAAATAATTCACAAAGGTATTTCTCAAAGACAATTTGCCAGATCATTTACTATAGCTGACGATGTGAAAGTTAATGGTGCTGAGTTAAAAGATGGTCTTTTAACAATATCTTGTGAAAGAATTGTTCCTGAGCATAAAAAAAGAAAACTTATTGAAATTAAATAAGTATACCTTGCTTGCGGAGATAAATTCTCCGCAGGTAATCAAAAGCAACCGTTGGAAACAAATCCAACAACAATCAATTTTGCGTTTACTTCAAATCTTCTTTCGCAAGGTATTCCGTATTTTTTTGTGTTATAAACTAAAACTAAATTTCCTTTTTCATTTTTGAAATCTTCATCTGGGCTACCTAAGCTGCTTTTTAAATCCTTAGAAGACTTACCTATAAATGCACTTAATTTTTTATTTTCTTTCTCAACAATAGCGTCAGTTTTTTGCTTAATTGTCTGACAACCTAATAAAGAAAATAATATAAATACACTTAAAATTGAGATCTTAATTTTTTTCATAATTTAATAATAACAACCTAATTATGGCATAAATATAAACTTGTGGGTTGAAAATTGTTAATAAGAATTAGTTTTGACGGGCAATATGAGAAAGAATCAAATATTTTTCAATCATAGGAGGATAAATGCTTGAAAAATATTTTGAATACAAAAAACATAAAACTGATTTTAAAACTGAAGTAATTGCTGGAACAACCACGTTCCTAACAATGGCTTACATAATGTTTTTAAATCCTTTCATCTTATCAGGTGAGTTCGCCGGCCCTGAAAAAGGTTTCTTTGATTTCGGCGCAGTATACACGGCAACTATTTTGGCCACCGCATTAGCTTGTTTCATAATGGCTTTTTACGGAAAAACTTGGCCAATTGGACTTGCTCCAGGTATGGGTATTAATGCATTTGTTGCTTTTGGAGTTTGTGCGGGCATGGGTTATACACCACAAGAAGCTCTTGGAGCAGTTTTGGTTGCTGGTGTATTGTTCTTAATCATCTCACTTACACCGATAAGAGCCTGGTTAATTAACTCAATTCCAAAAAGTTTAAAACTAGGAATTGGTGCGGGTATTGGATTGTTTCTTGCAATTATTGGATTACAAATTATGGAAGTTGTAGTTGATAATCCTGTAACACTAGTACAACTTGGAAATTTAAGCGACCCATTAGTACTTCTTGGATGCGCAACATTTATTGCAATTATTGTACTTGAGAAAATGAATGTAAAAGGAAATATCATTATAGGTATTTTGGTTTTTAGTGTTATTGCTTGGGCTACTGGTCTGGCTAAATTTAATGGTTTAGCAAGTTCACCTCCTCCGATGACATACCTTTTTGAATTTGACTTATCGGCTGCCATGACTGCTGGGATGTCTACAGTAATATTTACTTTATTATTTATAGACTTCTTTGATACAGCTGGAACATTAACTTCTGTAGCAAATGTTGCAGGTAAAGTTGATAAACAAGGAAAAGTTGAAGATATTAATAAAGCAATGTTGTCTGACAGTGTTGGGACTGTTGCAGGTGCTATGATGGGAACAACAACTGTTACTAGTTATGTGGAGTCAGGAGCTGGTGTAAAAGCTGGTGGTAAAACTGGAATGACTTCTCTTGTAATAGGTATATTGTTTTTAGCATGTATATTTTTTGCACCTCTTGCAACAAGTTTGCCTAAACAAATCGATGGTGCGGCTTTACTCTTTGTTTCTGTTTTATTTATTAGAAATATTACCGACATAGAATGGAATGACATCTCAGAGTCAGCTCCAGCAATCTTGGCCATGATTGCTATGCCATTAACTTATAGTATCAGTAATGGAATTGCCTTAGCATTTGTTTCGTATGCTTTAATAAAAATATTTACTGGAAAATTTTCAACTACTTCTCCAGCAATATGGGTCGTTGCAATACTTAGTGTTGTAAGTTTTGCTGTAAGTTAAATAGAATATAACTGGGGCTAGTTTCTAGCCCCGTTAACTAGTTTCTTCCTATAATTTCCTCAATAGAAAGTTCTTCATAATGTTCTGTAGGCTGAACAATCCATGGATCTGAGTCCAATTTAATCGGACAAAAATCTGGTTCAAAAGAAGATGATTTTTTTTTCCATAAACAAGCAGTTTTAATTTCCTTAATAAATTTTTTTGTTGGTTCGTACCCTTTTAACCATTCAATACTTTTATTTAGTGTTAGTCCTGTATCTGACAAGTCATCTATTAGGAGAATTTTTTCAAAATCTTCATCTTTAGCCAAAGAACTTATTTCTCTTGCAAACATTAGTTCACCTTGTTGGTCCTCTTGTCCTTTTCCTGTATAACTTTGAATAACAATGTATGCTATCGGAAGTTTTAATATTCTTGAGAGAATATCAATTATAGGTGCTGCGCCCCTCATTATACCAACTAAAACAGTTGGTTTATAATTATTGTGAATTTCAATAGCTAATTTCTCAACTATTTTGATATATTCTCCAAAACTAACTATTAATTTATCTGCCATATATTTTTTTATCATATAAAAAAAATTAAAAAAGATTAAAAAAGGTATAATGAAAATTTTTGACTGTTTCATGTATTTTAACGAAGAGGTTCTTTTAGATCTTAGACTTAATATATTAGATAAATATGTTGATTATTTTGTAATTGTTGAAAGCAGCTTCACTCACAAAGGCGATAGGAGGAGTCTTCAATTTAATAAAAAAAAATTTGAAAAATTTAAAAATAAGATAATTTATTTAGTATATGACAATAAACCTAAAAATATTCAAGAAATTTTAAATAACGATCATGAGGATATTAAATCAAAAAAATTTATATTAAATTCGATCTTACGAGAGAATGAGCAAAGAAACTTTATTCTTGATGGATTAAAAAACGCCAACGATGAAGATTTAATTTTAATCTCAGATGTAGATGAAATACCTAACTTAGAAAGTTTGGAGATGGGCAAGATTGACCAAAAAATAATTATGTTTAGACAACAAATGTTTTACTACAAATTTAACCTTAAATTACCTAACTTTTTTTGGACAGGAACAAGAGCTTGTAAAAAGAAATATTTAAAATCTCCTCAGTGGTTAAGAAATATAAAAGTTAAAAAATATTCTTTTTTCAGATTTGATGTTTTGTTTTCTAAAACAAAATATATAGACATAAAGATAATAGAGAATGGAGGATGGCATTTTACTTACTTAAAAAATGCAAATGAAATCGAACATAAACTTAGGTCATACTTGCATCATAGAGAATTTGACTTAAATCCTATTTCAGTCGGTGAAATTGACAATCTCATTAAAAATAAAATTGCGATTTATGATCTAACTTTAGATAAGAGGGCCCAAAAAATAGGTCATGGTAAAAAACTTATAAAATATCCGCTAGACAAATTACCAAAATTTTTGATAGATAATTTAGATAATTACCAAGAATGGATTGATTAATATGAAAAAAGGTTATTGGGTAAGTTTATATTTTAAAATTGATAACCAAAAAAATATTGAAAAATATTCAGAATTAGCAACACCAATAATTAAAAGTTATGGTGGTGTTCCTCTTGTACGAGGTGGTAAGCATGAAACTTTTAATGGAGATGATTTCAGTAGGACTGTTGTGTGGGAATTTCCAAGTTATGCCAAAGCATTAGAATGTCACTCCTCAAAAGAATATCAAGATAGCTGGGCAGTAGCAAAAAAAACTACAAAAAGGCATATGCAAGTGGTTGAGGGATTTAGTACTGAATAGGCTCAGGATCTATACTTCTCCATAAGTACCACGTAGCAACTGAACAGTATGGACTAAATCTTTTTTTTAATAATGATACGAATTTTTCGGGTGGTAAATATTTTTTTTTATAATTTTTTGAAATAGCTCTCAAAAGGCCAATATCCTGAATTGGCCAAATATTTGACCTATTATACGTGAATATTAAAATCATTTCAGCTGACCATCTGCCTATTTGTCTTAATTGTGATAAATAGTTTATAGCTTCCTCATCAGACATCTTATCAATTAATTTCGGATTGAAAGTTTTTTCAATTGTCTGCTTTGCTAAACTTTTTATTCCTAAGACTTTCTGTCTGCTTAATCCACAACTTTTTAATTGAGCGAAAGTCAAATTAGATACAGTTTTTGCATTAATTCTATTTTTACATTTCTTTTTAAATTTTAAAAAAACAGAATTAGCTGCTGCAACACTTATTTGTTGTCCAATTATACTTTTGCATAAAGAAAAAAAAATATCTCGCCTCGAAGTTAAAATAGTTTCTGAGGGACTTTCATAACTTTTAATTAAATTAGATAGAATATCATCTCTTTTAGATAAATATTTTTTTGCCTTATTCCAATATTTGGGTACTTCAGTCATTAATCGGTCTGGATGTAATAATTTTTTTCTTATAAATCTCTCTTCTAAAAATTATAAGCGTTGAAACAATTACCAATAGAGCTCCTATTAATGTTTTGAATGTGGGTATCTCACCCCAAATGAAATATCCAAATATAATAGCAAAAACCAAAGCCAAATATTTGAGAGGCGTTACTAAAGAAACTTCTGAGAATTTATATGATTGACTTAGCCACAAGTTTGCAACACCCCCAAAAATACCAATCAAAGACAATAGTATAAAGTGCTTCAAATTAGGCATAATCCAACCATGTGGAATAGTTAAAAAACTTAATAATGTAATAGCTAAAGAAAAATAAAAAGAAATTAACCATACCGGTTCTGTAGTTGACAATTGTCTTATTGTTATTGCTACATAAGAGAGACCTAAACAAAATATAATTGGAAAAATATAATAAATATTTAATTCAGTAATTCCTGGCTCTGTAATTATGAGAATTCCAACAAAGCCAATAATAACTGCCAACCACCTAAAAATTCCGACTTTTTCATTTAATAAGAAAATTGATAGTATGGTTGTAAATATTGGAGCAGCAAAAGATATACTCACAACAGTTGCTAATGGTAGCTGTCTTAAAGCTATAAATATTGCAATCAAAGCTATTAATCCTGAGCCACACCTTAAAGCGTGTAATCCCGGTCGATGGGTTTTATAAAAATCATGAAATCTTTCTTTTGGGATTATAAAAAAATAAAAGATTATTCCAAAAAAGCCTCTAAAAAACAAAACCTGACCAATCGGATAATCAACAGACCACTTTACAATTAAATCCATTAATGAGAATGCACAAATGGACATAAACATGTACAAAAATCCCAATTGATTTTTACTAAGCATATGAATAATTTGTAGATTAAATTAAATCTTAATCAATGGAAATAGCTGTTTTAGCACTTGGATGTTTTTGGGGGCCCGAAATTAAATTCAGTAAAATAGATGGGATAATCAAAACTGAAGTTGGCTACTGTGGAGGTAATAGCTCTGTCACAACATACAAGGAAGTTTGTACTGGCAATACAAATCATGCCGAAGTGGTAAAGCTAGATTATGATGAAAAAACTATAACATACGAAAAAATTTTAAAAATATTTTTTCAAATTCATGATCCTACTACTTTAAATTCTCAAGGGCCAGATTTTGGAACTCAATATAGAAGTGAAATATTTTATCTAAATGATAATCAAAAAATGATTGCGGAGAAAGTATTAAATGAAATAAATGAACGATTATCTGGAAAGGTTGTTACAAAAATATCATTACTCAAAAATTATTGTCCAGCTGAGGAATATCATCAAAAATATTTAGAGAAGAGATAATATGTCTTTAGTTGAAACAGATTGGTTAGAAAAAAACCTCAATAGAGTTAAAATTGTTGACTGCTCTTGGCATATGCCACAAACAAAGAGAGATGGGTTTGAAGAATATAAATCCCTTCACATCCCAAATTCAATTTTTTTTGATTTAGATAAAAATTCAAGAAAAGATACTTCTTTACCACATATGTTAATTGATCAAACGAATTGGGAAATAATTATCTCAAATATGGGAATAAAAAAAAATGATGAAATAGTCATTTATGATAATTCTGATGTAGTAAGCTCATGTCGTGGTTGGTTCAATTTTATTTATTATGGACATGATCCAAAATTAATAAAAGTTTTAAATGGTGGTTTAGGAAAATGGCTTAAAGAGGAAAAGAAAGTTACTGATCAAATTTCAAATATAGATAAATCAAACTATAAAAGCAACGAGAGAAAAGATCTTGTTAAAAATAAAAAAGCAATCAATCAAAATATAGAGGAAAAAACATTTACATTGATTGATGCTAGAAGCAGAGAAAGATTTGAAGGTAGAGTCCCCGAACCTAGAAAAGGACTTAGAAGTGGGTGTATTAAAAACTCATTTTGTATACCGTTCAACAAATGCCTGAATGATGATAAAACTTTTAAAAATAAAAATGAACTTCAAAAAATTTTTAAGACGTGTTTAGAAAATTTAGAACAAGAAAATATTGTTTTTTCATGTGGTTCTGGTGTTACAGCGTGTGTTTTGGCACTAGCTTATTCTTTAATTAATGATAAATATCTTCCTTGTATATACGATGGCTCTTGGGCTGAATACGGATTAATTTAAATTCTATATGAAAAGATCTACGAAAACTATTTCAATAATATCTATATTTTTTTTAATAATTACAATTGTAATTGTTGGAAGATCGATGATTGGTAGTCATTTTAAAAAGAAATTTAGTAAGATACCACCACCTGGAATAATTGTAACTGAGGTTATTGAAACAGAATTCTCTGAGCAAATAGAGACTTATGGTACGGCAATTTCCAAAAAATCAAAAACTTTTAAAATTAAAAAAGATGATCTTTTTGAAGATTTGAAATTAAAGAATTTTGTAAAAAAAGGAGAAATTTTAATTAAATTAAAAAGTGGAGATATAGTAGCACCATTTAGTGGAGTACTTGGTTATACAGGTTTAACAGAAGATATTCTTGTTTCAAATAACATATTTATTATTACACTTGATGATAATTCGACAATTTATTCAGATATAAAAATTCCAGAAAGTTACTCTACGTCCATTAAAAAAGGTCTTCCAGTGGAAGTTAAATTATCTAGTTTTAAAGATAAAACTTTTTCAGGTGAAATAGATTTTGTTTCAAGTAGAATTAATGCAGACACAAGAAGTTTATTGTCGAGAATAAAAGTAAAAAATGAAAATTTAGAATTAATTTCAGGTTCACTTTTAGAGGTAAGAGTTAAATTTGATTTGAGAAATTCCTTAAGTGTACCTGATACAAGTGTGATGATAGAAGGTGATAAATCATATGTTTACAAAATTAATGCTGGGAATATTGCCAATAAGACTGAGGTAAAAACTGGCCTTAGAGGCAATAGCAACATTGAAATAATTTCTGGCTTAAATGTGGGTGATATTATTGTAGCTGAGGGTTTAAAAAAGGTAAGACCTCGGGGAAAAATAAAACCTATAAATAAATAATGTTTATTACTGAATTAAGTATCAAAAGACCAACAGTATCTTGGGTGATGTCCCTGATACTGATCATATTTGGTTTATTTGTGTTTTGGAAGTTGCCTGTTAGAGAATTGCCCAATGGAATTCAGCCACCCGTTGTTCAAGTTCAAGTAGACTACAAATCTGCATCAGCTTCGATAGTAGATCAAGAAGTAACACAGGTTGTTGAGGATGTTATTGGTGGGGCTGAAGGGATAAAAAATATAGATTCGAAATCTGAAAATGGAAGAAGTACAATTAATGTTGAGTTTGATACAAGTATTGATCTAGATAATGCTGCTAATGATATCAGAGAAAGAGTTGCAAGAGTTGTGGATAACTTGCCAACCGAGTCAGATCCACCACAAATACTTAAACGAGCTGCGGGGTTTACAACAACTATGTGGCTATCATTATCCTCATCCTCATGGAGCGACCTTGAATTAGGAGATTACGCAGAAAGATACCTTGTAGACCAATTTTCAAGTGTAAAAAATGTTGGAAGAATAAGGGTTGGTGGATTAAGAGAATTAAGTATTAGAGTTTGGATTGATCCTATCAAACTTGCAGCCAATGATTTAACCATTAAGGAAGTTGAGTTAGCAATTCGTGGAGAAAATATAAGTTTACCTGCAGGAACTTTGGAAGCAGACAATATCGATTTAACCCTTAATCTAGATAAATCATACAACGATATTGACACTATAAAGCAAATACCCATCAAAAAAACTAGTAATCGTGTAATTCTGTTATCAGATGTAGCAAACATTGAATTCGGCCCAGTATCAGAGAAAACCCTATTTAAAGCTCAAACTAAAGATCAAATAAATTTGAAAACTGTAGGAATAGGAATCTATGCAAGAAGTGGTGCTTCAACAGTAGAACTTTCAAATAATATCAAAAAAAAAATTGTTGAAGTAAAAAAATCTTTACCAGAAGAATTAGATTTAAGAGTTTCATTTAATAGAGCTAACTATGTTGAGGCCGCAATTGAAGAAGTATATAAAACTTTGGTCATTGCGTTTATCTTAGTAGTTTTGATAATTTATTTATTTTTAGGGAATTTAAAGGCAGTCATCGTACCTGCTATTGCACTACCCGTGAGTTTAATAGCGTCCTTTCTAGGCTTATACATATTTGGTCTTTCTATTAATATTTTTGTACTTTTAAGCTTTATTTTAGCAATTGGAATAATCACAGACGACTCAGTAATCATGACAGATGCAATATACAGAAGAATAGAGAATGGTGAGACCCCACTTGTTGCAGCTTATAAAGGCTCTAAACAAATTTCTTTTGCTATCGTTGCTACAACACTAATTTTAGTAGCAGTTTTCTTACCGTTAATATTTATTGAGGGAATTTCTGGAACATTATTTAGAGAAACAGCGATTGCATTATCTTTTTCAATTGTGGTTTCTTCTTTTGTTGCATTAACATTATCACCAATGCTTGCAAGTAAATTTTTATACAAAGAAAAATCAAAGAAATTTTTTATTCAAAAATTTGAAAAAGTTTTCTCTAACTTTGCCCAATTTTATGAGGAAACTTTAATTAATGTTATTAATAAAACTAAAAGTGTAAGTTTTTTTATTGTGTTTATAATCATTGCCTCAGTAATCTTATTTAGTTTTTCAAAAAAAGAACTTTTGCCGATGGAAGACCGTGGGGCATATTTAATTATTGGTTCAACAGATGAGGGAAGTTCTTTTGAATATACTCAAGAACAAGCACAAAAAGTAGAGGCAAGACTTATTCCTTTGTTACAAGCTAAGGATAGCCCATATTCAAGATTTATAATGCGTGTTCCAGGATTTGGAAATTCAGCTAATTCATATAATAGTTTTATAATAATCGCTCTACTTGATGATTGGAAAAATCGAGAAAAGGGTCAGCAAGTTGTTCTAAGAGAAGCAATTGGGAAAATAGTAACTTTACCCCAAGCCCTAGCTTTTCCTATATCTCCTCAATCCATAAGAGTATCAAATTACAACAAACCAGTTCAAATGGTTATTTATGGAAATACTTATGAGGAACTTGAGGCGATACAAAAAAAAGTTATACAAACACTCAGATCTAATAAAAATCTCTCAAGAATTGAGTCTGATTACAATCGAAACAAACCAGAGGTAAAATTAATAATAAATAAAAATAAAGCCAAAGATCTAGGTGTCTCAACTAAATCAATTGGTGAAACACTTGAAACACTTTACGGGGGTAAAAAAATAACAACCTTTAATAAACAAGGCAAAGAATATCCAATAATTGTTCAACAATATTTATCTGATCGACGAAATAAAGAGGGTGTTTCGAAAATATTTGTTCGCTCTGAAACTAATGGAAAATTAATATCTTTAGCAAATCTTGTTAGTTTTAAGGAAGAAGGTTCAGCAAAAGAACTTGCTAGATATAATAGACAACGAGCTGTAACAATTTCTGCAAATATTAGTGAGGGGTATACACTAACTGAAGCGATTAAATACTTCGAAAATGTGATGGTTGATTTAGCACCAGAAAACCAAATAACTTGGAAAGGAAAATCAGAGGAAATTAAAGAAACAAGTAATGAATTATTTATAATTTTTGCTTTAGCTCTACTGACTGCTTATTTGGTTATGGCTGCAACATTTAACTCTTTTATTCATCCATTCGTGATTATCTTGACAGTACCTTTGGCTATTTTTGGAGGATTGGTATTTATCTTATTTCTAAATAGTTCAGTAAACATTTTTTCTCAAATTGCATTAATAATACTAATAGGTATCTCAACTAAGAATAGTATTTTAATTGTAGATTACGCAAATCAAATTAGAGCTAAAGGAAAATCTATTGAACTAGCTGTTAAAGAAGCTTGCGCTGTAAGGTTTAGACCAATTGTAATGACATCACTGAGTACGATGATCGCAATGATGCCTTTAGTGATTGGAAATTTCGGCCCTGGTGCAGGAGAGGGTTCAAGATTAGCAGTTGGTTCTACAATATTAGGAGGAATGATCATTTCTACTTTCTTTACTTTATATGTCACTCCTTCAATGTATCTCGCATTAGCAAAAAATACTAAAAGAATTGATATAGTTGACTTAGAACTAAAAAAAGAATTATCTAAAAAATAATATATTTTTTTCTATTTAAATTACTTTTACATTTCAATAATTGATTTCTATATTTATTAGATTGTCTCTCAACTTTTTTAGCTAGTCCAATTACTTTTTTATTTTTTTTATAATTTTTATAATTTCCCCATCCTTCATGATATGCAAGATACTGTTTGAAAGCATCTTTCTTTGATATTTTTAAAATACTTTCTGATTTATTTGTATACCATCCTATAAAGTCAACACTGTCTTTAAATCTTACTCTTGTAGCTAATTTATTGCCAGTTTCTTTCTTATATTGCTCCCAAGTCCCCTTAACTGCTTGCGAATAACCAAAAGAGCTAGAGGGTCGCTTGTAAGGTATAACTTTAAAAATTTTTTGTCTCGCTGGTTTAGCAAGCCAATCAAAATCTGACTCCATTTTAATTATTGCTAATTGAATATAAATAGGTGTACCCCATTTCTGCTCAACTTTTTTGGTATGTTTATACCATAAGTATCGCTCACTAAAAATTGAGCAACTGTTAGAAGTATTAGAAGGAATTGATGAACATCCAATTATGAAAAAATAAATAAAGATTAAAAATTTATTTTTTAAATCTTCCATATTTATTTATAAAATTATTAAGAAGAATTACAACAATAACACCTAACAAATTTCCAAATAAATCAGACCATTGAAAACTTCTTTCAGGTATAGCAAGGTGAAAAATTTCAAGTGTAATAGATAGAAAAATTAAATATATAATTAAAAAGATATTTTTTTTAGAATTTGAAAAAGTTAAAAAACCAATGATTGAAATAAATATGAATACATAGAAATGATTTGATGATATCACAAAATCAGGTGTTATCTGAGGTTGTAAACTTTTATTGTCGTAAATTATCTGACCTAATAAACTTCCTGGATATAAATATAGAATAATTAAAGAGATATTTATTGTATAAAATATTACTTTATAAGTAGAAAAAAATTTTGACATTTAGTTAAATGATTTTTTATAAATAATTTTTGAATATGACAAGATGAGTTTTTTAGTATTAGTTAGACATGGTCAGAGTATATGGAATCTTGAAAATAGATTCACTGGCTGGGTTGATGTTGATTTAACTGATGAAGGTAAGATAGAAGCGGAGAAAGCTGGCTTGCTTATCAAAAATCAAAATATCAATTTAGATTTTTATTATTCTTCATTTCAATTGAGAGCAAACAATACTCTTAAGATAATACAAAAAATATTAGACTCAAAAAAAGATTTTATAAAAGCATGGCAACTCAATGAAAGACATTATGGTGAGCTTACAGGATTAAATAAAATTGAGACTGCGAAAAAAATTGGTGAAGATAAAGTTTTCGAGTTTCGAAGATCTTGGGATATAAGGCCTGGAAAATTAAGTAGAGAAAGCTCTTATCACCCCCTAAATATTGAAACTTACAAAAATATACCAAATGAGTTCATTCCTGATACAGAATCTTTAAAAGATACATACAATAGAGTTCTCGGATATTTCAAAAAAGAGATACAACCTAAACTGCACAATAAAAATATTCTAATTTCAGCTCATGGAAATTCTATAAGATCTCTATGTAAATATTTATTCAATTTAGATAATGATCAAATTACTAATCTAGAGATCCCAACAGGTAATCCGTTAATAATCAAACTTAGTGACAATTTAAAAATAATTGAATGTAGATATTTAGATAAAGATAGATCTAAGAACCTTTTAGTTTTTTAAAAATTTCTAGATTTGTTAAATGGTAAAATTTATTAGTACTCTCAAACCCATTTAATTGCTGTTTCAATAATAGTTTATCCCAAATTTTGGTGACGGAAAAATTTTCTACTTTATATTCATTAAATAAGATTTTATTCAAAATTTGACAACCCGTATATATAAAGTTTTTTTCAACATTTTTTTTAATCATATTATCTTTTAAATCAAAATCACCCTCTAGATTATTATCAAAGCTAAGCTTTTTATTTACTAATAAGAGAATATTACTTAATTCATTTTGAAAATAATATTTTTGCATATCATTAATTTCACTTACATAATTTTCATTCCAAATAGTATCAGGATTAAAAACAAAAAAATCACTACTATCTGAATGGTTGATCATATTTAAAACTCCTCCACCGGTATCTAAAATATTTCTACCATCCTCTATAATATTTATTTTTACTGGAAAATTTTTTTTTTTAATAAATTCATTAATTTGTTCACTTAAATAAAAAGTGTTTAAAAAAATATTTTCAACTTTTAATTTAATGACTGTATAAATACAACTCTCTAGAATTGTTTGATTTTTTATTTGAAGTAATGGCTTAGGTTTTTTAAGTGTTAAGGGATTTAATCTTTTACCAAATCCAGCACATAGAATTAAAGCAGTATTGATTTTCATAAATCTTTTTTAAAATTATCTTTTAATAATTTCTTTAAATTTGAAAAAATTTCATTTTGATTAATCCTTAAAGAAATCAAATCCCACGTGTAAGGTATTAATTTCAAATAATTTTTTTTTTTATCTCGGATTGCTAGACGTGTAAAAATTCCAATTATTTTAAGGTTTCTTAAAATAGATAAAATTTCAAAATCATTCTTTATTTTTTTTTTATCGGATTTTTTTTGACTATCAATATAGAAATTAAAAATCTTCTTTTTAAGAATTTTCGAAGTTTTTAATCTCACATCATCCACTAACGAAGCTAAATCATAAGCTCTATTTCCTATTAAGGCATCCTGACTATCAATTACACCTATTCTGTTGTTAGTAAGCATTAAATTTGAGACATGAAAATCTCTATGAACAAATGTATCATTTTTCATCTTGAGGCACGAAGTTAAATTTTTAATTATCCTTTTAAACTTTTTATTAAAATTTTGTCTTTTATTTTTAGATAAATTTTGTTTCGCATACCACTCACAAAATAAATTGGCCTCTTGAATTAATATTTTATTTTTATACTCAGGTATTCGATAATATTTATTTTTAAAATTTCTAATTTTTTTATCTTTTATCGATTGAATTTGATTAAGTAATTTTATTATATTTTTAAAATATAAAAATTTTTTATTTTTACTTTTCTTCAAAATTTTGAAGATTGTTTCATTTCCAAAATCTTGGACTTCAATATAGTTATTTCTATAATTCTCTTGATATAGTTTTGGTGCTAAAATTTTGTTTTTATTCAAAATTTTACTAATTGCATCATACACTAGAAGATTTTTGAATTTGTCCTTTTTTGCTAAAATTTTAATAGAATTAACATCATTGTACTTCTTTCTAAAAAACTTTCTATGTGAAGCGTCTCCTTTTAATTTTTTAAGATTTTGCATTTAACTATAACTACAAATTTAAACCTTTAATTTTTACTATTCTTTTTTTGTAATCATTTTCATATTCAAAATTTAATTCTATCAAATTTTTTGGTTTTGGTTTTATTTTTTGTGGCCACTCAATCAATGTAATAGCATTAGAAATATCATCAAATAATCCTAAATTGTGAATTTCATCTAAACTTTTTACTCTGAATAAGTCATAATGATTAATCTTGATCTCTTTAATTTTGTACTCGTTTAATAAATTGAATGTAGGACTTGTAACTTCAGTTATTTTAAGTTTATTTTTTTTTTGAAAATTGTTAATTAAGTATTTAATAAAAGTAGTTTTGCCGACACCCATCTCACCTATAAAAAAAACTACATGTCCTAATTTCAATTTTTTTGTAAATTTCTTAGCTAATTCCTCTGTTTTTTTTTCTGAAGGTAGTCTGATAAAATCACTTTTAGTAGCGGTAGGCATTAGGTTTGAAAGGTCCCTCTACTCCTACACTGATATAATCTGCTTGATCTTTCGAAAGTTTAGTTAATTTAGCACCAACTTTTTTAAGATGGAGTGTAGCTACTTTTTCATCTAAATGCTTCGGTAAAACATAAACTTTATTTTCGTAATTTTTATGATTATTCCACAATTCTATCTGAGCAATAACTTGATTTGTAAAAGAGGCGCTCATTACAAAACTTGGATGTCCCGTAGCACAACCCAAATTTACCAATCTGCCTTCTGCCAATAAAATTATTCTTTTCTTGCTAGGTAATTCAATTTCATGCACTTGAGGTTTTACTTCAGTCCACTTGTAATTTTTTAATGCCTCAACCTGAATTTCATTATCAAAATGTCCAATATTACATAAAATTGCTCTATCCTTCATATCTCTCATATGGTCAGCTGTAACGATATCTTTGTTACCGGTTGCAGTTACAACAATGTCTGCTTTACTAATTGCTTCATCCATTAAAACAACCTCATAACCTTCCATTGCAGCTTGCAATGCGCATATTGGATCTGCTTCAGTAACCAATACACGAGCCCCACTTTGCCTTAATGATGCTGCACTTCCTTTCCCAACATCACCGAAACCAGCAACAATTGCTATCTTTCCTGACATCATTACATCAGTTGCTCTTCTAATTCCATCAACTAAGCTTTCTCTACATCCATATAAGTTGTCAAATTTTGATTTGGTTACAGAATCATTCACGTTAATTGCTGGAACTAATAAAGAATTTTCTTTTTCCATTTTATTTAAAGCTTTTATTCCTGTAGTCGTCTCTTCAGAAACTCCTTTCACATCTTTTAATAAATCCTTATATTCATTGTGCATTATTGCTGTTAAATCACCACCATCATCTAAAAGCATATTAGGTTTCCAACTTTTCTTACCTTCAATAGTTTGTTTTATGCACCAAACATATTCCTCTTCTGTTTCTCCCTTCCACGCATAAACAGGAATACCTGCTTTTGCGATTGCAGCAGCTGCGTGGTCCTGAGTAGAAAAAATATTACATGATGACCATCTTACTTCTGCACCTAAATCCACTAAAGTTTCAATTAATACTGCAGTTTGTATTGTCATATGCAAACAACCTATAATTTTTGCGCCTTTTAAAGGAGATTTTCCTACATACTCCTCTCTTAAAGCCATAAGTCCAGGCATTTCACTTTCAGCAATTGAAATTTCTTTTCGTCCAAACTCTGCTTGGGATAAATCTTTTACTTTATAATCTTCCATTGAGGCTCTTCTAACAATTAAAAATTAATTAATCAATAAAACTCTTTAAACCTTTGGAAATTCTATTTCCATACTCGCACCTTTTTTATCGTGTCTATTAGATGCTTTAATTGTGGCATTATGTAAATCAACTAAATTTTTAACTATATTTAACCCAAGCCCAGAATGCTGTCCAAATTTATCTGGTCTGTTACTGTAAAATCTTTTGAATATTTTATTAGTATCTTTTTCTTTAAAACCCTGTCCCTCATCTAATATTTTTATGTATACTTTATCATCCTTTGATTTCGAAACTTGCACTATTACGTCTTTATTGTCCTCACTAAAAGAAATTGCATTATCTAAAAGGTTTGCAATAATTTGTTCAATTCTGTTTTCAATTCCATAAATTAAATATTTATTTTTACCGTCATTTTTATAAAAAATATTAATTCCTCTTTTTAATTTATAAATACTATTAAAATCATCTACCACTGACTTAATTATTGGCTCAATGTCTAATTTTTTAATTTTTTCTTTACTCAGTGCAACTTCATCTTTTAACATTTGGGAATAATCGGTTATTAGTCTTTCAATTCTTTGAACGTCATGACTTAAAATATTTATTAGTTTAAGTCTTTGCTCTGAATCTTGTGCATCGTGTAAAATTTCAGATGCACTTTTTAATGATGCCAGTGGGTTACGAATTTCATGTACAAGATCAGTTGAAAAATTCTCTGCATGTGAGATTCTTTTTTGTAATTCTAAAGTCATATCGTCCAAAGAATTAGAGAGTAAACCAAGCTCATCATTTCTTAATTTCAAAGTATCTATATTTGTTTTTTTCGTGTCTTTATTTTTTATGGTTTTTGTATAACTTACTAAATTTTTAATTGGTTTTAAAAAATATCTATTTAAAACAAATGAAAAAATTAATATTACAATCCCAACTGCAATTGCTGTCCTGATTACAAAAGTTTTTCTTTCATCTATGGCAGCTTTGATATCATTGGCATTTTCTGTTATCGCTAAATATCCTATATTTTCTCCATCTTTCATCACGTTCTTAATAGTAGTTAGTTTAAATTTATTAAATTCTTCCTCAGTAAATGTAAAAGGTATTCCAAAATTTTTAGAGGCTACATAATTTAATAGAACATCATTTAAAGACACATTATTTTCTTTTCCAATATCTATATTTTTTTCCTCGGTAATTTTTTTTGTTGTTGTTGAGTCCAACACTTCTAACTCGATAGTATCTAACCTTTGTGAAAAGGATCTCGGATCTAAATCTAATGTATCAGTATCTCCTATTAAATTAAGTTGATTGTCAAAAAATATTACTCTATCTAAGTTTTGAAAAAGAAATCTTGTAGAAAACAAAAATTTTCTAATATCTTTTTCAACAAATTTTACATTTAATCTTTTTAGATTATCGATTGTATTATTAATTACTTCAATATGATTGGAGGATTTTTTTTTTATCAAATTTGGTTGAACATTTTTTAGATAAACGAATGTGAATAAGCCTATTATTGTAAAAAAAATAGAATTTATAAATAAAAATTTTTTTAAAATTGATAAGTTCTTAAGAAAATTGCTGAGCATTAACTAACATTCCATCTATATCCGCTTCCATATCTAGTTTCTATAGCTGAAAATTCAGGATCAACTTTTTTGAATTTTTTTCTAATTCTTTTAACATGACTATCAATAGTTCTATCTTCAATATCTGTATCTTCTCTATAAGCTATATCCATTAATTGAGCTCTCTCTTTTATAATCCCTGGTCTTTTGGCTAGCTCTTTTACAAGTAAAAATTCTGTAGTAGTCAATTTATCAGGTAATTGTTTCCCATTCCATTCGCACTCTAATTGAGATGGATCTAGTTTTAATTTTCCGTGTGATATAACACTTTTATTTTCTTCCAGAGTTTCCTTAGAATCTTTTTTTCTAAGTTGAACTCTAATTCTCTCAATTAAAACTTTAATTGAAAAGCCACCCGATTTTTTTACAAAATCATCAGCACCTAATTTTAGTCCTAGTAATTCATCAATTTCGTCATCTTTGGAGGTGAGAAATATAACTGGTAATGAGGTTTTTTTTCTTAATTTTTTAAGCAATTCCTCGCCATCCATTTTTGGCATCTTTATATCAACAATAGCTAGATCTGGTGGCGTCCTGGTTAACCCAATTAAAGCACTCTCACCATCAATGTAAGTCTGAACTTTAAACCCTTCTTTTTCGAGAGCAATACTTAAGCTAGTTAAAATATTTCTGTCATCATCTACTAAAGCAATAGTTTGTTTTTGCATACTTAATTATAAAAATACTAAATTGTTCTAATTTGGGCAAATAAATTAATGTAATGAACCCCAATTTTCTCCGGTGTTTAAATCTACTGTAAGAGGTATTGAAAAAGAATGTTGATCACTCTCAGCAACGCTAGACATTTCATCAATTATCACTTTGGATATTTTTTTTACTTCATTTTTAGGACTTTCAAAAATTAGTTCATCATGGATTTGAAGTAACATCTTAGTTTTATCGAGTTTTTGCTCCTTTAATTTTTTATCAATTCTTATCATTGCTAATCTCATTATTTCAGCAGCAGACCCTTGTATTGGAGCATTAATTGCTGCACGTTCTTGAAAGTTCCTCACATTATAATTTTTATCATTTATATTTATAAAATGAGATCTTCTCCCAAAAATATTACTTACATAACCACTTTTTCTACAAAATTTAATTGTTCGATCCATATAAACTTTTATTTCAGGAAATTTTGAGAAATATGAATTTAGAAACTCTTCAGCCTCAAAATTAGAGACGTTTATTTGCTTCGCTAATCCATACTGAGAAATTCCATAGATTATTCCAAAGTTTATTGCTTTAGCCTTTCTTCTTTGGTCTTGACTCACCTTATTAATATCAATATTAAAAATTTGGCTAGCAGTTAGAGAATGTATATCTTCATTATTTTGAAAAGCTTTTTTTAATTCTTTAACATCAGCCAAATCAGCTAAAATTCTCATTTCAATTTGATTGTAGTCTGCAGAAATCAAGATATTATCCTTATCAGCAACAAAAGCTTTACGAATATCTCTACCATCTTCTGATTTAATCGGAATATTTTGTAAGTTAGGATCACTCGAAGCTAATCGTCCTGTAGTCGTTGCTGCTAATAAAAAAGAAGTATGAACTTTTTTTGTTTCAGGATTAATGTGTTCAGGTAATGAGTCTGAATATGTATTTTTTAATTTTGAAACTTGTCGCCAGTCTAAGACTAATTGTGGAAATTTATGACCTTTAAAAGCGAGATCTTCTAGTACTGAGGCACTTGTTGCAAAACTTCCCTTTTTAGTTTTTTTTAAGTCTGCAATCTTTAGATCATTGTATAAAATTTCACCTAGTTGTTTTGGAGAAGCAATATTAAACTCTTTCTTGGAGAGTTTAAAAACTTCTTTCTGAATTTTTTCAATTTTTTTTTCAAATTTGGTAGATAATATTTTGAGAAACTTTTTATCAACTTTAATACCGTGTATTTCCATATCAGCTAAAATTCTAAGTAATGGCTTTTCAAAAATTTCATAAATATTAATCATTTTTTCTTCTTTCAAACTTTTGTAAAATTTTTTATATAGTCTATAAGTTATGTCAGCATCCTCAGCAGCATAATCTTTTGCTTTTTCTAAATCGACCTCACTAAAATTTATCTGTTTCTTTCCAGAACCAACTAATTCTTTGAATTTTATTGTTTTATGATTCAGGTGAATTTCAGATAACGTATCCATATTGTGTCTGTTTTTTCCAGCATCAAGCACATAAGACATGAGCATAGTATCCTCCATCGCCGATACTGTTATCCCATGATTAAAAAATACAATGAAATCAAATTTAATATTCTGACCTATTTTTTTGATACTTGGGTCTTCAAGTAAAGGTTTTAATTTTTTAAGCACTATGTCTTTATCAATACACTTTTTTGAATTATGTCCTATTGGTATATAACAAGCTTTTCCAATTTTAGAGCTCAAAGATACTCCGACTAAATCAGCTTGATGAGGATCTAAAGAATTTGTTTCTGTATCAACTGCAACTTCTCCTATTTCCTCAGCTTCCTTAATCCAGTTATCAATTTTACTGTGCTCTGTTATTAAAAAATAATTTTTTTTATCTATTTCAACTTTTTTTTCCTTTATCTGAACATCTTTTTTTTCACCATTAAAATCTGGCTCCCCATAAGTAGAGATAGCAGAGCTAAGTAACCTATTAAACTCCATTTCTCTCAGAAATTTATAAAGTTTATCTTTATCAATTTTTTTTAATTCAAAATCATTGAGTTTCATTTCAATTGGAGCATCGTGCTTTAATGTTACTAATTTTTTACTTATTAAAGCTTTATCTTTATTGTTTAGTAAAGTCTCTCTTCTCTTATTTTGCTTGATTTCATTTGCTGATTTTAAGAGCGTCTCTAAATCACCATATTTATTGATTAATTCCGCTGCAGTTTTTACACCAATTCCGGGTACACCAGGAACGTTATCACTGCTATCCCCAGCTAGAGCCTGAACATCTATTACTTTATCTGGATCTACTCCAAATTTATTTTTTACATCCTCATTTGATATGAACTTATTTTTCATTGGATCAAAAATACGAACATCTTTTCTATACAATTGCATCAAATCTTTATCTGATGAAACTATTGTTACCTTTGCTCCTTTTTTTAAAATCTGATCAACATAAGTTGCAATTAAATCGTCTGCTTCATAATTAACTAATTCAACAGAGGGTAAATTAAAGGCTAAAACCGATTTTCTTATATATTCAAATTGTGGTGCTAAGTCATCTGGTGCCTCAGATCGATTGGCTTTGTAATCACTATAGATTTCATTTCTAAAAGTCTTTCTCGCTGAGTCAAAAATAACAGCAAAATGAGTAGGTTTGTGGAGATTTTCATTTGATTTTGAGTCTTCAAGAAGTTTGAACAACATACTGCAAAAACCACTTACTGCTCCAGTCGGTAATCCATCACTTTTTCGAGTTAATGGTGGTAAGGCATAATATGCTCTAAATATATAACCTGATCCATCAATAAGATAAAAATGATCTGTTTTTTGAATCTTGTTCATTAAAATTTAATATAGATTAAAGATAAAAATAAGAGTATTATTTTTTATGGAACTTATAAAGCAAAATACTCAAAACCAGCTTATAAAATCATTATTGATTATCTTTATAGGCTCAATAATTCTTACGATTTCCGCCAAAATCAAGATACCTTTTTATCCAGTTCCAATGACTATGCAAACATTCATAGTTTTATTTTTAGGTATCAGCTTCGGATATAAAATAGCTCTAGCCACTGTAGGATTGTATTTATTAGAAGGTATATTGGGTTTACCAGTATTTTCTAATTCTCCTGAAAGAGGAATTGGTTTGGCTTATTTTACAGGTCCAACAATGGGGTATTTAATTGGATTTCTATCAGCATGTTTTTTAGCCTCATTTGTTAAAAATGATGATAATTATTTTTTGATTTTTTTTAAATTAATATTTTCAGTTTCAACAATTTATATTCTAGGTATTCTGTGGCTAGGCACATTAATTGGGTGGGATAAACCTATTTTAAAATTGGGTGTATTGCCTTTTTTAGTTGCTGAAATTTTCAAAATTTGTTTACTTACTTTTTTAGCAAAAAAAATTATAAAATTTAGAAAATTTATTTAGGGGATCTTTTAGATAATATTCTCTGAAGAGTTCTTCTGTGCATTTTAAGTCTTCTTGCAGTCTCAGAAACATTTCTATTACATAATTCGAATACTCTATGAATATGTTCCCATTTAACCCGATCTGCTGACATTGGATTTTCAGGAGGTGCAGCTTTTTTTGATGGATCTGCTAATAATGCTTTTTCTACATCGTCTGCATCAGCTGGTTTAGCTAAATAGTCAATAGCGCCCTCTTTGATTGCAGCTACAGCAGTTGGAATATTTCCATATCCAGTTAGCATTATGATTCGACTTAATGAATTTGATGATTGAATTTCTTTTACAACCTCTAATCCATTTCCATCATTTAACCTAAGGTCAACTACTGCAAAACCTGGTTTTTTCACTTTAACCATGTCTTTACCTTTTTGCACACTCTCAGCTTGTAAGACCTCAAACCCCTTTTTTTCCATTGCTCTCGCTAATCTCTCCCTAAAAGGATTGTCATCATCCACTATTAATAAGGATTTATTGTCAAAATCAGCCAGATTTTGTAATGGAGCTTGGTTTTTCATAGCCCTTATATGGATATTTTTTTCCACAATTCAATAGGCCATTATTTGCTTTACATTGAATAACTATTCAATTAACTGCTCGAATATTAAAGTTTTTTTTAAATAAAAGACTTTTTTTTTGTTAAATTTTTTTTGGGGGGCATTTAAAATGCAAAAATTTAAGTCAGTTGAAGAATTAGTAAATCAACTGAAACCGGAAAAACCTGTCTATTGTATAAGGAAGAATTCTATTCTTTCTGCTTCAAAATTCTTTCAAAAGAAATTTCCAGGAAAAATACTATATGCTGTAAAAACTAATCCCCATCCTGAAGTTGTCAAAACTTTAATAAAAAGTGGAATTAATCAATTTGATGTTGCGTCTATCGAAGAAATCAAAGCAGTAAGGAAATTTGATAATACTGCGAAATGTTCTTTTATGCATACAGTTAAAAGTAGAGAGAGTATTAAAGAAGCGTATTTTGATTTTGGAATAAAAACTTTCGCTTTAGATACTAAAGATGAATTAATTAAAATTATCGAAACAACAGAAAATGCTAAAGATTTAGAATTGTTTATCAGAGTTGCTGTTTCCAATGAGCATGCTGAAATAGATTTATCAAAAAAATTTGGTGCTTTAAATTCTGAAGCTTCAGGACTATTAAGACTTGCAAAACTTCATTCAAAAAAAATTGGCTTAAGTTTTCATGTTGGTTCCCAATGTATGCATCCAATTTCATACTCTAAAGGAATTAATGAAATGGGAAATATAATTAAAAAAACTAAAATAATACCAGATTATATTAATATCGGTGGAGGCTTCCCAACAATTTATCCTGATCTTGTGCCTCTATCTTTGGAAAGTTATATGGGGGAAATTAAAAAAAGTTTAGAAAACTTAAATTTAAAGAACATGCCTCAAATAATTTGTGAACCTGGAAGAGCTTTGGTTGCAGAAAGTGGATCAACAATTGTGAGAGTTAATTTAAGAAAAAAACAAAAACTTTATATTAATGATGGTACTTACGGTACACTTTTTGATGCTGGAACACCTAATATAGTTTTTCCATCAAAATTAATTAAAGAAAATTCAAGTAAGATTATTTCCAAGAAAATGACTGCATTTGATTTTTACGGACCAACATGTGACAGTATGGATTATATGAAAGGTCCCTTCCTACTTCCAAATAATATTAAAGAAAATGATTATATTGAACTTGGTCAATTAGGATCATATGGTTTAACTTTTAGAACTCAATTTAATGGTTATTACTCTAATGAGATTTATGAGGTTGAGGATAAACCAATAATGTCTATGTATGATAAGAATTCAGACAAAGCTACTCTTGTTGCTTAATGTCAGAAAATAAAAATCTTGGTCACAACAGTAAAAAAGATTTCTTAAAAAAACCTGTAGAGCATATTGATATTACATCATTCGATTCTAGAAAAATTATCTCTTCCATGGAAAAAATGTCTTTTGTTTCAAGAGAAACGGCAAACGCAGCCAATATTTATAATGAAATGTTGAAAGACAAAGAATGTACAATTTTTTTAACATTAGCAGGTTCAACATCTGCTGCAGGTTGTATGAATATTTATAAAGATTTAGTTAAATACAATATGGTTGATGCAATAGTAGCGACTGGCGCTTCAATAATTGATATGGATTTTTTTGAAGCTCTTGGCTTTAAACACTATCAAGGGTCTCAATTCCAAGATGATACTGAATTAAGAAAAAATTATATCGATAGAATTTACGACACATACATAGACGAAGATGAGTTACAGATTTGTGATAAAAAAATATGTGAAATCGCGGATACCTTGGAACCTAGAAGCTATACATCTAGAGAATTTATTAAAGAAATGGGTAAATATTTAAAAAAAAATTCTATCAAAAAAGACTCTTTGATTGAAACAGCATATGACAATGATGTTCCGATTTTTTGCCCAGCTTTCACCGACTCCAGTGCTGGATTTGGTTTAGTTATACATCAAGAAAAAAATCCAAAAAAGCATATGACAATCGACTCTATAAGGGAATTTAGAGAATTGACTGAAATTAAAATACGCTCGAAGGGATCAGGTTTATTTATGATTGGTGGTGGTGTTCCAAAAAATTTTATTCAAGACACCGTAATTTGTGCTGAATTATTAGGCAAGGAAGTTGACATGCATAAATATGCGGTGCAAATCACAGTTGCCGACTCTAGAGACGGTGCATGCAGTAGTTCAACATTAAAGGAAGCAAGTTCATGGGGTAAAGTTGATGTTACAAAAGAACAAATGGTATTTGCTGAAGCCACTAGTGTACTACCCCTAATAGCTAGCGACGCTTATCACAGAGGTGAGTGGAAAAATAGGGATAAGAAAAAATTCACAAAAATTTTTGAGTAAAAATTGAAATATTTATCAAATAAAAATGGATTTTTAGGAGTCGACAATAAATTTAATTTCAAAGAAAAGGTTGTTGTGGTTCCATTTGGACTTGAGAAAACTGTTAGTTATGGTGGTGGCACCAGAAACGGACCTAAAGAGATTATAAAGGCTTCTCATCAAGTGGAATTATATGATGAAGAGCTAAATTGTGAACCTTACAGAAAAATTGGTATTAAAACACTAAAGCCCTTTAAGATTCATAGAAATATCAAAAAAGCTCTCGAGAAAATGTCAAATATAAATAAAGAAATTTTAGATAAAAGACTTTTTCCAATCACGTTTGGAGGAGAACATTCAATTACACCCGGATGTATTTATCCATTTGTTAAAAAATACAAAAAAATTTGTCTCTTACATTTCGATGCCCATGCTGATTTAAGAAATAGTTATAATGGTGAAAAATTCTCTCATGCATCGGCAATAAGAAGATGTTTAGACCATAAAAATATATCGTTAATATCTTTTGGGATCAGAAATATATCTGAAAGTGAAATTCCATTTTTAAAAAAGAATAAATCAAGAATAAATATTTTTTGGGCAAAAGATAAGTCAAAGTGGGATTTAAAAAAATTTAAAAAACTTATAAAAGATAAGACAGTTTATTTAACATTTGATGTCGATGGGTTCGACTCAAGCATTATGCCAGCCACTGGAACTCCTGAGCCAGGTGGATTATTATGGGATGAGACACTCAATATAATTAAAATAGCTGCAAAAAATTCAAACATTGTTGGTGCTGACATCAATGAATTAGCACCTATAAAAGGTTTTAATTCATACAACTTTCTTGTTGCAAAACTCGCTTATAAAATATTGTCTTATAAATTTTTGATTTAGGCCTTAATTGGCTTAAAAGTTTTTAAAAGTAATCTAAATGGTATCAGCATTATTAAAGCTACTATTACTTTTACAATCAAATCTCCAAGGGAAAGTGTAACCCATGGCACACCCGTCCCATAAAATGATATTGAAAAAAACAAAAATGTATCGATTGTTGATCCAATCATTGAGGATGTTAATGGTGCAACAAACCACTCTTTTTGTCTTAATCTATCAAATATTTGGACATCTAATAATTGTGCGGTCAAAAATGCAATTCCAGATCCAATAGCTATACGAATAGATATAAAATCTGCAAAATCAGTAGAAAATAAAACAGTAAAACCAATTCCTAGTACAAAGCCAAAATATACAATTTTTCTTGCAACTCTTTTTCCATAAGATCTATTAGCTAAATCTGTAATTAAAAAAGCGATCGGATAAGAGAAAGCTCCATAGGTTAATATTTCATTTAAACCATAATAATTAATTGGAAATTGAACAAGATAATTAGAAGATAGGACAACAACACCCATCAAAAATGATAGAAGTAAAAACGGTTTACTCATTAAGCTGTTTTAGATTGTGTTGTTTTTTTTTGAAACGGAGATTTAATTAATAAGTTTTTTTTTAGTTTTTTTAATCTAGGTGATAAATTTTTATTTTTTACAGATTTAAGAAATTCATCAAAACTTCCTTTTTTGTCTACAGACCTAACCCCTGCATTACTCACTGTTAATTTTAGGCTTCTTTTTAAAAGTTCACTTGTAAATTTTACTTTTTTTAAGTTAGGTAAGAATCTTCTTTTGGTCTTATTATTAGCATGACTAACGTTATGACCTTTCATAGGATTTTTCCCAGTTAATTCGCATTTTTTTGTCATATTTTGATCGATTATATAAAGTGAGATATTGATGGCGTCAAGTTTATTAGATTATTCTAATCCTTTTTTCCTACTATTTCATTAAAGTTTTTTACACCATCTTTTAATAATATTTCCTTCAGCTCTTTTTTAATGAGACCAACAATATTTGGACCTCTGAAAACCATGCCTGTATAAAGTTGCAAATAATCAGCTCCAGCTAAAAATTTTTGATAAGCAGATTTGCCAGAGTCTACACCACCTACGCCTATAATTTTGATTCTGCCTTTTAAAACTTTATAAAATTTTCTAATCAACTCTGAAGACTTGAGCTCAATAGGTTTCCCAGATAATCCTCCTTTTTGATGACTTTGAGTATTTTGTAAATTTTCTCTTGTCGTATCAGATGTGTTAGAAATAATAGCAGCTTCTATCTTATTATCTAAAAGCACTTCAGAAATTTTCATAATTTCTTTATCATTAATATCTGGTGATACTTTCACTGCTATAGGTATTTTAGAGTTAAGATCTTTCTTCTCTTTTTCTATTAGTTTTAAAAGATCGTCTAATTTTTTTTGATCATGAAAGTTTCTTAAATCTTCAGTGTTTGGTGAGGAAATATTAACCGTAATATAATCAGAGACCTCATTAAATATTTTTAAACACTGTATATAGTCATTTGTTCTATCTTCTGAGTCTTTATTAGGTCCAATATTTATTCCAAGTAATCCGGTTGGATTATTTCTTTTAATTCTATCTACAATATTTTTTGAACCTAAGTTATTGAAACCAAGTCTATTTATTAGGGCCTCATCTTCTACCAATCTAAAAACTCTAGGTTTGGGATTTCCGTATTGTTCTAACGGTGTAACAGTTCCTACTTCGACAAAACCAAACCCTAAGTTGAATAATGAATTATATACCTCAGCATTCTTATCAAATCCTGCTGCCATACCAATTGGATTTTCTATTTCTTTATTAAATAATTTTGTCTTAAAAAGGGGGTTATTTTTTTCGTCATCTAAAATATTTGGAATAAAATTAAATTTTAGTGACTTTATCGCTAAACTATGAGCCATCTCAGGATCTAATTTAAAAATTAAAGATCTTAAATTTGAAAACATTATTTAATTTTATTTAATATAAGATCTTTTGTTTCTTTCACACCAAAAAAACTTATAAAAAAACCCATCCTTGGTCCATTTTCGTCTCCAAAAACTACTTCGTAAATTAATTTAAACCAATCTCGAAGGTTCTCAGTGTATCCATTTTCTTTACCAGTCGAATATATCATTGTTTGAATATCTTCTGGTTTCATTTTATCGTCACATTTATCTAAAGTTTTCACCAGAGCTTCTAAAGCCTTTTTTTCTTCACCATTAGGTTTTTTATATTTTTTTTTCAATTTTATTACGTCGTTAAAATACTTTATTGCATAGCCTACTAATTTATCAAAGATAGGATTATCTTTCTCCGAAATATTTTTTTTATATTTTTTAACAAATTTCCAAAGAAGTTCTTTGCTGTCAGCATTACTTGTTTCGACCAAGTTTAATAACATTGAAAATGACATAATCATATTTTCTTTAGGCACCAAACTATTATGAACATGCCATACAGGATTCATAAGAAGCTGCAATTCATTTTGATTTTTTGCTTTCTCAATCAGATCCAAATAATCATCAACAGTTTTTGAAACTATTTCTTTGTATAGTTTTTTTGCTCTTTTTGGATTTTGATACATATATAGCGACAAACTTTCAGGGGAAGCATACTCTAACCATTGATCAATAGTGATGCCGTTTCCCTTTGATTTTGAAATCTTCTCTCCTTTTTCATCCAAAAATAGTTCATATGCAAACCCTGACGGATTAGTTTTCCCAATCAATTTGATAATTTTTGTTGAAAGTATTGCACTCTCTATAAGATCCTTTCCATACATTTCAAAATCAACATCTAGCGCATACCATCTCATAGCCCAATCAACCTTCCACTGTAATTTACAATTTCCATCATAAATGCTTGTTTCCAAATCTTTTCCATTATTATCAAAAACAATAATAGATTTTTCTTTATTGATATTTTTTACAGGTATTTCTAGAACATGACCTGTATCTGGACAAATTGGAAGAAATGGACTGTAAGTTTTTTGTCTCTCTTTCCCTAGTGTAGGAAGTATTATATTCATTATACCATCATAATTCTCTAGAATAACTTGGAGAGAAGAGTTAAAGAAACCCGATTTATAAAGTGATGTTGAACTTTTAAAATTATATTTAAATTTAAAATTATTTAAAAATTTTTTTAACATTTCATTATTATGCTCACCAAAACTATTAAATTTTTGAAAAGGATCAGGCACATTAGTAAGCGGTTTGTGTAAATTTTTTTCTAATAATTCTTTTTGTGGAACATTGTCAGGTACTTTTCTAAGACCATCCATATCATCTGAAAAAGTAATGATTTCGGTTGGTAAATCAGTTAAATGTTTTAGGGCATTTACAATCATTGATGTCCTTGCAACTTCTCCAAAAGTTCCTATATGTGGAAGTCCACTAGGACCATAACCTGTTTGGAGAATTATTTTGCCTTTTTTATCTATAAAAGATTTTCTTTCCCGAAGCATTTTTTTTGCTTCAACGAAAGGCCATGCACTTGTTTTATCAAAATTCTCTTTTTTAATCATGATTAATTCAAATAAAATCTCAAATTAACGCTTTAACTTATTCTTATAGAGTTGAAATTTATTTACCATAAAATAATGTTCTATCAAAATGTCTAATTATAAAACCGTTTTTTTTACTCTTGGAATTCTTCAAATAATTCTTGGAATTTTTATGTTGCTACCAATATTTGCTCAATTTTTTTTTAAAGAAATTGACTCCTCTTTTTTTGGCGCCTCAATTATTACAATAATTTTTGGAACATTATTTTTTTTATCTAATCTTGATCATGATAAGAAGCTAAATTTACAGCAAGCTTTTTTATTAACCGCGTTATCTTGGCTGAGTATCGCAATTTTTGGCTCACTTCCTCTAATATTTTCTGAAGTCAATTTTTCGTTTACCAATGCATTTTTTGAAAGTATGTCAGGCATTACAACAACTGGCTCAACAATCATTCCAAATTTAGAGGAGATGCCTAAAGCAATTTTGCTTTGGAGAGCAATTCTTCAATGGTTGGGTGGTATTGGAATAATTGTTATGGCGATCACTTTGATGCCAATAATGAATGTTGGTGGTATGCAATTATTCAAAATTTCTAACAGTGATTCATCAGAAAAAATTCTTCCTAAATCAAAAGAAATTGCATTGAGATTAATTTATATTTATTCAGGTCTCACTACTCTTTGCGCAATATCATATAAAATTCTTGGGATGAATACTTTTGATAGTATAACCCATTCTATGACAACAATAGCAACTGGAGGTTTTTCAAACTATAACGAGTCCATTGGTTTCTTTAACAGTTTTTCAATAGAAATTTCAGCAATGATTTTTATTATCTTGGGAAGTTTACCTTTTATCGCTTATATCAAATTCTTAAACGGTAATAGAAGAATATTTTTTTCAGATATTCAAATTAGAACTTTTTTGAAAATAATCTTAATAAGTATTCTTATCTTATCAATTTATTTGTTTTTAGATAAATCGTCTGAACTAAACTTCAGAACAGTTTTATTCAATGTAATATCAATTTTGACAGGAACTGGATATGTAAATGCACAATTTGATAACTGGGGTGGATTTCCTTTAATTATATTTATAGGTTTAATGTTTATTGGTGGATGTGCTGGCTCAACAACATGTGGTATAAAAATATTTAGATTTCAAATACTTTATTCACTTGTTTTGAATCAGCTTAAAAAAATAGTTTATCCTAAGGGAATTTTCGTTCTAAAATATAACCAAAACCCTGTTGATGATAAGTTTACCGCATCGATTATCTCTTTCATTTATATGTACCTGGTAATTTTTTTTGTGATTACAGCATTATTATCTTTGACAGGTCTTGACTTTATTACTTCAATTTCTGGTGCTGCAACATCTATTTCAAATGTAGGACCTGGCCTAGGTTCAACTATTGGGCCAAATGGGAATTTTTCATCGCTACCTGATATCTCTAAGTGGATTTTAAGCTTTGGTATGATTTTGGGTAGATTGGAATTATTTGCAATCCTTGTATTATTTTTACCATCTTTTTGGAGGAATTAAATTTGATAGAAATTAAAAAAAATTCTTTGTCTGAAATGTTCTCGGTTTATTTTGATAAAAGAATGCTCAAAATTTTGTTGCTTGGTGCAATATCGGGTTTTCCATGGGTTTTGATCGGAAGTAGTCTAAGTTTATGGTTAAAAGAAGATGGATTGAGTAGATCAACTGTCGGATGGGCTGGATTAATTTTTGCAGTTTATGCATTTAATTATTTATGGGCACCTTTAATAGATAGAATACAAATACCATATTTAACAAAAAAGATAGGTCACAGAAGAGGATGGATTGTTTTGATGCAAATTATCATCTTACTCTCACTCGCTCTTTGGAGTTTACTTGATCCATCTGAAAATTTAGCTTTAGTTGTTTCAGTAGGCTTAATAATTGCTATAGCATCATCAACTCAAGATATAACAGTTGATGCTTTAAGAATTGAACAGATTGGTGAAAATGAGGGAAAATCCATGGCCGCTGGGGCCGCAATGGCGGTTGTCGGTTGGTGGACAGGATACAAGTTAGGAGGCGTACTATCATTATTTGCAGCAGATATTCTACAAAATATTGGTTTTGAAAATTATTGGCAACTAACTTTCTTAATTTTGGGGATTTTAGTAATTTTAATGAACATTGGTTTAATGTTCGTTGACGAGTCTGGAAATTTAGAGAGACAAAATCAACAAAAAGAAAATGATAAATTGATATCATCTCAATTTAAAAAAGAAAATTTATTTACAAAATTGATAACCTGGGTTGCTGGAACAATTAGTGGCCCAATCATTAGTTTTTTTAGAAAAAATGGCTTTTCAATTGCTCTAGGAATTTTAGGATTCGTTTTTTTATTTAAAGTGGGAGAGGCATTTCTTGGAAGAATGTCTATAATTTTTTATAAAGAAATAGGTTTTAGTAAATCAGATATCGCTATTTACTCTAAAACGTTAGGTTGGATCACTACTGTGACGTTTACTCTTTTAGGTGGACTTTTTGTAATAAGATCCGGGGTTTTAAAAGCAATGTTTTTTGCTGGAGTAATGATGGCAAGCACAAACCTTTTATTTAGTGTGTTGGCCTGGAGCGATAAATCAGAATTTTTATTTGCTGTTGCAGTTATTTTTGACGATATAGCTGCTGCATTTGCAACAGTTGCTTTTGTAGCCTTTATATCTATGCTAGTAGATAGAGCTTATACAGCAACTCAATATGCGCTCTTAGCATCAATAGGCACCGCTGGTCGAACAACTTTAGCCTCCTCCTCTGGCGCCCTGGTTGATTGGTTAAATGGTGATTGGGGAATATTTTTTATTTTAACTGCGCTAATGGTCATTCCTTCATTAATAATCCTATGGATTATGAAAAATAAACTACAACTAAGTGAAAAATAATTTTTTAAATAAATCTGTAGCTAACATTTACTTTAAACCTTCTCCGAATTCTGAGGTAGTTTCACAAATTTTATATGGAGAGAAATTTAAGATTCTATTGAAAAGAAAAAAATATATAAAAATAAAAACTCATTATGACAATTATATTGGATATATAAAAAAAGATAAGTTTTTAGAAAATTTTAAACCCTCACATAAAATTTCAAAAATTAAATCTAGAGTCTTCTTTAAAAGAGGTAAAAGATTTTTGTCTTCAAACCATTATCTATATTATGGATCTGGTGTTTGTAAACGAAATGAAAATAAAAAGTATATAGAATTTGAAAAAAATAAATGGATCAAAAAAACTGATATCAAAAATATTGATCATCATGAAAAAAATTATATCAAAATATTCAAATGTTTTTTAAACACAAAATACTTATGGGGCGGAAAAACCTGTGTTGGAATTGATTGTTCAGCATTAATTCAAATTTATTTTTATTACAATAGAATATTTTTTCCAAGAGATACAAAAGATCAAATAAGATTTTGTAAAAGAAAAAGAGGTAGAAATCAACTTAAAGGAGACATCGTATTTTGGAAAGGACATGTTGGTATATGTCTAAATAAGTCTAAATTTATTCATGCTTATGGACCAGAAAAGAAGGTGTTAATAATGCCAACAGTACAAACAATTAAATTAATTGATAAAACTGCAAATCTGAAAGTTAAAAAAGTAAGTAATATTAGTAATATTTAATCTCTACCAAAGTCAGGTTTGTTAACATCCTGTTTTAATTTAATAATTTTAGACCTAACTTTTTTTGTCTGTGATAATTTTTTTAAAATCGATTTATTATTTTTGGAATTTATATCTTTTTTAAAGGATTTTAGATTTTTGATAAATAAATCTATTGCTTTTGTAACATTAACTTTGTTATCAAAAAAAATATCTCTCCACATAATTTCATTTGAAGCAGCTATTCTTGAAAAATCTCTCAACCCCCCGGCACTGTATTTAATAAGACCAAATTTGAGTATTTTTTCAAAATCTTGAGCAGATTTAACCAAATTATAAGCGATTAAATGTGGTAAATGACTTGTGATAGAAAAAACTTTGTCATGTTTTTCAGAGTTCATAACAACAGTTTTTGAGCCCATCTTTTTCCAAAAAGAACTTAAAAATTTTAAATTTTTAGAACTTGTTTTTTTGTCCTTAATTAATACACACCATTTATTCTCAAACATATCAGCTTTTCCAAATTCTGGTCCACTCACTTCTGATCCAGCGATAGGGTGACTCCTTATCCAATTTATACCGCGCTTCAAAAATTTTTTAATAATCTTTGATGACTCTATTTTTGAAGATCCAACATCAGTAATTAGTGTCTTTGGCAAAATAGTTTTATTAATTTTGAGAATGAGTTTTTTATATTCACTCGTTGATGTGCAAACAATCACTAGGTTTGAATTTATCAAACCATCTTTAAGTGACTTAACAATTGTTCCAGGTAATTTGAGTCTTTTTATTTTAGTGATATTAGATTTTGATTTTTCATAAATAAATATTTTTTTTGCTATTTTTTTTTTGGAAATCCTCCTAACTAAAGAAGAGCCTAATAACCCACAGCCTATAATTAATATATTTCTCATTTTCTAAATATATTTTGTGTTGCTTTGATAAATTTCATATTTTCCTCTTTTGAGCCAATCGTTAATCGTAGCATATTTTTTATTTTATAACCTTCTTCAGTAGACCTTAAAATAATTCCCTTTTTTTTTAATTTTTCATAGAAACTATTAGCTCTTAGTTTACATTTATTAAAATTCAATAATAGAAAGTTAGCAGAAACTTTATTTGAGCTAATATCATAATTGCTCAAAAAATTTTTCAGTTTTGTTGCATAAATATGATTATGTTTTACTGAACGTGAAATAAATTTTTTATCCTTAAGTGACTCAATAGCTGCTTTTTGAGCTACTTCATTAACATTGAATGGAGGTTTAATAACATTCAAAGCATCAATAATTTTTTTTGAACCATATCCCCAACCAATTCTTAGAGATGATAATCCGTATATTTTTGAGAATGTCCTTAGTATAAAAACATTCTGCTTATTCTTGAATAAATCTAAACCAGATTTATAGTCTCTATTTTGCATGTACTCTGCATAAGCATCATCTACAACAAGTAAGATATTTTTTCTTAATCTTTTTCTTAAATCAATTAATTCAAAACTGTTCAAGTAAGTGCCAGTCGGATTATTTGGATTCGCAAGAAATACAATTTTAGTTTTATTGCTTACTTTTTTAATTATTTCAGAGACGGAAACTTTAAAATTTTTTTCTTTGGCAAAAACAACTTTTGCACCAATTATTTTTGCATATATTCTGTACATTAAAAAACTAAACTGAGGAAGAATCACTTCATCTTTTGGTTTAAGGAAAAGTTGACACAACATTTGAATAACTTCATCTGAACCAGCTCCGCAAATTATTTTTTCTTTGTCACAACTAAATTTTTTTGAAATCTGACTCCGTAATTTTTTGGACTTTCCATCAGGATATCTGAAAAGACTCAATTTTTTATTTGATATTGCTTTCTTTGCCCTAACACTTACTCCGAGAGCTGACTCATTTGCTGAAAGTTTAATGATTTTATTAAAACTCTTAATAGTTGATTTGCCAGGTTGATAAGCCTCGATATTAAATTTTTTAAATTTTATAGTTGTCATCTTTTAAATTTTAGCCTCTTTATAAATAAAATAACAATTTTTCATATAGAATTAGTTCAAATATTTTAAAAATTGACATACTAAATAACATCTTGTACAAAATTTATGCGCTGATTTACCTGAATTGCGAGCGCTCTAAAAAAACCGCTAAAAAAGTTTTTTTTTCTCACAATTCAATAATTAGCATTAATAATTATGAATATTATAGAGAATATTAAAACGCTTGTTATTAAAAAACCATTGAAACTTGATTGTGGTAAAACTATTAATAATTTTCCACTCGCATATGAGACTTATGGTTCGCTTAATAAAAATAAAGATAATGCAATCCTTGTTTTTCATGCGCTTACTGGTGATCAATTTGTTACGGGTATTAATCCTGTCACAAAAAAAGATGGTTGGTGGTCTTATGCAGTGGGTCCTAACAAATCAATAGATACAAATAAATATTTTGTTATTTGTGCGAATGTAATAGGTGGTTGTATGGGATCATTTGGTCCAAGTCATAAAAATCCTGATACAAATAAAATTTATGGAACCGATTTTCCTGTAATTACCATTAATGACATGGTCAACGCACAAGTAAATTTATTAGATCATTTTGATATCAAAAAACTTTTTTCAGTTGTTGGTGGATCGATGGGTGGAATGCAAGTTTTGCAATTTATAAGTAATTATCCGGATAAAGCTAGTACAGTAGTACCTATTGCATGTACCTCTAGTCATTCCGCTCAAAATATTGCTTTTAATGAGTTGGGTAGACAAGCGATAGCGTCGGATCATAATTGGTCAGACGGAAAATATTTATCTAATAATACTCTTCCTGATAAAGGGTTATCAGTGGCGAGAATGGCTGCTCATATAACTTATTTGTCTAAAAAAGGTTTACAAGAAAAATTTGGAAGAAAACTTCAAGAAAGAGATGCTCTTAAATTTGGATTTGATGCAGATTTTCAAATAGAGAGTTATCTAAGATATCAAGGATCCGTTTTTGTAGATCGATTTGATGCTAATAGTTATCTTTATATTACAAGAGCAATGGATTATTTTGATCTTGTTAAACAATTTGACGGTAATTTATCTAATGCATTTAAAAAAACTAAGGCTAAGTTTTTTGTAATATCTTTCACCTCAGACTGGCTCTATCCAACTCAAGAAAATAAAGATATAGTTATCGCTCTTAATGCAATTGGTGCTGATGTTGGATTTGTTGAAATAAAATCTGACAAAGGTCATGACTCTTTCTTATTAGATGTTCCAGACTTTTTGAAAACCCTTAAAAATTTTTTAGATAAATCTTACATAGAGAGATAATAGTGAAAACAGAATATAAAATAATAGTCGATTTAATAAAGGAAAAAACAAGAGTTTTAGATGTTGGCTGCGATGATGGAACATTAATGGAGTCATTAAAAAAAAATAAAAATGTTGATGCGAGAGGGATTGAGATTTCAAAGGATAAAGTTCAAATCTGCGTATCAAAAGGACTTACTGTAATTGAGGGAAACGCGGAATTGGATTTAAAACAATTTCCAAATGATTCTTTTGATTATGTTGTCCTAGGGCAAACTTTACAAGCTTTCGTAAATCCTGAAATTGTCATAAAAGAACTTTTAAGAGTTGGAAAGAAAGCAATCATAACAATTCCAAATTTTGGTCATTGGAAAGTAAGATTAAATTTGCTTATCAAAGGAACAATGCCAATCACAGAATCATTACCAAATGATTGGTATAACACCCCAAATATTCATATGTGTACGATTAAAGATTTTGTTAAATTTTCAAAAATTATAAACTTTAAAATTTTTAAATCTTTAGCTATGACAAATAAAAATATTTCAAATATTAATAATTCTAATTTATTTTATAAAAATTTATTTGCAGAATTAGGTATATTCTTAATTGAAAAATAAGATGAGAATAGAAATAATTAAGTGTTTACAAGACAATTATAGTTACCTGTTAATCGATGACACTAAAAATATTGGATGTGTTGTTGAACCTGGTGAGGCAGCTCCAATTATAAAATATGTTGAAAGTAATAATATTGAGTTAAAATATATTCTTAATACTCACCATCATTATGATCATGTGGGTGGCAACTTAGAATTAAAGAAAAGATATAATTCTAAAATAGTTGGGTTTAAAGAAGATAAAGATCGGATTCCAGAAATTGATATACTTGTGGAAGATAATCAAAAATGGAAAGGTGAAAATTTTGAGGCGAAAATTTATCATATTCCAGGTCATACTAGTGGGCATATTGCCTTTCATTTTTTTTTGGAAAAAATAATTTTTACTGGCGATACCTTATTTTCTTTAGGATGTGGTAGAATTTTTGAGGGAACTTATGAACAGATGTTCAACTCATTAAAAAAAATAAAAGAACTTCCAAAAGATACTAAGATATATTGCGGCCATGAATATACATTACAAAATTCAAAATTTTGTGAGTCAAACGATCCTGATAATTCAAATTTGAAAAGCAAAATTAAAGAAATTAAAGAAAAAATAAAAAATGGCCATCCCACTATTCCATCAATTTTATCTGATGAAATGGAATGCAATATATTTCTTAAAGCTAAAGATGTTGAAAGTTTTTCAAAATTAAGAGATTTAAAGGATAATTTTTGATTTATAAAACTTGACTATAGGCTTGCTCAGACTATATTGCCTTAACAAAATTTAGAGTATTTATATGTCATTCGCAGTCATAAAAACAGGTGGTAAACAATACAAAGTGAAATCTGGAGAGATTTTGAAAATTGAAAAATTATCAGACGCTAAGGCTAATTCAAAAATAGAATTTAATGAAATTTTAGCTTATGGAGATGACAGTAAAATAGAAGTTGGAGCCCCAATGGTAAGTGGTGCAAAAGTTGAGGCTGACTTAATTAAAAATAGTAAAAATAGGACTGTATTAATTTTTAAAAAAAGAAGAAGACATAATTCAAGAAGAAAAAATGGGCATAGACAGGAATATTCTATGATTAGAATAAATAAAATTTTTGCAAAAGATGGTAAAATTCTTTCAGAGGCTGAAAAAGTTTCTAAGGTAACAAAAAAAACAGAAACAAAAAAAGAGGCTAGTAAATAACTAGTAATTAATTATGGCAACAAAAAAAGCAGGTGGATCTTCTAGAAATGGACGTGATAGTGCTGGACGAAGACTTGGTGTCAAAAAGTATGGAGGACAATCTGTTATACCTGGAAACATTATTGTAAGACAAAGGGGTACAAAAATATTTCCTGGAGAAAACGTAGGAATGGGTAAAGATCACTCAATTTTTTCAGTAATAAAAGGTAAAGTAGTTTTTAAAAAAACAAAGTCAGATAGAACTTTTGTTTCAGTAAAACCCAATTAATAGTACAACTTAAACTATTGTTGTATTATGAAATTCTTAGATCAAGTTAAAATTTATATTAAAGCAGGAGACGGTGGAGATGGTTCTCCGAGTTTCAGAAGAGAAAAATTTATAGAATTTGGTGGTCCAGATGGTGGTGATGGTGGAAAAGGAGGTTCAGTAATTTTAAAAGCTGAACAGAATTTAAATACTTTGATTGATTTTAGATATCAACAACATCATAAAGCAAAGAGAGGTGAGAACGGTGCAGGACAAAACCGAACAGGCAAGAGTGGTGAAGATTTAATTTTAAAGGTTCCCTTAGGAACGCAAGTTTTTGAAGAGGACAACAAAACATTAATTTACGACTTTACGAAAATTAGTGAGGAATTTATCGCTGCTGCAGGTGGTAAAGGTGGATTGGGTAATACAAGATTTAAAAGTTCTACCAATAGGGCTCCAAGGAAATTTACAAAAGGAACTCGAGGAGAAGAGTTTACAATTTGGCTTCAGTTGAAAACAATAGCTGATATTGGGATTATAGGATTACCTAATGCAGGTAAGTCAAGTTTATTAGCATCAGTTACTAATGCAAATCCTAAAATTGCAAACTATCAATTTACCACTTTAAATCCAAATTTAGGAGTAGCAAGTTATGATGATAAAGAAATTACAATAGCAGATATACCAGGATTAGTAGAAGGGGCTCATAAAGGTACAGGCCTTGGAATTCAGTTTTTGAAACATATTGAGAGATGTAAATCTCTTTTACATTTAATTGATATTACAAGTGAAAATTTAAAAAAAAACTATCAACAAGTAAAAAATGAGCTTAAAAAATATAGTAACAAACTCACTAAAAAAAAAGAATTAATCGTGTTGAACAAAATAGATCTTATTGATGAAAAAGAGGTTAATCACATAATTAAAGATTTTAAAAAGAATACTAAATCAGAAGTTATTGCTTTATCAACATTCAATAAATCTTCAGTATCAAAAATTAAATCAAAATTATTGAATTATGTATCTTAAAAACTCAAAAAAAATTGTTATCAAAATCGGATCTTCACTTTTAGTTGACCAAGAAAAGAAAGTAAGAAAAAAATGGCTCTCTAGCTTTGCGAAAGATATAAAAAAATTAAGATCGAATAACCAAAAAATTATAATTGTTTCTTCGGGCGCAATAGCCCTTGGATGTAAAAAAATGAATTATAATAAAAAAAATCTCAAGCTAGATAAAAGTCAAGCAATTGCATCTATAGGACAAATTGAATTGATGAATTTGTTCTTAGAAACGTTTTCAAAATATAAATTAAATATTTCTCAAATTTTACTTACTCTTGATGACACCGAGGAAAGAAGAAGATCAATTAATGCAAAAAGAACTTTTGAAAACTTATTCGATCTTGATTTCATCCCTATTGTTAATGAAAATGATACTATTGCAACATCTGAAATTAAATATGGAGATAATGATAGACTTGCTTCTAGAGTAGCTCAAATTACAAATGCAGATACCTTAATATTACTCTCAGATGTGGATGGTTTATATACAAAAAATCCAAAAAAATTCAAAGATGCTCAATTAATTAAGAAAGTGATTGATTTAGACAAAGTTGTTAAAAGTATAAATATCAAAGGTATGACAGAATTAGGAAGTGGTGGCATGAATACAAAAATCGAAGCTGCTAAAATTTGTAATTTGGCTGGTTGCAACATGGTAATAGCAAATGGGTTAAGTCTTAATCCTATCGATCGTATCCGGAATGGAAATAACTGCACTTGGTTTATTTCTAAAATATCTAAAATGCATGCAAGGAAAAAGTGGATAATCAGCTCAATTTCTCCTAAGGGTGAACTTATAATTGATGATGGAGCAAAAAAGGCTCTTCATAGTGGAAAAAGTTTATTAGCGGCTGGAATTAAAAAAGTGGTTGGTAGATTTAATAAGGGAGATCACATTAAAATTTTAGATAACAGAAAAAAAGAGTTTGCTCGTGGACTTAGCTCTTTTTCATCCAAAGAAATAAATTTAATTATGGGCTGTCATTCGAATGAAATACAAAAAATTTTAGGATATGTGTCGAAATCTGAGGTAGTGCATAAAGATGATATGGTAGAAATCTAATGAGAAAGATATTAATTAATATTGGAGAAAGATCAAAACAAGCTTTTGCTCAACCAATTAATACTTATAAAAAAAATAAAGTTTTAAGTGATTATCTTAAAATGATAAAAAAAAATAAGCATTTAATTCTTAGAGAAAATAAAAAAGATGTAGATCGGGCTATCAAAATTAAGCTTAAAGATAATTTAATAAATCGACTTATTTTAAATGAAAAAAAAATCTTGGGTATTATCAATTCAATCCAAAAAATAATTAAGTTAAAGGATCCAATTCATAATGTTATTGAAAAATGGAAAAGACCTAATGGACTTGTATTTTCAAAAATATCAATCCCTATAGGAGTAATAGGTGTAATTTATGAAAGTAGACCAAATGTAACCTCAGATGTAGCATCATTATGTTTTAAATCTGGAAATCCAGTTATTTTAAAAGGTGGTTCTGAGGCTTTTTATTCTAATAAAATTTTATCAAATTTATTCAGAAAAGCTTTGAAGATTAATAAAGTTAATCAAAACTTTGTTCAATTCATCGATATAAAGAATAGAAAAGTAGTAGATTTTTTACTCACTAAAATGACTAATTTTATTGATGTGATGATACCAAGAGGGGGTAGAAATTTAGTTAAAAAAGTACAAAACATTTCTAAAATTCCAACTATTGGTCACTTAGAAGGTGTTTGTCATTCATATGTAGATAAAGATGCGGATCCCAAAATTGCTACCAAAGTGATAGTAAATGCAAAATTAAGAAATACAGCGATTTGTGGAGCAACTGAAACAATTTTGCTTAATGAGCGTATAATCAAAAAGTTTGGAGCTCATATATTAAAGATATTAGAAGAAAAAGGTTGTCAGATTATTGGTGATAATAAAATACGAAAAATTTATAAAGGTAAAATCAAAAAAGCATCAATCAAAGATTGGTCAAAAGAATATTTGTCTGCTACTGTTTCTGTAAAATCTGTCAAAAACTTACAAGAGGCTATTTCTCATATTAATAAATATGGAACTATGCATACTGATTGTATTATTACTAAAAACAAAAAAACTGCTAAAAAATTTTTAATGGGAGTTAAAAGTTCAATAGCGATGCACAATACATCTACACAATTTGCAGATGGTGGAGAATTTGGATTTGGTGGTGAGGTTGGAATTTCGACAAATGTTCTTCCACCAAGAGGCCCTGTAGGACTTGGACAACTAATTTCCTACAAATATCAAGTAACAAGTAATGGTAAAATTAGAAAGTAAATTGGTTACAAAAAGAAACAAAATTGGGATCCTAGGTGGATCCTTCGATCCTGCACACAAAGGTCACTTAACTATATCAAAAGAAGCAATTAAAAGATTTAAATTACGAAATTTTATTTGGGCAATAACAAAAAAAAATCCTTTTAAAAAAAAGACGCAGACAAGTTTAGATAATAGAATCAAGCATTGCAAAAAAATTATTGGATCAAGTAAATTGATTAAAGTAAAATTTTATGAGGACATAATTAAATCGAATAAAACTTTTGATTTGATAAATCATATTTCAAAGAACAAAAAAAACAAAATTTATTTTATAATGGGCGCTGATAATTTAGTAAAATTTCACAAATGGTATAAATGGAAATTAATTTCACAGAAATGTAAAATAATAGTATTTGATAGGCATGGTTATAAAAAAAAATCATTAAATTCAACTACATATAAAAGATTAAATAGAGAAAATTTGAAATTTATTGAATTTGAAAAGGTCAATATTTCTTCTTCTCAATTGAGAAAAATTTGATATGGTTTAGTTAATTAATGGACAAAATTTCTGATTTAAAAAAAATCATAATTCAAACTTTAGATATCAATAAAGCTTTAGACATTGTTAGCATCGATCTTAAAGATAAAAGTTCAATGGCTGAATACATGATTATTGCAAGTGGTACGTCATCTAGACATATCCAGTCACTTTCTGAGCAAGTTTTAGAAAAATTTAAAGATTATGGAATGAAAGACTCAAAAATCGAGGGAAAAGATAGTACTGAGTGGAAACTGGTAGATGGTATCGATCTCATAGTACATATATTTCACCCAGAAAAAAGAAAATTTTATGAACTAGAAAAAATGTGGTCTGAATTTATTCCTAAAGAAAAACTTATTATATGAGAAAAATTTTTTTTATTATCAGTATATTTTTCCTCAAATTTTCAATTTTTAATCCTGTTGTTGCAGCAGAAAATGAAGTTTATAAGAAAATAGATTTATTTGGAGAAGTATTAGAAAAAATAAATAAAGAATATGTTGATGAAATAAATCAATCTGAAAGTATGGATGCTGCAATAGATGGTTTGCTTCAATCATTAGATCCTTATTCAGCATACATGTCACCAGAAATTTTTAATGAAATGCAAACTGAGACAAGCGGTGAGTTTGGCGGCTTAGGTATAGAGGTAAATATGGAGTCTGGTGTTGTAAAAGTTATTTCCCCAATTGACGATACTCCAGCATCTAGAGCCGGAATTAAAGCTGGGGACTACATTATAAAAATAGATGATATTCAGGTACAAGGTAAATCCCTAAGTGAAGCTGTAGATTTGATGAGAGGACCTGTTGGTTCATCTATTATTTTAACTGTAAGAAGGGTTGGACAGAGAAAAGCTCTAAAATTTGAAATAGTAAGAGAAATAATTCAAATTAAGTCAGTTAAAGCAGATCTTTTAAAAGATAAAGTTGGTTACCTTAGATTAACTTCTTTTAATGAAAATAGTGGTGAACAGATAAGAGAGCAAATTAGAGAATTTGAAAAAAATGGAAATATAAATTCATACATACTAGATTTAAGAAATAATCCTGGAGGGTTGTTATCACAAGCTATAAAGATATCAGATTTTTTTTTAGATAATGGGGAAATTGTATCTACCAAAAGTAGAAAGGCCTCTGAAAATAGAAAATGGTTTGCCAAAAAAGGAGATTTGATAGGTGGCAAAACTTTGGTTGTATTAATTAATTACGGTTCTGCATCTGCTTCAGAAATAGTTGCTGGAGCACTACAAGATCATAAAAGAGCAATTATTTTAGGCGAAAATAGTTATGGAAAGGGTTCAGTGCAATCAATTATTCCACTAAAGAATAAAGGAGCAATAAGACTCACTGTTGCAAAATATTACCTACCGTCAGGCAAATCAATTTCTGAAGTTGGAGTAAGTCCTGACATTGAGATTGATGAAGATACGGATGAATTTAGGATTAAGACAGACACTGATAATCAACTAAGCTACGCATTAAAACTTTTAAACGGTTAAATGAAAGAGCAATATAAACATCTACCACTCCGTAGTGGTGTAGGCATTGTTGTTCTTAATCAAGAAGATAAAATTTTCGTTGCAAGAAGAATAGACAACCCAAAAGACTTTTGGCAAATGCCACAAGGAGGTATTGATGAAGGTGAGGATTTTCTTACCGCCGCATACAGGGAGTTAAAGGAAGAGACTAGTATTACAAAAGTAGAGCTAATTAAAGAATTAGATGGTTTTATAACATATGAATTACCAGATCACTTATTGGGTATAATTTGGAAGGGTAAGTATAAGGGACAAAAACAGAAATGGTTTATAATGAAGTTTACTGGAGAAGATAGTGAAATAAATATTAAAACAAAAAAGCCTGAATTTCTTGAATGGAAATGGATTGATTTGGAATCCTTAACAAAAGTTGTGGTAGATTTTAAATTACACGTTTATCAAGAAATTAAAAAAAAATTAGAGTTATTATTAGTTAATCGATCTTAGAACTTCGACTTTTTGATCTGCTAAATATTTAGCCTGATCACTGATCTCAGATTTACTTGCTTCCGCTTCAGCTTTTTTGAGTAAATCCCCTTGTTTAGATTTATCTAAATCTGCCACAGAGATTATTGTGCTTGTTAAGATAGATAAATTATTATTTTTAAATTCAATAATTCCATCTTCTACATAATAATTTTCATCACCTGATTTCGAAAATACTTTAATTATCCCAGGTTTTAAAAAAGAAATAATAGATATGTGATCTTTTAAAATCCCCATTTCACCCTCAAATGCAGGTACAACAACCTCTATAACATCCTCTTTAACTAAAAAAGATTTTTCCGGGTTTACAATTTCAATTTTAAATTCTTCACTCATTAAGCAGCAGCTTCTTGTTCCATTTTTTTAGCTTTCTCAATTGCTTCTTCAATTGTTCCCACCATATAAAACGCTGCTTCAGGCAAATGATCATACTCACCTTTACAAATAGCATCAAAGCCTTTGATGGTTGAGTCTAAATCTACTAATTTTCCTGGTGATCCTGTAAAAACTTCTGCAACAAAAAATGGCTGAGATAAAAATCTTTGAATTTTTCTCGCTCTAGCTACAACCAGCTTATCCTCTTCAGACAATTCATCCATACCCAAAATGGCTATAATATCTTGTAATGATTTGTAAGATTGTAATATTCTTTGCACATCTCTTGCCACTCTATAATGTTCATCACCAACAATTCTAGGGTCTAGAATTCTTGAAGTTGAGTCTAGCGGATCAACAGCAGGATATATTCCAATTTCAGCTATTTGTCTTGAAAGCACTGTTGTTGCATCCAAATGAGCAAAAGATGTTGCGGGAGCAGGGTCAGTTAAATCATCTGCAGGTACATAAATTGCTTGTACTGAGGTAATTGATCCTTTGTTAGTAGTGGTAATTCTTTCTTGAAGATTACCCATATCAGTTGCTAACGTTGGTTGATAACCAACTGCAGATGGAATTCTACCCAAAAGTGCTGAAACTTCTGAGCCTGCTTGAGTAAATCTAAAAATATTATCAACAAAGAAAAGTACATCCTGTCCCTCTTGATCTCTAAAATATTCTGCTACAGTCAATCCAGTTAGTGCTACTCTAGCTCTAGCGCCTGGGGGTTCATTCATTTGTCCATAAACTAATGCTGCTTTAGATCCTGGTCCCTCCTGTTTGATGACACCAGACTCAATCATTTCATGATAAAGATCGTTTCCTTCTCTTGTTCTTTCTCCTACACCTGCAAAAACTGAAAAGCCACCATGTGCTTTTGCAACGTTATTGATTAACTCCATGATCAAAACAGTTTTTCCAACACCAGCACCGCCGAACAAACCAATTTTTCCTCCTTTTGCGTAAGGAGCAAGCAAATCAATTACCTTAATACCAGTAACAAGTATTTCAGTTTCAGTCGATTGATCATTGAATTCAGGTGCACCTCTATGAATTGGCCAGCTTTCTTTAGTTTTTACTTCTCCTCTTTCGTCTATTGGCTCTCCAATCACATTAATAATTCTTCCAAGAGTTTCAGGTCCTACTGGAACTTGTATGGGAGCATTGGTATTAATTACCTCATCACCTCTTTTTAAACCTTCAGTAGCATCCATTGCAATAGTTCTAACTGTAGTTTCACCCAAGTGTTGCGCTACTTCTAAAACTAATCTGTTGTTTCCATTTTTACATTCTAATGCAGTTAAAATTTCTGGAAGTTCTCCATCAAATTTAACATCTACTACTGCTCCAATAACCTGTGTAATTATTCCTTTGCTCATAATTATAAACTTTCTGCTCCTGATATGATTTCTATTAGTTCTTTTGTAATTGCTGCCTGACGACTTCTATTATATTCGATAGTAAGTTTGTCAACCATTTCACCTGCGTTACGGGTAGCATTATCCATCGCACTCATTCTGGACCCTTGTTCGCTAGCTGAATTCTCCAACATTGCCTTAAATATTTGTGTTGAAATATTTTTTGGTAGTAAATTACTTAAAATTTCATCTTCATCCGGTTCAAATTCATAACTTTCATCAGAGTTATTTTGATCCTCTTCATTATTTAAAGGTATAATCTGTTGAGCTTGAGGTAATTGAGTAATTACATTTTTAAATTGATTATAAAAAATTGTACATATATCAAACTCACCAGCCTCAAATTTTTCAATTATGATTCTTCCAACTTTGTCTGCGTCAAAATAATTAGCATTTTTAGACTCTTTAAAAGATATATTTTCAATAATTTTATCTCCATAAACTCTTTTTAATTGGTCATTTCCCTTCGACCCTACAGTAATAATCTTTAATTGTTTACCCTCGTTTAAAATTTTTGAAAAATAACTTTTTGCTTTTTTAATGATGTTAGAATTAAAACCACCACAGAGGCCTCTGTCTGATGTCATAACTACACATAAGTGAACTTTATTTTCGCCTGTTCCAGACAACAATTTTGGGGCATTTTCCTTGTCAGATATGCCATTAGATAAGTTTAATATAATATTATTCATTTTTTCTGAATAAGGTCTTCCTCTTTCAGCACTTTCTTGAGCTCTTCTTAATTTTGCTGCTGCAACCATTTTCATAGCTTTCGTGATTTTTTGTGTAGACTTTACACTAGCTATCCTTTTTTTGAGATCATCTAGACTTGCCATATTATATTAAGATTTAAAGTTTCCTTTTAGCTGAGTAATTACTTCTACCAATAGCTTTTCTTTATCTTCATCAAGTTTTCCAGTGCTTTGAATTGCTTCAATTATTTCAGGTTTATCTGATTTACATTTATTAATAATTTTGCTTTCAAACTCCGATACATCTTTTAAATCGATATCATCGAGATAACCTTTAACACCGCAGAAAACTGCTATTACTTGCTCAGCAACTGTCAATGGTGAGTATTGTTTTTGTTTTAGAAGTTCAGTTAGTTTTGAGCCCCTATTTAAAAGTTGTTGTGTAGATGCATCCAAATCAGATCCAAATTGAGCAAATGCTGCCATTTCTCTGTATTGTGCTAATTCTAGTTTCATCGATCCCGAAACTTTTTTCATAGCTTTAGTTTGAGCTGATGATCCAACTCTAGATACTGATAATCCAACGTTAATTGCTGGTCTTATACCTTGGTTAAATAATTCTGTTTCTAAGAATATTTGACCATCAGTAATTGAAATTACATTAGTAGGAATAAATGCAGAAACATCTCCCCCTTGTGTTTCAATAATTGGAAGTGCTGTTAATGAACCACCACCGTGCTCGTCGCTTAATTTTGCAGCTCTTTCAAGTAATCTACTATGTAGATAAAATACATCTCCTGGATAAGCCTCACGGCCTGGAGGTCTTCTCAATAATAGAGACATTTGTCTGTACGCAACAGCTTGTTTAGATAAATCATCATAGATAATAAGTGCATGCATTCCATTATCTCTAAAATATTCACCCATAGCACATCCTGTATATGGGGCTAAAAATTGTAATGGGGCAGAATCTGATGCTGTAGCTGCAACAATAGTTGTATACTCCATTGCACCTGCTTCTTCTAAAGTTTTTTGAATTTGTCTTACCGTTGATCTTTTTTGCCCGATTGCAACATAAATACAATATAATTTTTGCTTTTCATCACCAGATTCATTTATTTTTTTTTGATTAATAATTGCATCCACAGCAACTGCAGTTTTACCTGTTTGTCTGTCACCAATAATTAATTCCCTTTGACCTCTTCCAATTGGAACCAAACTATCGATTGATTTTAATCCAGTTTGCATTGGCTCATTAACTGATTGACGAGGAATAATTCCTGGTGCTTTTACTTCTACTCTAGTTTTTTTAATATTTTTATCAAATGGACCTTTTCCATCAATAGGATTACCTAAACCGTCTACAACTCTTCCTAACAATTCCTTTCCAACAGGAGTATCAACAATGTTACCCGTACGTTTGACTACATCACCCTCTTTTACATTTCTATCATCACCAAAAATTACAACACCAACATTTTCACTTTCTAAGTTAAGAGCCATCCCTTTTGATCCATCTGCAAATTCCACCATTTCACCAGCTTGTACATTATCCAAACCATAAATTCTTGCTATACCATCTCCAACTGATAATACCTGCCCTACTTCTGCAACTTCGGCTTTTTCACCAAAATTTTTGATCTGTTCTTTTAATATTTTTGTAACTTCTGAAGGATTTATTTCCATCTATGCCTCTATCATTCTATTTTCGATTTGCTGTAATTTATTTTTAATTGAGGAATCAACCATAGTACTTCCAACTTGGACTACCAGGCCTCCTATTAAACTTTCATCGTGTTTATAGTTTAATTTTATTTTAGAGCTAAAATTCATTGATAACTCATCTGTAATCTTTTTAATTTCATCACTTGATAATTTTTTTGCTGATTTCAATTCAGCTATAAGCTCACCTCTTTTTTTGGAACAAATTTCAATAAAACTTTTTAGAATTCGCTCTATAAAAAAGAAACGTCTCTTTTGAATTAAGAAATTTAAAAAATTTTTAAATAAATTTTCAAATTTATTAATATCAGCTATTTTGTTTATCACTTTTGAGAGATCCTCTTGGCTAGTAGTAGGATCTTTAATTAAATAAAAAAAATCTTTACTTTGATCAATTAGGTTTAATACAGATAAAGATTGTTCTTCTATCTGTTTTAATAAATTATTTTCTTCTGAAAGTTCAAAAAGTGCGAGAGAATACCTTTCAGCTGATGAAATTGAAAATCCTGTATCTTTGCTCAACTTGTTTCCTATTTAATGTTGAAGATTATTAAAAATTATCGCTTTAAATAACATATGACCCTTATGTCTTCAAGTAACTGATATGTCAAAAATGCCTTTTTTTATTGGTTAATTGAAGTTTATTGGATCAACATCAACTGAAAGTTTTATTCCAGTAGAAAATTTATATTTTGGAATAATTTTAGCTAAAGAATTTTGCATTTTCATAGATTTTGATCCTCTTATCAAAAGCCTTATCCTGAATTTTTTTTTTATTCTAAATATTGGCGCATTTACAGGACCCAAAATCTTTCCGTTAATTTTGTTTTCAATAAAATTCTTAAAATTAAAAGCTTCTTTCTCTAATTTTTTTTCATTTTCTCCTGTAAAAATTAAAGAAATAAATCTTTGATAAGGAGGAAGTTTGTTTTTTTTTCTTATCTCTAACTCTCTTTCTAAAAAAATATCTGGATTTTCATTAGTTATTTCAGATATCATTTTAGAATTATTTTCATAAGTTTGAAAATAAACTATGGCTGGTTTTCCGGTTCTTCCAGCTCTTCCCGAAAGCTGATGATAAAGTTGTAAATTCTTTTCAGCCCCTCTTAGATCGTGACCATGAGATGAAAGATCAATATCTACAACAACAATACAATTCAAGTGAGGAAAATGAAAACCTTTTGATATTAATTGAGTTCCTACTAAAATTTGAATTTCATTATTTATTATTTTTCTAATTTTTTCTTTTGAGTTCTTTTTATTCATCGTATCACTTGAGAAAATATCAATTTTTTTACCAGGAAACTTTCTTTTTACTTCCTCAGAAATTCTCTCAACACCTGGTCCACTAAAAATAAATTCACAATTATCACCTTTCTTACAATTTCTTTTTAACTCTGATTTGAAACCACAGTAATGACATATCAAATTATTTTTATTCTTATGATAAACCAAATTTATTGTACAATTTGGGCATGTGAAGCTTGAAAGACATTTGTTACATAATGCGTTAGGTGAAAAACCTCTTCTATTCAAAAAAAACAAAACTTGATCTTTTTTTTTAAGATGTAAATTTACTTTTTCAATTATCTTATCTGATAACCATGATTGCTTTTCAAGTTTTGTATTGTTTAAATTAATGATTTCATAGTTAGGTAATGCTGCATTTCTATATCTTTCACTTAATCTGGAAATTTCATATTTGCCTTTTCTAATATTTTCAAAAGTTTCTATGGAAGGTACTGCTGTAATCAAGTTGACAGGGATGTTTTCAAATGATGCTCTTGAAATAGCCATATCACGTGCATTATATGTAACACCCTCATCTTGTTTGAAAGATTGATCATGTTCCTCGTCAACAATTATTATTCCTAGTTTTTTAAACGGTAAAAATAAAGAAGATCTTGCACCAATTACGACTTTAATTTCGCCACAAGAAATACCACTCCAAACTATTTCTTTTTTTTTTTTGGAGATACCAGAGTGCCAAATTGCTGGATTAAATCCAAAATATTCTGAAAATTTTTGCTCAAACTGACTGGTCAAACCTATTTCTGGAAGAAGAATTAATGATTGAAAACCCTTTTCTATTAAAGATTTTAGCGCTTCAAAATAAACTAAAGTCTTACCCGATCCTGTTGTACCTTGTAAAACATGAACTCTAAATTTTTTATTTGAATAACTCATTTTTTCTAGGGATTTAATTTGGTTGATAGATAGTTTAAAAAAATTTTTTTTTATTTTATTATTATACGGTTCATAAATTTTTTTTTCCATTTTCTCTATTGCATTGTTGCTCAACAAAACAAGCTTTAACGCCATTCCTTTCGGGATAAGATTATACTCAGAAAACCAATTTAAAAAATTTATCGTGTCTTTCTTTAGTGGAGTTATGTTTAATTTTTTTAGGATACTTTTTATTTTAAATTTTTTATTGTCATTTTTTTCAAATTCATTCCATACTACACCTGTTATTTTAGATTTTCCAAAAGGGACTAGAACAAATTCACCAAGCTTAAGATTAATTTCACTTTCATAGGTAAAAGGATGATTAAAAATATTAGGTAATAGAATCGGGTATTTCATATCTTTATAATATGAAAAAAAATTAAGAGTGTATTGCTCTTTTATCTACTGATAACGCAGCTTCTTTAACCGCTTCAGAAAAAGTTGGATGAGCATGGCAGGTTCTTGCAATATCTTCTGCACTTGCACCAAATTCCATAGCAACACCGATTTCAGCAATTAATTCTCCTGCATGGGGGCCAATTATATGTGCGCCTAAAACTTTATCTGTCTGTGCATCCGCCAGAATTTTCACAAAACCCTCTGCATCATCTATAGCTTTGGCTCTAGAGTTGGCCATGAATGAAAATTTCCCAACCTTATAATTTTTATTTAATTCTTTTAATTGCTCCTCTGTCTTACCGATTGAGGCAACCTCTGGTGAAGTATATATCACACCTGGTATTGTGTCGTAGTTTACGTGTCCTGATTGACCCGCTATATTTTCTGCAACTGCTATACCTTCATCCTCAGCCTTATGTGCCAGCATAGGTCCAACAATCACATCACCTATTGCATAAATATTTTCAACATTTGTTTTAAATTTCTTATCAGTTTTTATTCTATTTTTTTCATCTAAACTCACACCTGCATTTTTCAAATTTAAACCCTCTGTATTTGGCTTTCTGCCAACTGAAATTAGAACTACATCACATTCAAAATTATTTTTGTTACCGTCTTTATCGATTGTTGAGACTGTTACGCCTGAATTATTTTTTTGAATTGTTTCAACTTTATTTTGCATATTAAACTTCATTCCTTGTTTCTTTAGAATTTTCATAAACTCAGATGAAATTTCTTTATCCATACCAGGTGTTATATGATCCAAAAACTCAACAACTTCTACTTTTGCACCAAGTCTTGACCACACTGACCCCATCTCTAAACCGATATAACCTCCACCAACAACAACCATTTTATTGGGTACTTTTTCTAATTTTAAAGCCCCAGTTGATGAAACTATTATTTTTTCATCTATATCAACACCTGGTAGAGATACTGGTACAGATCCCGTGGCTATAACTGTTTTTTCAGTTTGAATTATTGTTTCTTTTTTTTGATCATCTTTTATTAAGATTTCATTATTTGATTTAAAACTTCCATGCCCCTTAAAGTAAGTAACTTTGTTTTTTTTTAAAAGAAATTCTACACCTTTTGTAAGAACAGTGACTGCTTTGTCCTTACTCTTCATCATTTTATCAAGATTTAGTTTTACTTCTCCTATTTCAATACCTTTGTTTGCTAAACCTTTAACTTTATGAAATTCCTCAGACAAATTAAGTAAGCTTTTTGAAGGGATACAACCAATATTCAGACATGTACCACCAAGAGACCCTCTGGACTCTATACATGCGGTTTTTAATCCTAGTTGGGCAAGTCTAATTGCACAAACATAACCTCCTGGGCCACCTCCTATGACTACTGCTTCAAATTTTTCTGACATCCTAAATATCCAAAAATAACCTTCTAGGGTCCTCAAGACTCTCTTTAATCATTTTAAGAAAGGATACGGACTCTTTGCCATCAATAATTCTATGATCATACGATAATGCTAAATACATTACTGGTCTTATCTTAATTTCACCATCCACTACAATAGGTCTATCGACAATATTGTGCATCCCTAATACTCCAGATTGAGGTAAGTTAAGAATTGGAGTTGAAAGCATCGACCCATAAACTCCACCATTGCTAATAGTGAAAGTACCTCCTTGGAGATCTTCAATTACAAGTTTTCCACTTTTTGCTTTTTCAGAAATTTCTTTAATATTTTTTTCAATGTCTGCAAAAGATAATTCATCTGCATTCTTTAAAACTGGGACTACAAGACCTTTATCTGTTCCAACTGCAAAACTTATATTATAATAATTTTTGTAAACAATTGTGTCCCCATCTATTTCAGCGTTAATAGCTGGGAAATTTTTTAAAGCCACTATACAAGCCTTAACGAAAAATGACATAAAGCCAAGCTTAATACCATATCTACTTTGGAAATCTTCCTGGTTATCTTTTCTCATATTAATTATATTTGTCATGTCTACTTCATTAAAGGTGGTGAGTAGTGCAGCATTTTCCTGTGCTTGTTTCAGCCTTTTTGCTATTGTTTGTCTTAACCTGGTCATTTTAATTCTCTCTTCCTGACCATATTTAATTTTTCTTTCGGAAGGTAAAGGATTTACTCCCATCAAGCTTATTAGATCACCTTTGAGAACTCTACCATCTTTTCCAGATCCTTTTACTGATTTAAGATCGATATTATTTTCATTTACCATTTTTCTTACTGCTGGGGATAAAATTTGATTTTCTTCGGGAGAATCTTCCTCTGTTTCACTGCTTTTTATTTCATCTGTTAAAACTAGAGGCTCCTCTTTCACATTATTTTTATTTTCTTTTTCCTCAAAAATATTTGGTTCAACTTGTTCTTTAATTGGATCTAACTTTATTACATTGTCTTCCTCATTTAACTTTTCATCTTTTTGTAAATTTGTTGGCTGAATTTTTGTGATTTCATCTGTTTTTTTTACTTTAATATCAGTTTCATAAACCGAGCCTAAAATTTCTCCAACTTGAACTACTGAACCATCTTTGGAATTTATTTTGGATAACTGCCCTGTCACTGGTGAGGGGACTTCTAAATTTACCTTATCTGTCTCTAGCTCTACAATTGGTTCATCAGCTTCAACCGAATCTCCCTCGTTCTTTAACCATTTTGAAACCGTTGCCTCTGTTATACTTTCTCCAAGAGCTGGAACTAATATTTTTTCACTCATTTTAAATTATTCAAAAACTTTCTTAATAATTTCTTGTTGTTGTGAAATGTGTCTTTTTGCATAACCAGTAGCTGGTGACGCATCTGGACTTCTTCCAATATAAGAAATCTTTTTATTATTAGCCTTTATATTATCTAATGTCCATTGGATATAATCTCTAGCAGAAAACCAAGCTCCCATATTTTTTGGTTCTTCCTGACACCAATAAAATTTAGCTTTTTTTGCATAAGGTTTTAGCTCTTTTGCAAGTGCCTTAGCTGGAAAAGGATAAAGTTGCTCAATTCTATAAAATATAAGATCATCTCTCTTAAATTTTTCTCTAGCCTCAAGCAAATCAAAATAAATTTTTCCTGAACATAAAATTACTTTTTTAATTTTTTCCTTTTTTTTCAATTTAATAAAACCTTTCACTTTTGGATCTATTGCGTGATCCCATAAAACTCTATGAAATGTGTTTTTTTTACTAAAATCGCTTAAGCTTGAAACACAATGTTTATGTCTAAGTAAAGACTTTGGAGTCATTATAATTAAAGGTTTTCTGAAATCTCTATGCATTTGTCTTCTTAGTGCATGAAAATAGTTTGCAGGTGTTGTGCAATTCATTACCTGCATATTGTCATTTGAACATAATTGTAAAAATCTTTCTAATCTAGCAGAAGAATGCTCAGGACCTTGACCTTCATAGCCGTGAGGCAATAACATAACTAACCCTGAAGCTCTTGACCATTTTCTTTCTCCTGAAGCAATAAATTGATCTATGACTACTTGAGCACCATTAGCAAAATCACCAAATTGGGCTTCCCAAATTGTAAGTGTATTAGGTTCAACTAAACTATAACCATATTCAAAGCCTAAAACAGCCAATTCAGATAAGAAACTATCTACAATTTCAAAATTCTTTTGATTTTTAGATATTTTGTTTAACGGAACATATCGAGTATTGTCTATTTGATTTCTTAATACTGAATGTCTTTGACTAAATGTACCTCTTCCTGAGTCCTGACCTACTAATCTTACTGGGTAACCTTCCTCTAATAAAGATCCAAATGCTAAAGCTTCAGCCGTAGACCAATCAATTTTTTTCTCATTATTAACGTTTGATCTTCTATTTTCTAAGACTTTAGCTATAGTTTTATGGATGTTAATTTCTTTAGGTATTGTATTTATTTTTTCAGAAATATTCTTTAATTTTTTAACATCATAACCCGTAACACCTCTTTTATCTTTTCCTCTCGCTGGTTTATATCTTGACCATGTACCCTCAAACCATTCAATTTTAGGCTTATAATTTCTTGCATTCTTATATTGATCATCAAGTAATTCCTTAAATTCTTTTATAGATCTTCTAAAATAATCATCAGTAATTGATCCTTCATTTATTAATTTTTCACCATAAACTTTGATGGGTGAAGGGTGTGAACGGATTTTTTTATACATTAATGGTTGAGTAAAAGACGGTTCATCCCCCTCATTATGACCAAATCTTCGATAACAAATTAAGTCTATAACAACATCTCTGTTAAATTTTAATCTAAAGTCAGTTGCTATTCTTGCGGCATAAACAACTGCCTCAGGGTCATCGCCATTAACATGAATAATTGGCGCTTCAACCATTTTAGCAATATCAGAAGGGTAAGGTGATGATCTTGCAAATCTTGGACTTGTGGTAAAGCCTATTTGGTTGTTCACTATAATATGGATGGTTCCACCTGTATTATGTCCTGGAAGACCAGACATTGCAAAACATTCTGCTACAACTCCTTGGCCTGCAAAAGCTGCATCTCCATGAATTAAAATTGGTATAACTTTATTTCTCTCTCTATCCTTATGGAAATATTGTTTAGCCCTTGTTTGTCCTAATACCACAGGGTTTACTGCTTCAAGATGTGAAGGATTATCTGTTAAACTTACATGCACATGATTTCCATCAAATTCTCTGTTTGATGAAGCCCCTAAATGATATTTGACATCTCCTGTGTCATCCTCTGATTTTGAACTAACTTCTCCTGCAAATTCATTGAAAATTCTTTTATAAGATTTTTGTAAGACATTGGCTAAAACGTTCAATCTTCCTCTATGAGACATTCCTATTTTAACTTCTTTTACTTTTGATTGACCACCAATTTTAATTATTTGCTCAAGGGCGGGGATTAAACTTTCACCTCCATCTAAACCAAATCTTTTTGTACCAACGTATTTTGTATGTAAAAATTTTTCAAAACCTTCAGCTTGAATTAATTTTTTAAGAATAGCCTCTTTTCCATTCTGCGTAAATTTAAAATCATCTGCTTTTTCAACTCTGTCTCTAAACCATTTTCTTTCAGTCGGATTTGAGATATGCATATATTCAAAACCTAAGGATCCACAATATTTATCTCTTAAAAATTTTAAAATTTCAGAAATGCTAGAATATTGTCTGTTAATGACTCCATCTAAAAAAATTTTATTATTATATTCCTCCTTCTTAAATCCATACGACTCAGGATGGAGTTCTTCTAAATAATCAGCCTTCAAAAGACCTAGAGGATCTAATTTAGCAATCAAATGACCTCTTTGTCTGTAAGATCTAATCATAGCAACAGCTTTTATAGAATTTGCATTAGATTGTTTTGAAACTAATTCACCCTGATTTTCATCACCGTTATTTAAATTTTGTAATCTTTTTATAGATACTTTTTTTGATGGACTCCAGGATGGGCCATTAATTTCATTTATAATTATATCTGCCTCATCACCAATCTGATGAAAATATGTTTTCCAACTATCAGGCAAAGATGGATCATTATTGACGAACTTAAGATACATCTCCTCAATAAAAGCGTTATTAGACTTGCTTAAAAAAGCAGTTTTCTCAAATTCAAAATTTTTAGAAGATGACATCTCTGTTGGTTAATATAGACCTAGAAAAGAATTTTTCAATTAGACAATTTATTTAATAATGTTTTTCCAATTTTTGATGGAGAGTTTGCCATAGTTATTCCACAATCCTCCATTTTTTTTATCTTTTCTTTTGCGCCACCTTTACCACCTGAAATTATAGCTCCTGCATGACCCATTCTTCGTCCTGATGGAGCAGTCACTCCAGCTATAAATCCAACAATTGGTTTTTTTATTTTATGATTATTAATAAAATCTGCAGCGTCTTCCTCGGCAGTTCCACCAATTTCACCAATCATTAAAATTGATTGAGTGCCTTCATCATTTAAAAATAAATCTAAACAATCTATAAAATTTGTACCATTTATAGGGTCACCGCCGATTCCAATGCAAGTTGATTGTCCCAAGCCATTTTCTGTGGTCTGTGCGACTGCTTCATAAGTTAAAGTTCCTGATCTTGAGACTATTCCAACAGTTCCTTTTTTATGGATGCTACCAGGCATGATACCGATTTTACATTCATCAGGAGTTATAATACCAGGGCAATTAGGGCCAATTAATCTACTTTTTGAATTATTTAATTTCTGTTTAACCCTTAGCATATCCAGAATAGGAATTCCCTCGGTTATACATACGATCAATTCTATAGATGCATCGATCGCCTCAACTATTGCTGATGCAGCAAATTTAGCTGGAACATATATCATTGTTGCATTAGCTCCCTCAGAGTCTTTTGCCTCTTTTACTGTGTTAAAAACCGGAAGACCTAAATGTTTTTGGCCACCTTTCTTTGGTGTCACCCCTCCAACTAAATTTGTTCCATATTTTATTGCCTGCTCAGAATGAAAAGTCCCATGAGAACCTGTAAATCCTTGACAGATTAATCTCGTATTTTTATCAACTAAAACCGACATCTATTTTATTGCCTTTACAATTTTTTTTGCTGCATCATCTAAATTTTCAGCAGATATTAATTTTAAACCTGAACTATCTAGTATTTTTTTACCTTCTTTAAAGTTGGTACCAGCAAGTCTTACTACTAGAGGAACATTGATTTTCATTTCTTTTGCAGCATCTACAACGCCTTGGGCTAAAATATCACACCGCATTATACCACCAAAAATATTTATTAATATTCCCTTAACATTCTCATCTGACAAAATTATTTTGAAAGCAGCTGATACTTTTTCTTTAGATGCTCCTCCACCAACATCTAAAAAATTTGCTGGCTCTTCTCCATATAATTTTATTATATCCATAGTAGCCATTGCTAAGCCAGCTCCATTAACCATACATCCGATGTTGCCATCTAATTTAATATAGGCAAGATCATGCTTGCTAGCTTCAATTTCAGTGGAATCTTCCTCATTCAGATCTCTAAGTTTTAAAATTTCAGGATGTCTAAATAGAGCGTTACTATCGAAAATAACCTTTGCATCTAAACAAATAATTTTCTTTGCTTTTGAAAGTATTAAAGGGTTTATTTCAACTAAATTTGCGTCAGTTTCAATAAACATCTTATAAATTGATTTAATTAAAGATATTGCCTCATTTTTGGAATTATTCTCTAATTTAAATATTTGGATAATCTTTTCACATTCTTCATTTGAGATTTTGTCTTTTAACTCTACTTTGGTTTTCAAAATTTTATCTGGTGATTTACTTGCTACATCCTCAATATCCATTCCACCTTGGTAGCTAGAGATGAATGCAATTTTTGAAGTGGCCCTATCTACTAAACATGATAGATAAAATTCTTTTTCAATATCTGAAGAAGCTTCTACGTATAATCTTTTAACTTCTCTTCCTTCTGGTCCAGTCTGATGAGTTATTAATTTTTTTCCTAAAAGTTCTTTGGCAGATTTCTCAAGTTCTTCAAGAGTGCTTACAATTTTAATACCTCCAACTTTTCCTCTTCCACCAGCATGAATTTGAGCTTTTAAAACATATTTTTCTGTTTTTAGTGATTTACATTTCTCTAAAAGCTCTTCAACTGTTGAGCCAAATACACCCTCTGGTACAGATGCTCCAAATTTTTTCAAAATTTGTTTAGCTTGATGCTCGTGTATATTCATTATCTATTTAAATCTGGATCAATTTTAGACGCTGCTTCCCAGAGTTTTTTGACTGCATCAATTGAATTAAGAAATTCAGTTTTTTCCCTCTCATCTAAGTTTATTTCCTCTATTTTTTCCACACCATTCTTCCCAACAACGATTGGTACTCCTGCATATATATTTTTGATACCGTATTCACCATTTAAGTATGCAGCACATGGAAGCATTATTTTTTCATCTTTAAGATAAGCTTTAGCCATCTCAACTCCTGAGGCTGCCGGTGCATAAAACGCTGAACCCTTTTCAAGAAACTTTACTATCTCAGCTCCACCATCTCTAGTTCTCTGATTTATTTCTTCTAATCTTTTTTGAGAAATTTTTCCCTCTTTAACTAAATCTAATAAAGGTTTTCCTGAAACTTTAGTAAATCTTGGAAGAGGCACCATTGTATCACCATGACCTCCCATTACCATAGCCTCTATTTCTTTGACCGGCACTCTAAATTCTTCAGACAAAAATAATTTAAATCTAGAGCTATCTAATATACCTGCCATCCCAACCACTTTATTTGGGGAAAGTCCTGAGAATTTTTGAAAAGCCATTACCATTACATCTAATGGATTTGTTATACAAATTACAAACGCATTAGGTGCATTTTCTTTAATTCCTTCAGCAACTTGCTTTATAATTTTTAAGTTTATGCCAAGTAAATCATCTCTACTCATACCAGGTTTTCTTGGTACTCCAGCTGTAATTATAATTACATCTGAGTCCTTTATGTCTTTGTAATTATCAGTCCCTGAAAATTTAACATCAAAACCATCTACAGATGATGATTGTGCAATATCTAACGCCTTTCCTTTTGCAATACCACTTGCAACATCAAATAAAACTACCTCATTTACTAATTCTTTTATTCCAATTAAGTGAGCTAAAGTCCCACCTATTTGACCTGCACCAATTAAAGATATTTTACTCATTGTTTATTATTTCATTGTTGGCATCACAAATTCAGCATTAGATCTAATTCCTGAGGGCCATCTTGAGGTTATCGTTTTTAATTTAGTATAAAATTTTATTCCTTCCATCCCATGCATTGCACTATCTCCAAACAAAGATCTTTTCCAACCACCAAAACTATGAAAGGCCATCGGCACAGGTATTGGCACATTTATACCAACCATTCCAACCTGAATCTTGCTTGCAAAAGTTCTTCCAGCATCTCCATCTCTTGTATAAATACTTACACCATTTCCATATTCATGATCATTAATTAATTTAGAAGCCTCCTCAAAAGTTTTAACCCTTACAACAGATAGAACTGGGCCGAATATTTCCTCTTTATAAATCCTCATATCTTTTTTCACGTTATCAAATAAACAGCCACCAATGTAAAAGCCATTTTCATATCCTTGTAATTTTAAATTTCTTCCATCAACAACTAATTTCGCACCCTCTTTTACGCCCAAATCAACATAACTTTTTACTTTTTCTAAATGTTCTTTAGTGACTAAAGGGCCCATTTCTGAATTTTTATCCATTCCTGGTCCAACTTTTAAAGCCTCTGCTTTTTTTGATAATCTAGACACTAGTTCATCTCCAATATCACCAACTGCTACAGCCACAGACTGAGCCATACATCTTTCTCCAGCGGAGCCATAAGCTGCACCCATTAAGCCATTCACAGCACCATCTAAATCACAGTCTGGCATCACTACTAAATGATTTTTAGCTCCTCCTAATGCCTGAACTCTTTTTTCATTTTTTGCTGAATTTTCGTAAATATATTTAGCTATAGGAGTTGAACCAACAAAACTAACTGCTTTAATATCTTTGTTATTTAAAATTGCATCCACTGCTTCTTTGTCTCCATTAATCACATTAAATACACCGTCTGGAAGACCAGCTTCTTTTAATAATTCTGCTAATCTTATTGCACAAGAGGGATCTTTTTCTGATGGCTTTAATATAAATGTATTTCCGCATGCAATAGCAATTGGAAACATCCACATCGGAACCATAGCTGGAAAATTAAATGGTGTTATTCCGGCAACAACACCTAGTGGTTGACGCATTGACCAGCTGTCAACATCTGTCCCTACATTTTCTGAAAATTCTCCTTTAAGCAAATGTGGTATTCCGCAAGCAAATTCTACAACTTCTAATCCTCGTGTTAATGAGCCTTTTGCATCCTCATAAACTTTTCCGTGTTCAGAAACAATTAATTGTGTCAATTCATCAGAATTTTTTTCAATTAACTCTTTAAATTTAAACATTATCCTTGCTCTTTGAAGTGAAGGTTTTAATGACCATGTCTCAAAAGCTTTTTTTGCAATTACTACTGCTTGGTCTAAGTCACTAGAGGAGGCAAGTCTTACTTCCTTTTCCTGTTCGCCAGTAGCGGGATTAAAAACTTTTCCTTTTTTATCTGAATTTCCGGGAATTATCTTCCCACTTACAAAATGTTCAATTAATTTCATGAATAGGATCTTTTAGATTAAAAATTCTTATTAGTCTATTGTTTAAATATTGGCTGTTGCTAACATTTTCTTTATTTCAGCGATCGCCTTTGCAGGGTTTAAACCTTTAGGGCATGCACTAGTACAGTTTAGAATAGTATGACAACGATACAATTTAAGTTCATCTGCTACTTTTTTTAATCTAGCTTGTCTTTCCTCATCTCTGCTGTCAATGATCCATCTATAAGCTTGTAATAAAACTGCAGGTCCTAAATACTTATCTCCATTCCACCAATAACTTGGACAAGAAGTAGAACAACAAGCACACATAATACATTCATAAGCACCATCAAGCTTTGCTCTATCTTCTTTTGATTGTATCAATTCAGCTGACTCAGATTTTGAACTCGATTTTAACCATGGCTCAATAGATTTATATTGTTTGTACAATCCATCTAAATCTCCTATCAGGTCTTTTTTAACTTTTAAGTGTGGCAAGGGATAAATATCAATATCTCCATCAATACTTTCATGAGGAGTTGTACAAGCAAGACCATTTTTACCACCCATGTTCATTGCACACGATCCACACACACCATGAGCACATGATCGTCTGTAAGCAAGAGTGGGGTCTATTTCATTTTTAATTTTGTTTAAAATATCTAATACTTTTGATGGGCAATTATCCATATCAACTTCATATGTGTCGACTCTCGGACTTTCTCCTGAAGATGGATCCCATCTATAAACATTAACTTTTCTTAAATTTTTTGAGCCGGTTTTATCTTTAAAATATTTACCTTTTTTCGTTTTGGAATTCTCAGGTAAACTGATTTGCACCATTAATATACTCTCTCCTGAGGTGGAAAATACTGTACTTCATTGGTCAACGTAGACTTATGAACATCTCTATAACTTATTTTTGACTTTTTTCCATCACACCAAGCTAATGTATGTTGCATAAACTTCTCATCATCTCTTTTTGGATAATCTTCTCTTGCATGAGCTCCTCTACTTTCTTTTCTACTATAGGCAGAGTCAACTGTCACAACAGCTTGTCTTATCAAATTATCAAATTCTAAAGTTTCTACTAGGTCAGTATTAAATATTAAAGATTTATCTTTAACCGATAAAGAGTCCATTCCATCAAACGTTTTTCTTATTTCATCAACACCCTCTTTAAGTGTTTTCTCTGTTCTAAAAACTGCACATTTTGATTGCATTGTTTTTTGCATGGACAGTCTTAGTTCAGCAGTACCAATATCTCCATCAGAGTTTCTAATCTTATCAAAACGATCTAAACATTTTTGAGTTTCTGACTCACTAATTTTCTCATGTGGTGTACCAGGTTTAATTAGTTCAGCAGCTCTTTTTGCAGCTGCTCTTCCAAAAACAACAAGATCAATTAAAGAGTTAGACCCCAATCTATTTGCTCCATGCACCGAAACACAAGCTGCTTCTCCAATGGCCATTAGTCCTGGAACGGTTTTTTCAGAACCATTTACAGTCAAAACTTCTGCTTTATAATTAGTTGGTATACCACCCATATTATAATGAACTGTGGGAACAACTGGAATTGGTTCCTTAGTAACATCTACATTGGCAAATAATCTTGCTGCATCTGTTATACCTGGCAATCTACTTTCTATAATTTCTTTATCTAGATGACTTAAGTTCAAATGAACATGATCTTGATCTTTTCCTACTCCTCTTCCTTCATTAATTTCTATTGACATTGATCTACTTACAACGTCACGTGATGCTAAATCCTTAGCTTTAGGCGCGTATCTTTCCATAAATCTTTCACCTTTAGAATTTGTAAGATAACCTCCTTCACCTCTCGCACCTTCTGTTATTAATGTGCCGTGTCCATAAATTCCAGTTGGATGAAATTGTACAAACTCCATGTCTTGTAACGGTAAACCTGCTCTTAACACCATTGCATTTCCATCGCCAGTGCATGTATGAGCAGATGTTGCAGAATAGTAAACTTTTCCATAGCCACCTGTAGCTATGATAACAATATGAGATCTAAATCGATGAATAGTTCCATCATTTAAATTCCATGCTATCAATCCTTTACATTCCCCGTCTTTCATTAAAAGATCGAGAGCAAAATACTCAATAAAAAACTCTGTCTTATGTTTTAAAGCTTGACCATAAAGAGTGTGCAAAATTGCGTGTCCTGTTCGATCAGCTGCAGCACATGTTCTTTGAACTATTCCATTTCCATAATTTTTGGTCATTCCTCCAAAAGGTCTTTGATAAATTTTGCCATCCTCTGTTCTACTAAATGGGACACCATATTTTTCTAATTCAATAACTGCCTTAGGAGCTTCTTTGCAAAGATACTCAATGCTATCTTGGTCTCCTAACCAGTCTGCTCCTTTTACAGTATCATACATATGCCAACGCCAATCATCTTCGCCCATGTTTCCAAGGGCAGCTGAAATTCCACCTTGCGCAGCAGAAGTATGACTTCTTGTTGGGAATACTTTTGAAATACATGCAGTTTTTAATCCTGCTTCACTTAAACCAACAGCGGCTCTTAAGCCAGAACCACCAGCACCTAGAACTACAACGTCATATTCATGATCTATTATTTTATATGAACTCATAAGCTAGATATTAATATAATTGTAATTAAAGGAATTACTACTGCTGATGCATATAAAAGCTTATTTGCGACACTTTTGATTTTATCATTTTTAATATAATCCTCAAAAACCTCACTTATACTTAAAGCAGAAAAAAAATAAGCATTTATTATAAAAATACTAAACAAAAATTTAGATAAAGGATTTGTAAAAAATTCTATTAGATTTAAGTATTCTTTATCATAAATCATTGTTAAATTTAAAATAAACCATGTCATCAATGGAACTAGCAAAGCTCCACTTATCTTTAGAAAAATCCATTTTTTAGTTGCGCTAATCATACTAAATAAAATTTTTTCCTAATGTAAAAAAAATAATTGTCAAAAATATTGATCCCAATATTACTATTAAACCCGTAACCCTAGTTATCTTCAATTCAAAACCATAACCCAGATCCATTATTAAGTGACGAATTTCACTTAATATTTGAAATGAAAAAGACCAGGTGATTCCCAAAATGATAAATTTTCCAAATAATGATTTTAAAAATAAATTAATTGCTTCATAATTATTTTCTCCAAGAAGAAGTAAGGAAGACCAAATGCAAATAAAAGTAATTCCAATAATATTTATTATTCCTGTAATTCTATGAGTAATAGAAACCAAAGAGGAAATATGCCATCTATAAATTTGAATATGTGGTGATAGAGGAGGTTTATTTTCCATAAAAATTATTTTTAATTAATGTTTCAGCTATTTCAACTGCATTCAATGCAGCACCTCTTAAAAGATTATCAGATACAATCCACAAATTTAATCCATTTTCTATTGTTTTATCTTCTCTAATCCTTGAAATAAAAGTTTCATCTTTTCCTTCTGCCTCTAATGGTGTCGAGTAACCTCCATCAATTCTTTCATCAATTACTTTGCAACCATCAAAACTATTCAACGCTTTTTTTATTTGTTCTAACGAAAAAGTTTTCTCAAATTGAATATTTACTGACTCTGAGTGAGAAACAGATATTGGTAACCTTACACATGTTGCTGTAAGATCAATTTTATCATCTAAAATTTTTTTAGTCTCATTTCTCATTTTCAACTCTTCTTTCGTGTAGCCATCTTCTGAAAAAACATCGATATGTGGAATAGCATTAAAAGCAATCGGCTTTGTAAAATTTTCAGATTTAATATCTTTACCATCTAAAGCTAATTTAGTTTGTTTAATCAATTCATCCATTGACGCTTTACCTGCACCAGAAACAGATTGGTATGTTGAAACAACTATTCTTTTAATTACAAATAAATCATGCAATGGTTTTAATGCGATTACCAATTGCGCTGTTGAACAATTAGGATTTGCAATAATATTTTTTTTAATATTTCTTAAAGCATCTGAATTTACCTGCGGGACTATTAATGGAACATCCGGATCCATTCTAAAAAAACTAGAATTATCAATTACTAAACAATGCTTAGCTGCTTTTTCAGCAAATTTTTCAGAAATTTTACCCCCTGCTGCAAAAAAAGCGATTTTAACTTTTGAAAAATCAAAATTTTCTAATTCACTCACCGCGATATCTTTACCTTGAAAATGAATTTTTTTTCCAGCGCTTTTAGACGAAGCAACTAAATAAAGGTTTCCTAAAGTAAGTCCTTTTTTTTCTATAACTTCTAGAGTTTTTCTTCCAACATTACCCGTTGCTCCTACTATTGCTATATTCATGATGTAGGGTTTATACTAGATGAAAGGTAAATCGCAAACTTTTACAGCAATTAAATTTCCTTCAATTTCCAATAATCCTTTAGCAGATGCTTTGCAATATGGCTCATTTATCATTGCAATACCTATAGACTTTTTAAAATGAGGTGAATAACAAGCAGATCTTAAATCCCCAATTAAATTTCCTTTTTCATCTTTAATATGAAGAGATTTGGTTAAATTAATTTTGCTAATATCAATCTGAACACCCATTAATTTTCTTTTAATCCCATCTTTTTGAATCTTTTTCAGTTTTTCCTTACCTAAGAAATCTATATTTGTATCTAGATTTACATACTTTTCAAAACCACATTCAAATGGATTGTCATTATTGTCAAAATCGTTTCCATAAGAAAGTAAGCCACTTTCTATTCTTTCAATTAAATTTGGACATCCAGCTTTTACATTGAATTCTTTTCCTAATAAAAAGAGTTGATCATATAAATCTAGTCCAGATTTAGTATTTTCAACATAGATCTCAAAACCTCCTTGTTTTGACCAACCAGATCTAGCAATTAAATGTTTTACACCTTTAAAATCGTAATAATCAAATCCAAAAAATTTTAATTCTTTTATCTCCTTACCAAAAATTTTTTCCATCAAATCAAAAGATTTGGGTCCTTGAATTGCTAGGATATCAACATTAGGCTCAAAAATTTTTACATTAAATTTATTGCCTGATGCTAATCCTTTTGCAAAAAAAATAACATCGGAATCAGCAATTGAGATCCACCATCTATCTTCAGCTAGCTTTAAAATAACTGGATCATTTACTAAATTTCCACTTTCATCAATTATTGGGCAATAATAACATCTACCGATTTTGGATTTAGATAAATCTCTACAGGTCATAAGTTGAACAAGTTTAGCTGCATCATTACCTAAAATTTCAACCTGTCTTTCCGCTGATACATCCCACACTTGAACATTTTTTTTTAAATGATCACAGGATTCCTCTAAAGATCCAAATGCAGCTGGTAACAGCATATGATTATAGACTGTGTAGGCAGTCACACCTTGATTTTCAATTCTTGAAGTATACGGAGTACTTCTCACTCTTCTTGATTTAGTTATTGGATAACTTTTCATTTATTTAAGAATTCTAAAATCTTTTCTCTCATTTCGAATGCTTTTTCAATCATTATCATATGGCCACATCCTTTGATCACGTGAGTAGTTGAATTTTTAATCAAATTAGAGAATTTTTTTCCTGCTTCTAAATTAACCATTTTATCTAATTCTCCAAGTATAAACATCGATGGTAGATCAATTACTTTTGCAGCTTCAGAGCCATTTGAATAATTGTTACATGCATTTAAATCAACAGCCAAAATTTCACTTATATCTCTCGGCGATTGAATGATTTTTTCTACTGGGTTACCACCAATAAACTTTTTTGAACCCTCATATCCCCATTTCATCATTAATTTAACAGCGTCTGAGTGTCCGCTTTCAGCTAATTCAATTAAATCTGGATGTACCGGCATTTTATTTGAACCTCCAACAAAAACTAATTTTTTGAGTCTCTCTTTATATTTTGAGGAATATTCGAGTATTTCTAAACATCCTTGAGAATGACCAACTAAAATTAAGTTTTCTAATTTTAATTTATCAAATACTTTTTCCATCCAATCAGCAATTTTTTCAATACTATCTAAGCAAGGACCATCTGAATTTCCATGTCCAGGTAAATCTATAGATAACACATTATAATTTTTTGATGAAAAAAATTGTTCAGTAAGCGACCAAACAATGTGTGAGAGACCGCTTCCGTGTAAAAATACTATCGTATCTTTATTTATATCTATACCCTGACCAGAGTCGGATGCATGAATGTTTTTGTTTTCTAGTTGGAATATCAATTATTTTCCTAAAATTTTTTTCTTAACTCAAATTTTTGAATTTTACCTGTTGAAGTCTTTGGTAATTCACAAAAAACAACTTGTTTCGGCACTTTAAAACCGGCAAGGGTTTCTTTACAAAAACTTATTAATTCTTTTTCTGTAACTGGTTTATCTTGGACCATCTCGATAAATGCGCATGGAACTTCGCCCCATTTTTCATCTGGTTTTGCTACTACCGCTGCGATAGAAACTGATGGATGCTTTGCTAAAGTGTTTTCTATTTCTATTGAAGAAATATTTTCACCTCCAGAAATAATGATGTCTTTGGATCTGTCTTGAATTTTAACATATCCATCTGGATGCATGACCGCTAAATCTCCGGAATGAAACCATCCACCATCCATAGCTTTATCGGTAGCATCTTTATCTTTGAAGTAACCCTTCATAACGACATTTCCTTTAATCATTATTTCACCAATTGTTTTTCCATCTTTAGGTACTTCTTTCATTGACTCAGGGTCCATAACTGTAATTCCCTCTGTATTAGGGTATCTGACTCCTTGCCTTGCCTTAATCTCATTCTGCTTTTCTTCATCAAATTCATTCCAAGAGTCGTTCCAAGCACATTGAGTAACATGACCATAGGTTTCTGTTAATCCATAAACATGCATTACTTCAAATCCAAGTTCTTTCATTTTTTTAAATATAATGCTTGGTGGCGGTGCTCCAGCAGTCAATACATAAACTTTTTGTTTTAGCTTTTTTCTGTCAGACGCAGGAGCTCCTGTAATCATGTTCAGCACTATTGGCGCCCCTCCAAAATGAGTGACATCATATTTATCAATTAGTTCAAAAATTTTCTTTACATCAATATTTCTTAAGCAAATAGTTCTTCCATTTAACATGGGAACAGTCCACGGATAACCCCAACCATTACAATGAAACATGGGCACAATTGTCAAAAAATTTAATCTGTTTGGCATATTCCATGCAACTGCACTTCCAGTTGACATCAAATATGATCCTCTGTGGTGGTAAACCACTCCCTTAGGGTTTCCAGTAGTTCCTGAAGTATAACTAAGTGATAATGCTTGCCATTCATCTTCCGGCATTTCCCAATTATAATTTTCGTCACCAGTATTTAAAAAACTTTCATATTCTAATTCTCCAATTTTCTCACACTTAGATTGGTCTGCAAATTTATCGTTTATATCAATTATTATTATTTTTCTTTTTAAAGTATTTAGGGCCTTTTTAACCTCCACATGAAGTTGCCTATCAACAACTAAAACTTTTGCCTCACTATGTTCTAAAATATACGCAATTGTCTTAGCATCTAATCTTATATTAATAGTATTAAGAACTGCACCTGTCATTGGAACTGAATAGTGTCCTTCAAAAATTTCAGGAGTATTAAAAGCTAAAAATGAAACAGTATCACCCTTGCTAACTCCAATTTTATTAAGTGCGCTAGCAAATTTTACAGTTCGTTTATAAACTTGACTCCAAGTATATTTCCTATCTTCATAAATAACTGCTTCATAATTGGGATAAATTTCATAAGCTCTTTTTAAAAAAGTCAAAGGTGTTAATGGAACATAATTTGCATTATTTTTATCAAGATTAGTTTCGTAATGGCTCATTTAATTGAACTTGAAATTCATAATATTTGAACTTCCAGAAATTGCAGACTTATAGTGATGTTCAGCTCTAGGTAATACTTTGTCAAAATAAAATCTAGCAGTGTCTATTTTATCATTATAAAAATTTTTATTTTCCTCATAATCTTTAAAACTCACCTCTAGAACCTTAATCCATGCATATGCAATAGATACATAACCTAAAGTTTTGAGGTAGTCATTAGCCGCTGCGCTAACATCATCTTTTGCTGTGCTTGCTTTATCTGTCATCCAATCACTGAATTTTTTCAGAGTATCTAAATTCTTATTAAATTCTGATAAAAAAGGTTTAATTTTTTCATTGTCAGTCTCGCACTCTGACTTAACCTGATCTAAAAATTTATTTATTATATTGCCGTTTTTATTTGATAATTTTCTGAAAACTAGATCCGAAGCTTGGACCGAATTTGTACCTTCGTATATAGGCGTAATTCTATTATCTCTATATAATTGTTCTATTCCTTGATCTTTAGTGTATCCATATCCACCATGAATTTGCATAGCATCACTTGTTATTTCCATTGCTAAATCTGTGAATAATGATTTTACCACAGGAGTCATGAGGGAAACATAATCTGAGGCTTCCTGACGAGTTTTTTCATCTGGATGATTTAAACTTACTTCAGTTTGCTGTGACAACCAAAAACATAAAGCTCTTTCGCCTTCAATAATTGATTTCATATTAAGTAGGGTTCTTCTTATGTCTGCGTGTTCAATTATAAAATCTGCGCCATTTTTTGAAGTAGAGTTATTTGATTTTCCTTGTTTTCTCTCTTTTGCATAAGTAAGTGAATTTTGATAGGCAATTTCTGAAATACCTAACCCTTGTATACCAACAACTATTCTTTCAAGATTCATCATCGTGAACATTGCACTTAATCCTTTTTCTTTAGCACCTATCATGTATCCAGTAGCATCATCAAAATTTAATACACAAGTTGCTGATCCTTTTATTCCCATCTTAGTCTCGATTGATCCTGTAGATATCCCATTTCTTGGTCCAATTGTTCCATCGTCTTTAACCACAAATTTTGGAACTAAAAATAAACTTATTCCTTTTGTACCTGCTGGAGAGTCATCTGCTCTTGCTAAAACTAGATGAATAATATTTTCAGTTAAATCATGATCACCAGAAGTAATAAATATTTTTTGACCACTTATTTTATAAGTTCCGTCAGCTTGTTTCTTAGCTTTTGTTCTTAATAAACCTAAATCGGTACCACATACTGGCTCAGTTAAGCACATAGTGCCGCTCCATTTTCCCTCAACTATTTTAGGTAAATATTTATTTTTTATATCGTCTGTAGCATGATGATTAATACAATTATATGCACCTATACTTAGTTCACTGTATAATTTAAAAGATAGACTTGCTGAGGAAAGCATTTCATCAAAAAATACACTTACAGTTTTTGGCATACCTTGACCCCCATATTTTGGATCACAAGATAGTGAAGTCCATCCGTCCTCGATATATTTTTTGTAAGCTTCTTTATAACCTGGAGGAGTTCTTACTACTCCATTTTCTAAAACCGCAGGATTTTCGTCACCAGCTTTAGCTAATGGTAAAATTAAATTTTGATTAATTTTCGCTGCCTCCTGCAAAATATCTTTTACTAAATCAGTTGTTACCTCTTTATATTTTTCTAACTCATTATATTTTTGATTATTTCTAAGTTTCTCGAATAGAAACATCATATCATCAACAGGAGCGGTATAGCTTGGCATAGTATGACTTTAAGATAATTAATTAATTATTGCAATTTTGAAATGATCGCATCACCCATTTGAGAAGTAGAAACCTCTTTCATTTTATCAGACATTATATCTTTTGTTCTTAATCCATCATTAAGAGCCTCTTGTACAGCCTTTTCTAAGGCCTCTGCCTCTTTATCTAAATCTAAAGAATATCTTAGTGCCATAGCAAAACTCAAAATTGAGGCGATAGGATTAGCAACTCCTTTTCCAGCAATGTCTGGAGCTGAACCATGAATAGGTTCATACATAGCTCTCATTTCGCCATCCTTATTTTTTGCACCTAATGATGCAGAAGGGAGTAATCCAAGAGAGCCTGTTAACATAGAAGCCTCATCTGATAACATGTCACCAAATAAATTATCAGTTAAGATTACATCAAATTGTTTTGGGTTTCTTACTAATTGCATCGCACAATTATCAGCCAACATATGACTTAACTCAACATCCTTATAATCTTTATCATGTAATGATTGTACTTCTTCTTTCCAAAGTTGACCTGCTTCCATTACATTAGATTTTTCACAAGATATGACTCTATTTGATCTTTTTTTAGCTAAGTCAAAAGCAACTCTAGCTACTCTAATAATTTCACTACTAGTATAAGTATGAGTGTTTACTCCTTTTCTTTCTCCATTTTCTATTGGTTTAATTCCTCTTGGTTCACCAAAATATACTCCACCAGTTAACTCTCTAACTATTAAAATATCTAAACCTGATACAATTTCTGGTTTTAAAGTTGAAGCATTTACCAATTGTTCAAAGCATATTGCTGGCCTTAAATTAGCAAAAAGTTTTAGTTCTTTTCTAAGTTTTAAAAGGGCTCTCTCAGGTTTTTTTGAAAATTCTACACCATCCCATTTTGGTCCACCAACCGCACCTAACATTATTACAGCACTCTCTAATGCTTTATAAAAAACTTCATCAGTAAGAGGTGTTCCATGCTTATCAAAAGAAATCCCTCCAACTAAATCTTCATCAATTTCAAAATCTAAAGATTTTTTATCATTAAACCAATTGATTACTTTTTTTACCTCTGCAATAACTTCAGGACCTATTCCATCACCTGGTAACAATAACACTCTTCTTTTTTTAACTTTAATCATTAAACACCCAGGGCTTTTTGACTTTTAAATCTTTTTCAAAAATTTCTATTTTATCAGATTTTTTTAATGAAAGAGCTATATCGTCTAATCCTTCTAACAAACACTTTTTTTTAAACGAGTCTACTTTAAATTTTAATTCATTATTTCCAAAAATAACTTTTTCTTCCTTAAGATCTATAAAAATTTCTTCTTTTCTTTTTGCATACTCTGATAGTTCTTTAATTTTATCATCATCTAAAATTATTGGTAAAATTCCATTTTTAAAACAGTTGTTATAAAAGATATCTGCAAAACTTGAACTTATCACACACGTAATACCGAAGTCTAATAATGCCCATGGAGCGTGTTCTCTTGAAGAACCACAACCAAAATTTTTTCCAGCAATTAGAATTTTTGAGTTATTGTAAGGATCTGTGTTTAAAACAAAATCATTTATTTCTTTACCTTGATCGTCATATCTCATCTCAAAAAATAAATTTTTGCCTAGTCCAGTTCTTTTAATTGTTTTTAAAAATTGTTTTGGAATAATCATATCTGTATCAATATTAACTATTGGCAAATACGCTGGTATACTCTTCAAAGTGTTAAATTTTTGCATGTTAATTTTGGTATTTCCTTACATCATCAAGGTTTCCAGATATTGCTGCTGCTGCTGCCATACCTGGGCTTACTAAATGGGTTCTTCCACCTCTGCCTTGCCTACCTTCAAAATTTCTATTTGATGTAGAGGCACATCTTTCTTCAGGTTTTAATTTATCTGCATTCATAGCTAAACACATGGAACAACCTGGCTCTCTCCATTCAAATCCTGACTTTACAAAAATTTTATCTAATCCTTCTTGTTCTGCCTGTTCTTTAACTAGTCCTGATCCAGGAACAACCATAGCATGAACATGAGAGGCAATTTTTTTATCTTTTAAAATTTTTGCAGCCTCTCTCAAATCTTCAATTCTCCCATTAGTACAGCTCCCAATGAAAACTTTATCAATTTTAATATCTTTAGCTGCCATATCTGGTTTCAAGCCCATATAATTTAAGGCTCGTTCTAAAGAGTTTTTTCTATCCTCATCTTTCTCATTTTTTGGATTTGGTACTCTTTCATCTATCGTAATAACATCCTGAGGTGAAGTTCCCCAAGTTATCATTGGCGAAATTTCATTAGCAGTTAGGTTTACCTCTTTGTCAAACTTTGCACCATCATCAGTATTTAAACTTTTCCAATTTTCTAATGCTTTATCCCAATCATCTCCTTTGGGAGACATTGGTCTACCTTCTAAGTATTTAAATATCTTTTCATCAGGAGCAATTAATCCTGCCCTTGCACCACCTTCGATAGTCATATTACAAATTGTCATTCTATTCTCAACACTAAGCGATTTAATTAGATCACCTGCATATTCTATTACACATCCTGTTCCTCCAGCAGTTCCAATTTTTCCAATTATCTGAAGAATTACATCTTTTGATGTAACACCTAATGGAAGTGTACCGTTGACATTTATTCTAAAATTCTTTGCTTTTTTTTGAACTAATGTTTGAGTTGCTAAAACATGTTCTACTTCTGAAGTTCCAATACCAAAAGCTAATGCACCAAATGCTCCATGTGTTGCTGTATGACTATCGCCACAGACAATAACTGTACCGGGTTGCGTAAAACCCTGTTCAGGCCCTGTGACATGAACAATTCCTTGTCTCTTATCGCTCATTCCAAAAAGTTTAATACCAAACTCTTTACAATTAGCCTCTAAAGTTTCAACTTGAATTTTAGACTCATGGTCTGAAATACCTTTTGACCTATCCGTTGTGGGAACATTATGATCTGCAACAGCTAATGTCAATTTTGGGTGTCTTACTTTACGTTTAGAATTTCTTAGTCCTTCAAAGGCTTGTGGACTAGTAACTTCATGAACTAAGTGTCTGTCAACAAACAATAAAGCTGTTCCATCTTCTTGCTGATGAACTAAATGTTCGTTCCAAATTTTATCGTAAAGAGTATTAGGCATTGAGAAAAAAATTATTTTTTTTCCTGTAAATTTTCAAGTTTTTTTTCAGTTTTAGTTTCAGCTTTGGGTGCCTCTTTTTTCATCTCTGTTTTTGGGGCATCTTCTTTTATAGTCTCTACAGTTGGGGTAGCCTCTTTTGCAGATTCTGGTGCACTTTCTTTTTCAGCTGGCGCTAGATTTTCTTCAGTAACAGTCTCAGGCTTAACGTCAATATCAATACCAATTTTTTTTCTTATTTTTTCAGCGATCCTCGCAGATTTTCCAGTTCTGTCTCTTAAATAATACAGTTTAGCTCTTCTTACTTTTCCTGAACGAATTACTTTGATTGAGTCAATAACAGTTCCATACAACGGGAAAGTTCTTTCAACACCTTCTCCAAAAGATATTTTTCTAACAGTAAAAGAGGAGTTTATGTCTCTACTTTTTTTAGCTATACAAACACCTTCAAAATATTGAATTCTTTCTTTTTTTCCCTCTGTAATTCTGACACCAACTTTAACAACATCACCAGGAAAAAAGTCAGGGATCTTTTTTTCTGAAAGAATTTTTTTAACGTTATTTTGGTTTATTTCCTCTATTGTTTTCATTTTAATATTTAACAAATTAATTTTTCTTATATTTATGCCACAAATCTGGTCTTCGGTCGCGTGTTATAGCCTCAGATTGAGTTAAACGCCAGTCTTTAATTTTAGCGTGATCACCAGATAATAACACATCTGGAACTGATTTTTCCTCCCAAATCTGGGGTTTGGTATATTGTGGATACTCCAAAAGGCCATTTTCAAAAGTTTCTTCAGAAGCTGATTTATCATTCCCTAAGACTCCAGGTAAAAGTCTCAATACACTATCAAGCACTACTAGCGCAGCAGTTTCTCCGCCTGACAATACATAGTCTCCTACACTTATCTCTTCAATATTTCTTGTAGATAATACTCTCTCATCAACACCTTCGAAATGGCCGCAAATTAATGAGAAGGATTTTTCTAATGATAGATCTTGGGCGAGTTTTTGATTAAATACTTTACCTTTCGGTGAAAGATACAAAATTCTATCTCCTTTATTTATGTTTTGATCAATAGAATTTGCTAAAACATCAGGTTTTAATAACATACCTGTTCCACCGCCGTAAGGAGTATCATCAACTGTTTTATGTTTGTCTGTAGCTGCATCTCTAATATTTATCACATTCAAACTCCACAATTTTTTAGACATTGCTTTTCCGTAAAGACCTTTTCCTAAAGGCCCAGGAAAAATATCTGGATAAAGTGTAAATACTTGAGCTTGCAACATTAATATCCTTTACTTTATTTCTTCTCTTCTTTTTTAGCTTCTGCTTTTGGTGCTTCGTCTTTTTTAGCTTCTGCTTTTGGTGCTTCGTCTTTTTTAGCATCTGCTTTTGGTGCTTCGTCTTTTTTAGCTTCTGCTTTTGGTGCTTCGTCTTTTTTAGCTTCTGCTTTTGGTGCTTCGTCTTTTTTAGCATCTCCAGCTGGAGCAGCATCTGCCTTTGGAGACTCTTCCTTTTTAGTTTCTTCCGAACCTTCTTTTTTTCTATCTTTTTTTGGAATTGCTTTTTGTGGGTTATTTCCATTAGCAGGCATAGGCATCAATTCATTCTCACCTAAAATTCTAGCTACTCTTGTTGTAGGTTGTGCACCTTGACCCAACCAATATTTTATTCTCTCAGCCTCCAATCCAATTCTTTCTTTTTTTTCTTTTGGTAACAATGGATTGAAAAAACCTACTTTCTCTATAAATCTACCATCTCTTGCAAATCGACTGTCGGCTACAACAACCTTATAAACAGGCCTCTTTTTTGTGCCACCTCTAGATAATCTTAATTTTAACATTTACTCTCCTTTTTATTTTAATTGATTAAATAATTCTGGAGGTATTCCTTTATCAGACATACCTTTCAGATTTCCTTTTGACATCTTCTTCATCATTTCAGACATCATTTTAAATTGTTTTAACAATTTATTGATAGTGGCTGGATCAGTTCCTGAACCATTAGCAATTCTTTTTTTTCTAGAACCATCAATTATTTTTGGGTTCTCTCTTTCTTTTTTAGTCATTGATAAAATTATAGCCTCATTTTTTGTAATAACACTCTCATCAATACCTGCGGCATCCATTTGAGATTTAACCTTTGAAACTCCTGGCATGAAAGACATGATGCCTTCAATCCCTCCCATTTTTTTCATTTGTCTCAGTTGAGTTAAATAATCTTGCATTGAAAATTGGCCTTTTTTTAAATTTTCTTCTGTTTTTTTTATATTTTCTTCCCCAAGATCTTGGGCTGCTTTTTCAACAAGAGAAACAATATCTCCCATCCCAAGAATTCTATTTGCAATTCTATCTGGGTGAAAAACTTCAAGATTTTCGATCTTTTCACCAATACCTAAAAATTTAATTGGAACCTGCGAAACAAATTTCATGCTTACAGCAGCCCCGCCTCTCGCATCACCATCTGCCCTTGTTAAAATAATTCCGGATAAATTTACTGTATTATTAAATTCTTTTGCTACTGATGCAGCTACTTGTCCGGTAAGAGAGTCAGCTACTAAAAACGTCTCTGCAGGTTTGATGGCATTTTCAATTTGTTTAATTTCACTCATCATCTGCAAATCTATTTGTGTTCTACCAGCAGTATCGAATAAGATAATATCTGCTCCATTCAAATTTGCTGCACTAATTGCTCTTTGACAAATATCACTAGGTTGTTGACCTTCAATTATTGGAAGAGTTAATATATTATTTTGTTCACCTAAAGATTTTAACTGCTCTTGAGCAGCTGGTCTGTAAATATCTAAACTGACCATCATTACTTTCTTTTTTTTTGTATTCTCTAGATATCTCGCAAGTTTAGCAGTTGTTGTTGTTTTACCAGAACCTTGTAGCCCGACAAGCATCATTGGCACTGGAGGAACTGCATTTAAATTTACATCATTATTTTTTTCACCTAAAAGATTAACTAATTCATCATAAACAATTTTTACCACCATATCGCCAGGTGATGTTGATCTAATAATTTCTTGACCTAATGCTTTTGGTTTAACCTTTTCAATAAAATCTTTAGCAACTTCAAGAGACACATCAGCTTCTAATAAAGCTTGTCTAATTCCTCTCAATCCTTCATCGACCTGATTTTCATCAAGTGATGGGGCTTTTTTTAGAGAGGAAAAAACTTCCTCAAATTTATTTGTTAAATTTTCAAACATATTTATTACACACAGCAGTAATCTCACTAGTGGGCGAACCCTCGCTGACTAGTGTCGATCTCTTTGTTTCCAAAGACACCGCAAATTTAATGTTTTTGCGGAAACCGCCACAAACTATAATAGAGGTTCAAAAAGTCAATAAATAAGTTAAATAACTATATATGGACATCAAAGCTTTTAAAATGGACGGATTGGGTAATGATTTTGTGATAATTGATAATAGAGAAAAAATTACCAATTTGACGAAAGATCAGATAGTTAAAATTTGTGACAGAAATTTTATTGGTTGTGATCAACTAATATTTATTGAGTCAGATAGTTCTGCAGATGCAAATTTAAGATTTTTTAATTCAGATGGAGGAGAGTCTGGAGCATGTGGAAATGGAACTAGATGTGTTGCAAATTTGATTTCAAATGAAAAAAATAACAAGTCAATTATTTTGAATACGCTATCAGGAAAATTAAAATCTGAAATTTTAGAGAAAAAAATTGTTACAACAGAAATTGGTAAAGCAAAGTTAAAATGGGATGAAATACCTTTATCAAAAGAAATGGATACAAAAAACTTAAATATCAAAATTATTGATACAAATAATAATGAGTACTTAGGTGGCACTGCAATTAATGTGGGTAACCCACATATTGTCTTTTTTGTTAAAAGGATTGAGGATTTTAATATAGAGAAAATTGGCCCTGAGATAGAAAATCACGAAATCTTCCCAGAGAAATGTAATGTAACAATTGCGCAAATTTCTAATAAAAATTTGATCAAAGTAAAAGTTTGGGAAAGAGGAGCTGGTCTTACTAAAGCTTGCGGAACTGCAGCGTGTGCTACAGCATATGCAGGTAAATTAAATAATCTTACAGAAAATAAAACTGATATAGAGTTTGCAACTGGAAAGTTATCAATTTCTATAGATAAAAATAATTCTATTCACATGAAAGGACCTGTTTCAGATATTAAAGAAATAAAGATAAAATTATAATGGGAATTTTTGACAAATTTAAAATTGGATTTAAGAAAAGTGCATCAGCAATTACATCTGGACTTAAAGAAATAATTGTAAAAAAAGAAATTAATGATGAAAATTTAAATAAAATTGAGGAATTTTTAATTCAATCAGATGTGGGGGTTGAAGCTGCTTCTGAAATAAAAGAAATAATTTCTAGAAAAAAAATTGACCCAAATAAAGATCTATCTAAAGAGATAAACTCTATTTTAAAAGAATACATAATTTCTTTGATGAAACCTTTGGAAAATAAATCCTTTTTTGAAAAAAAAGAAAAGCTTAATGCAACATTAATTTCTGGTGTGAACGGTGTTGGGAAAACAACAACGATCGGTAAAATAGGAAAGATATTAAAGATCAACGGCAGTAAGGTCATGTTTGCAGCTTCAGATACATTTCGTGCCGCAGCAATTGAACAACTAGAAAATTGGGCAAGTAAAGTAGATGTTCAAATAGTAAAATCATCTCAAGGTGCTGATCCTGCCTCAGTTGCTTTTAAGGCAGTGGATGAAGCTATTAAAAATAATTTTGATCAAGTTTTGATAGATACTGCAGGAAGACTCCAAAATAAAAAAAATTTAATGGAAGAATATAAAAAGATAGCGAATGTCACAAAAAAAATAGATCCAAATGCACCCCATAATGTTATTTTAGTTTTAGATGCAACTTCAGGACAAAATGTATTAAATCAAGTCGAAGAATTTAATAAAATCATCCCGATAACAGGTATCGTGATGACAAAATTAGATGGTACAGCCAAGGGAGGAATTTTGTTAGCGCTAGCAAAAAAATATGAAATTCCAATTATTGCGCTAGGTTTGGGTGAAAAAGAAGACGACTTACAATTGTTCGAAGCAGAAAAATTTGCCCAAGCTTTTACTCAAATTAATTGATTAAATTGCTAGAGATCAAAGGTTTGTAGATATTACATTTATAATTATCATCAAATTTATAATGACCACAATCTTTAGAAAATGAGGAGATTATAAAGTCAAATTTACCAGTGGTTGGGTAAAGCTCTAGTTTTTTACTGGCGATGTCATATTTAAAATTAGCATTTAAACTTTTCACGGCGCTAATCAATACTAATGTTTTATCGTCTTTTAATAAATAATATGCAAAATCATCTGGAAACACTGGAAAATCATATTCTTGTAAAAGATATTTAGCTTGCGAAGGAAACCACTCATAAGAAATTAGAGGTGAAGAGGACTTTGTTAAATGATTATAAATATAAAGATCCTTTGGATAATCATTTATATAATTTTCATTTTCGCCTCTTGCTAAAATAGATTTTTCTCTACCTTTAAAATACAAGCTAAATTCTTTGTTATGTGAATCCATGTGATCTATATGAAATAAATCGTCTGGTTGAAAAAATTCATCTTGTGAATAAACGTTGGTAGTAAAAACAAAGAACACAATAAACAAAACAGATAATCTTTTCATTATCTTTTATTAAATTAAATTCTTGAAGTATATTTGTTGAGATTGTGGCTTAATTTAAACTTTTTAAAAATGAGTTAAGGGCTTTAACAAGGTTTTCATCATACTCCATCATATGATTGTCATGTTTTGTGAAATAAGAATATTTTGGCATATTTGCTTTTTCGTACATTTTTTTTCCCATAAAAAATGGAACTATTTGATCAGCCTCACCATGCATTATTAAAATTGGGACATTTATATTCTCAATTTTACTTTTATTATCAAATTTATCTTTCAATAATAAACTTACAGGCACATATGGATAAAACGTTTTGGCTGCATCAATCATAGAAGTAAAAGGAGTTTCCAGTACGACGCCAGCAAAATTTTTATTTTGTGACAAGTGAGTTGCGACACCAGTTCCTAATGATTCACCATAAATAACAATATTTTCTTCTTTTACGCCTTTTCTAAATAACCAATTAACTGCACTTCTTCCATCTTTGTAAAGACCTTCCTCAGATGGTTTACCTTTATTACCACTAAACCCTCTCCAGGCAATTATTAAAAAATTAACATTCATTTTATGGAAATGGTTTAATTTATGAATTCTATTTTCAAGAGTACCGGCATTTCCATGAAAAAATAAAACTGTTTTATATTTTTCTAAGTCTTTTTCGTGAAACCAGCCCAATAAATCAATGTTATCCTCTGTCTTAATTTTTACTTTTTCAATAGGGACTGATATTTGATCGCCAGAATAATTATTTTCATTAGGATGATATAATAAATTTCTCTGATAAAAATATAAAAAAACTAAGATTAAAAAATAGACAAAAATAACTATTTGAAAAAATAACAACAAAATATTCCTAAACTTTTTTAACATTTTTTTTCTTTGCTAAGTATATGCCAAAAAACACCAGTATTGTTCCGATGAAATGATAATTTTCAAATTTTTCATCAAATAAAAAATAACCATAAATTGCTCCATAAACTGTAAAAACGTAAAGAGTGAAGCCTGTTAAAGACGCACCTAATTTTTTTTGAGCAACAGTGTAAAGTGTAAAAGCAATTATTCCTGGCGAAATAGCAGCAAAGATTACCCAAAAATAAAATTCAGGCATAAAAACTGTCTGTTTATAAAATATTTCCTCACCTATATAGAATGGTAATAAACTTAAAGCTCCAAAAAATGATATTAAGGTAAATCTTTCAAAAATTTTTAGTTCTGAATTCCAGTAAAACAAATAAATTGAATATAATGCCCATCCAATAGCGGCAGCTAACATCCATAAATCACCAATTGTGAATTGTAAATTTATTAATAGATTTAAATCTCCTTTTATAATGATTGTAAAGACTCCTATTAAACATGCAATTAATCCAATTATTTTTGTAAAATTTATTTTTTCATGAAAAAAAAAGTATGAAATCAAAATTATAAACACGGGCGAAGATGTGTAAATAATTCCCATATTAGTCACCGTTGTAGTCTCACCTGCTAAAAATGGAAAGGCTCCACATACTCCACATCCCATTGAGCCTAAAAAAAATAATTTTTTATATTCTTTTTTAATAACCTTATAATTTTTTTTTAATGTTATGTATGTGAAAGGTAATAATATCAAAAAAACTAGTGTCCATCTCCAAAAAGCTAATGATATTGGAGGTACAAACTCGACACCACCTCTTGCTACAACAAGGTTACTAGCCATAAAAATTGGCTGAATAAATAATAAGGAAAATGAAAAAAAATTTTTTTTCGAATTATTCAATTTACGATAGTTTAACTTTTATCAAAAAAGGCTTCGTAAATCATCATTATGATGGCAGCACCCATTAATAAATAGACTGGTATTACATCCAAAAAACCAATCATCATTGATCTAGTAAGAGTGGTCGCTAGACCAATTAAAAAGAAAACAGCAAATGACAAACCTATTATTGTTGTTATTTTATTCATACATTAATCCTGACACTCCTTTTCAAGCCAATTGGCGACACCCAAAAATCTATGATCATCGTATTTGTTGCCAATTAATTGGACTCCTAATGGTAGATTATTTTCACCCTCAAGTAAAGGCAGTGATATGCAAGGGGTACCTAGATAAGACCAGACTTTGTTAAATTCTGCTGTTCCAGTACTCTTTAATCCTTTAGGTGCAACACCAGGACTAGATGGGGATAGTACTCCATGATAGTCTTCAAATACTTCTTCGTAAGACTCATAACTTCTTTTCATAAAATCAATTGCCTCAGCATACTCTTTTGCGGTGTATTTATTTCCATTTGAAATAGCATCCTGCATATACTTTGAAAGTTTCTTTTTAAATTTTTGAAAATAAATAGAAAAATTATTTGCTAGGTCTGTTTCATGAATAATTTGGTGATATTTGTGTATATCCTTAAAATATGAGGGAGTATCAAATACCTCAATATTTTTTTTAAAAGATTTAATAAAATATTCAAAAGACTCTCGTGATTTTTTATCAATTATTTTCCAATGATCAGTTTTATAAAAAATAAACTTAGGCTCAAAAATTGGACCTTTCTTAGTTTCAGTTAAAATATTTTCTGTAGAGTAATGAATCGTAGCTGGATCATATTTATCTTTCTTTATCAATACCTTTGCTAACATAGCTACATCTTCAACTTTACGACCAAACATTCCAATTTGATCTAAGCTGTATGAGGTTCTTAGAACTCCGTTTCTTGAAATAAGTCCATAGCTCGGTTTATAACCAACTACACCACAATAAGACGCTGGTCTTATTACAGATCCTCCTGTTTGAGAACCAATAGAAGCTGGAGCCATAAAGGAAGCAACCGTAGCTGCTGATCCGCTAGATGAACCCCCCGGTGTTCTATCTTTATCGTGAGGATTAGTTGTTGCTGGAGGTCCTAAGTAGGCAAGTTCTGAGGTTGCTGTTTTGCCCATAACAATTGCTCCTGATGCATGAAGCAAATCAATTATTTCAGCATTTTGAGAATATGATTTTCCTTTCCTGATTACAGTTCCACACTCAGTAGGCATATCAACAGTTCCAATAATATCTTTAACTGCTATCGGTACTCCATGCAGTGGTCCTACTGGTTTTCCTGATCTTCTATGATCATCAGCCTCAGTTGCTTTTTCTAATAAAACTTTTTTATCAAAATGTGCCCAGGCTTTTACATCTTTTTCAAACTTATCTATTCGTTCAATATATTTTTCACAAACCTCAACTGATGTAAGTTGGGCATCTTTTATTTTTTTTGCTAGTTCCTCAAGACTTAAAGAAAATATATCTGTCATTTAAAATTAATTTGCAAATAATGTCTCTGGTAACCAAAGTGCTATTCCTGGGAATAAATACATTAGAACCATCGCTAAAATTACAATTCCTAAGAAAGGCATTATTCCTCCAAAAATTTGCATAAGTTCAACATTCTTTGATTGAACTCCTTTCAAATAATATGCTGACATTGCCATGGGGGGTGTCAAAAATGAGGTTTGTAAGTTTAAAGCGATTAGCATTGCAAAAAAATATGGGTTAACACCAAAAAATTCAACTAATGGTAAAAATATCGGCACAAATATAATTAATATCTCTGTCCATTCTAGAGGCCAGCCTAATAAAAATATAATTAATTGGGTAATAACTAAAAACTGCCAAGGTTGTAAATTTAAAGATTTAAAAAAATGCTCAAAAACTTCATGGCCACCTAAATATGAAAATACTGAGGCAAAAGTCCAAGATCCAATAAATAACCACATGATCATAGCTGTTGTTTTTGCTGTAAGAAAAACTGACTCTTTAAAATTTTTCCATTTAAGGGTTTTATAAAAATATGACAGCACTAATGAACCAAATGCACCAACAGCGGCTGCCTCTGCCGGAGTTGCTATACCTGCAAGTATTGTTCCTAAAACTAGGATTATTAAAGAAAATAATGGTAAGAAAGAAACCAAAACCTCTTTCATAATTACCGCAGTAGGGGGTATCTCTTCTGCTGCAGGTTTTGGAGCTATGGAAGGATTCATCCAAGCCCTAAATATTGCGTAACCAATATAAAGTCCTGCTAACATTAATCCTGGGAAAATTGCAGCTGCAAATAATCGTAAAGGCGACAATTGAGCAATAACAGAATAGACAATCAACATAATGCTAGGTGGAATTAAAATTCCTAAACAACCACCTGAACAAATAATTCCAGATGCAAATTTTTTATCATAACCAGCTTTAACCATTGCTGGCCAAGCAAGAAGACCCATTAAAGTTACTACTGCTCCTATGATACCTGTTGCGGTTGAAAATAGTGCACAAGTAATTAATGCGGCAACTGCCATTGAAGCTGGAAGTTTGTGTGATGCTAATCTTATTGCAAAAAATAATTTTGCAACAATTCCAGCTCTTTCAACTAAATATCCCATAAATAAAAAGAGGGGGACTGCGGTCAACACATTGTTATCCATTACAGTATAAGTATTTTGAACAAAGAGTTGAAATATCCTGTTATCAAATAGATGTTCCATCTTGGTTGGATCAAAATAAGCGTAGTATCCAAAACCTAAACCCATTGCCATAAGAGTGAACGCAATAGGAAAACCTAATAAGACAGCAAATAGAAATATTCCCATCATCATAATTGCTACTTCTGGATTTGTTAAACTAAATAACATCTTCTTTGTTTCCTTGTTGTGAAGTTCTCATTAATACTTTTTCAGTTTCCTCAGCATCACGCTCTGTTCCTCTTTCAGGCCAACTACCTGTTTGAATACAGATGATACATCTAAATACCTCACTAATTCCTTGGAGTGTTAAAAGTGTTCCAGATAATGGTATTAAAGATTTTGCCATATAAATTTGAATTTGTGCAGGACTATTCCAACTTGTTTCTTTAATTTTCCATGCTAATGCTGCATATTCATAACCATAAAAAGCTAAAGCGATAACTCCTGGGAAGAAGAAAATAAAATATAAAACAATATCTATCCAAGCTTGCATTCTCTGAGAAAATAATCTGTATATAACATCTCCTCTAACATGTGCTTCAGTACATAAAGTATAAGCTCCAGCCATCATAAAAATTGCACCATACATTTGAAGACTGAAATCGAAATTCCACAAGGTTGGAGCATTCAAAGCATACGCCATAAAAACTTCATAGCATGTTCCTCCCATCAAAATTACTATACACCACGAGAATGCTTTACCCATTGAGACACTCAAACGATCAGCGAATTTTATGTAAGATCTCATCATAGATATAAACTTGTATTGAATTGTTCTGAATTAATCAAATAAAAAAGGGGGCCGAAGCCCCCTCATTAAAATTTATAAAAGTTAATTATATCTTAACTTTTGCAATTGGACCAAACTCATTTTCATATGCAAGTTTGTAATTAGGCTGATTCATCAGCAAGTATTTCATCACCCTCTTCGCATAAGATTTTTGAGAATCAACAACTTTCTTAAAGAAAGGATCTTTCTTATTAAAGTCACCAATTACTTTGTCCCAACCTTTTAATTGTTGAGCCAAAATCTCATCTGAAGTTTGGTAAACATTTACCTTATGCTCATTCATCAACTTAGCTAAGTCTGCTGAGTATCTTACTAAAGCTTTAAAGTAGTTATCACTGTTTGCAGCATAAGCAGCATTTTTCAATATCGCTTGGTGCGCAGGTGATAAACTATTATATGTTTTTTTGTTAACTGGAATCTCAAACATCTCTTGAGATTGGTGGAAGCTTCCTAAGTGATAGTGCTTAGAAACGTCTTGCATACCAAATTGAGAGTCTGAAGTTGGATTGTTAAACTCAGCAGCTTCAATCAAACCAGTTTTCATAGCTGGCTGAATTTCACCACCTGGTAATTGTCTAACTACCATTCCCATTGCAGTCAAAACGTTAGTCGCTAGACCAACTGTTCTGTACTTCATACCTTTAACATCAGATACTTTTGTTACGTTCTTTTTGAACCAACCAAAAGGCTGTGCTGGCATAGGCATATGGAAAAAACCAATGTAATCGAAACCTACTTTTGCAAGAGTTTCATCATACAGTTTTCTTCCTCCACCATACTCCATCCATCCCATAACTTCTTGAGATGACATACCGTATGAAGGACCAGTTCCAAATAATGATGCAGCTGGATTTTTACCATACCAATATGCCGTCACCCAGTGACCCATATCTACTACACCAGAACTTACTGCTTGTCCGATTTCTGAAGTCTTTACGACTGCTCCAACTGGTTGAAGATCAATCTTAAGTGTACCTCCAGACATCTCATCTACCATTTTGCAGTAGTCTCCGGCCATTTCAAAAAAGATGTTTGCTCCACTTGGCCATGCAGCTTGCATCTTTAAAGTTTTATGACCGCCAGCAGTTGCTATGTTTGGCATTGCAACCGCAGCTGCAGCTACAGCACCAGCTTTAGCAGCAGTTTTAAAGAACTTACGTCTTGAAGATGTCTTCACCTTCAATGATTTATTTTCTTTTGTCATTATTACTCCTATTAAAGTTAATTAACTCGGGCAATTTAAGCATAGAATCAAATTAGAGTCTTTCCAAAAAATGGAGTAGATGTCGCAGAATTTAAATTAATTTCAATCTGAAGTAGAATTAATTTACTTTATTGGTGCAATTTCCTGTCCTGAAGAACTCTTCAATATTATCTATCGCGAGGTTTGCCATTGCAATTCTAGTATCTTTAGTTGCACTGCCTAAATGAGGCAAAATAAAAGCTGATTTGATCTTTAAATATCCTGGATTTAAATTTGGTTCATTCTTATAAACATCAAGTCCTACAGCATAAATTTTTCTCCTATTAAGTGCATCTATCAACGCTTCATCTTCAACTATATCACCTCTTGCAATATTAGTTATTACTGCTCCTTTGGGGAAATACTCAACTGTTTCTTTGTTTATCATATTTACAGTTTCTTTTGTTGCTGGACAACAAATAGATAAAACATCAGACACTGAAAAAAGGCTTTTTAAATTATCATGGTAAATTGCACCTTGCTCTTTTTCTTCGCTGAGTTTTGATCGGTTATGATAGTGAATAATCATACCTAATGATTTAGCAATCCTTGCAATTTTTTGACCAATTCTACCCATCCCTAAAACTCCGAGTCTTGTTCCAGTTAATTGTTTACCAATAAGATAATCCGCAGACCATTTCCATCCACCATCTCTGGCAGACTCAATTCCCTCTGCAGCCCTTCTACAGGCTCCTAATATCAAAAGAATACCAATCTCAGCAGTTGCGTCTGATAAAACTTCGGGTGTATTAGTAACTACGATTCCTCTTTTTTTTGCTGCTTCCAAATCTATATTTCCAAAACCAACTGCAAAATTTGAAATGATTTTTATTGTATCAGGTAACTTATTTATAGTTTCTTCATCCATCTTTTCAGTTAAAGAGGATAGAATACCATCACAACCTTTGCTCATCTCTATGACTTTTGATTGTGAGTATAGCTCATCATTTGAATTGAATATTGGATCAAATGTTTTAGAGGCTTTGTCTTCGCTCTCTTTAATTAATTTTCTCGTAATTAAAATTTTTTTCATAAAATATTTTTTGTTAATTTAAATCAAATATCTTGCCCGGATTCATAATGTTGTTTTGATCAATACTTCTTTTAATCAATTTCATAACAGGAATGTTGTCTCCATGCTCCTTTAAGAGATATTCTTTTTTATGAAGACCTACACCATGTTCTCCTGTAATTGTTCCTTTAAGTTCTAAGGCTTTTTTTATTAATAAATCATTAAATTCTCTTATCTTTTTATACGTTTCCTTTTTTTCAGGATCAAAAGGTAACAACACATGGAAATTTCCATCCCCTAAGTGACCAACCATCGGTGCTCTGAGTCCAAATTTTTTAGCTTGTTCTTCTGCATAATTTACGCACTCTGTTATATTCGATATAGGCAAACATACGTCTGTTGAATAAACTCTTCCATTATTTATCAAGGCTTTGACGGAATAGTAAACATCCCATCTAGCTTGCCAGAGTTTATTTCTTTCCTCTAAATCTTTTGCCCACTTAAAAGAGCTACCATTGTTATCCTTGGATATTTCCTCAACTATTTTGATATTTTCATTATTAGATATTTCTGATCCATGAAATTCAAAAAATAATGTTGGCGTTTCTTCGATATCTTTAAGTTTTGAATAGTTTATACTTATACCCATTTGATCTTTATTTAACATTTCAATTCTTGCGATGGGTACACCATACTGTATTACTTGTTGCGCAGTTTGAACTGCTTTTTCTAAAGTTGGGAAATGACAAACAGCTGACATTATACTCTCTGGTATAGGAGAAAGTCTTAATTGAACTTCCGTTATGACACCTAAAGTTCCCTCAGAACCAATGAATAAATTAGTTAGATTATATCCTGCAGAAGTTTTTTTCGTTCTACCTCCTGTATTAATAATATCACCATTAGGTAAAACGACGGTTAAACCAGTAATTACAGTTTTCATTGTACCGTATTTTACAGCCATCGTTCCCGAAGCTGAGGTAGAAGCCATACCTCCAATTGCTGCATTTGCACCTGGATCAATTGGGAAAAAGACTCCATCCTCTCTTAAATATTCATTTAATTGCTCTTTTGTGACACAAGCTTGGACTCTACAATCAAAGTCCTCAGCATTAACACTTAAAATTTTATTCATTTTTTCTAGGCTGATAGTTATTCCTTTCTCATTTCCAACTACATTGCCCTCTAAAGAAGTACCTGTACCAAATGGCACAACAGGAATTTTATTTTCATTACACAGTCTTAGTATTTGAGAAACTTCTTCATTAGTTTCTGGGAATACTACAGCTTTTGATAAAATTGGATCATAAGTATCTTCACCTCTAGCATAATTTGTTCTCGTAGACACGGAGGTTGAAAATCTTCCATTAAAAATCTTCTTAAGTTCAGCTTGTACTTGATCGTTCATAAGAAGTGATATTAATAAATAATGCTAAAAAAATATACCTTATTTAGATAGCATTTTCTTTATGTTTTCTAATGCTTGTGAAATATTATCTCTAGATGCAGCAAAACTAAATCTAACATAGTTTTGGCAAGTTTCACCAAAAGCTGATCCCGGAACTATTGCTACTCCCGCTTCATGCATAGCCTTTCTTGCAAACTCTGCACCATTCATTCCAGTTCCAATTACTTTTGGAAATGCATAAAAAGCTCCTCCAGGTAAACTACATTCAACACCTGGTAAATCATTTAAACCTTTATAAATAAGATCTCTTCTTTGAGTAAATTTTTCCATCATTGCATCAATAGAGTCATCAGGACCATCCAAAGCAGCGATACCAGCAAATTGAGCCGCAGCATTAACACATGAAACGCTATTAATTAATAATTTGTTAACATGTTCAACTAAATGTTCTGGCCAAAAACTCCAACCAAGTCTCCATCCAGTCATGGAGTAAGCTTTACTCCATCCCTCCAGCACAATTAATCTTTCTCTTAACTCTGGGTAATTAAAAAAAGTGGGCATTTCTTTTCCATCAAAAATTTGTCTGCTATAAATTTCATCACTAAGGATTGTTACATGAGGGTGCTTCTTCAGACCGTCGGCTAGAACATCAACATCTTTTTTCTCAACAAAGCTTCCAGTTGGATTGTTTGGATTTATCAAAATTAACAATCGAGTTTTGTCTGTTATCATAGATAAAATCTTATCTGGGTCGAATTTTAAGTCTTTACTTTCTGTTAAGTCATATGGAACTGAGGTTGAGCCTGTATAATTAATCATAGACTCATAAATTGGAAAAGCGGGTGTTGGATGTATAATCTCTGCTCCTGGTTCACCAAAACATTGAATAGCATAACTCATTGTAGGTTTTCCACCTGGCATAATTAAGATTCTTTCAAAATTGATATCTACATTGTACCGTTTTTTAATCCATCTTGTGACTGCTTGGCGACATTCAGGGATACCATTTGACATTACATATCCATGATGTCCATCATCAAGCGCTTTTTTTGCTGCATCAACAACATGTTTTGGAGTTTTAAAATCTGGTTGACCTAATCCTAAATGAATCATCGGTTTACCTTGGGCCTCTAATTTTTTTGCCTCTGCAAGAACAGTAAACGCAGACTCCGTACCTAATCTTTCTAAACTTTTTGCCAATTTCATAATTTTTATACTCCCTGGTTTCTATAAATTAGTTTTGAACTGTTTAACTCTTTTAAATTTTTACAGCCCATTAATACCATATTTCTATTAATTTCATCATGAATATTTTTAAGTAAATGCTCAACACCTTTCTGACCTCCTGCGGCTAAAGAGAACAGAAACATTTTTCCAAAACTACAAGCTTTTGCACCAGATGCTAAGGCTTTTAGAACATGGGTCCCTCTTCTCACTCCACCATCTAAGATTATTTCTAGTTTGTCTCCTACTGCATCTGAAATTGCTTTTATTTGATCAAAAGGTGAACGAGAGCCATCTAATTGGCGACCTCCATGATTTGAAATCATAATTGCGGTGCAACCAATATCAATCGCTCTTTTTGCATCTTCAACACTCATAACTCCTTTTAATGCAAAAGGACCATTCCATTTTTTTATACAATATTCTGCATCTTTCCAATTCATTGAAGGATCATATTGCTCATTAATATATTCTATAACAGATTTAGCGATATTGGTTCCTTTGTCAGTTTTTGATGCCACGTTAGCCAGTTTAAATTTACCGTGTGTTAGATAATTGAAAACCCAACTAGGATGCGTTGCAAAACTCATTAAACTTTGCAGAGTTAATTTCGGTGGTGTTGTAAATCCAGTTCTATGGTCTCTTTCTCTGTTTCCTGCTACTAATGTGTCAACAGTTAAGCACATTCCATTAAACCCAGATCTTTTACACCTATCAATTAAATCGTCTGTTATTGATTGGTCTTTATGGACATAAAGTTGAAACAATTTTGGTCCACCTGAGATATTTGAGATCTCCTCTATAGTATTATTTGCCATTGTTGACATGCTATAAAAAGTTCCAAACTTTTCAGCTGCTCTAGCTGAAGCCTTGTCTCCTTCATGGTGGTATAATCTCTGCATTGCACAAGGAGATAAAAAAATTGGCATATCAATTTTTTTTCCAAATATTGTGGTTGATAGATCTGGCTTTCCTACACTCGCTAGGATGTTTGGAACTAAATCACATTGATTAAAAGCTTCGGTATTTCTTTTTAAAGTCGTCTCATCATCAGCACCACCATCAATGTAATGAAAAATTGGTGAAGGTAATTTTTTTTTTGCAAGATTTCTAAAATCGTTAAAATTATAGCAATCTTTTAAATTCACTATCTTCTGAATCTTAAATTACTTCTATTTAAATCACTTATTTTTGTACAGCCCATAAGTTTCATGTCACGTTCTAATTCAGTTCTATACTTTTCTAATGCTCTCTCAACTCCAGCTTGGCCAGCAGCTGCTAAAGCATAAAGATAAAGTCTACCACCTGAACATGCTTTTGCACCTAACGATAAAGCTTTTAACATATGAGTTCCTCTGTGAATTCCACCTTCACAAATTACATCAAGCTTATCACCAACTGCATCAACAATTTCCGCAAGTTGATCAAAAGGCGCTCTAGACCCATCTAACTGTCTTCCACCATGATTTGATACCATTATACCTGTGCAACCTATGTCTACTGCTCTTTTTGCATCTTCTACACTCATAACTCCTTTGAGAGCGAAATGACCTCCCCATTTAGAACAAAGATTTTCAGCGTCTTTCCAATTCATAGATTGATCCAACATAGTTGAAAAATAATTTCCAATTGATGAGTTAACATCGGTACCTTCTTTCACAAAATCTTGTAAATGAGGTAATTCAAACTTGCCTTTTGTTAAATAATTAATTCCCCACATCGGTTTAGTAGCAAAACTAAATAAACTTGCTAGAGTTAATTTTGGGGGAGACGTAAAACCAGTTCTCAAATCTCTTTCACGGTTTCCACCAGTTATTGTATCAACAGTTAATGCCATTACATCAAATTTTGCAGCTTTAGCTCTTTCCAAACAAGAGTCGTTTAAACCTCTATCTTTATGAAAATAAAATTGAAACATCTTCGGTGTATCAACCATTGAAGAAATTTCCTCAACGCTAACTGTAGCTAAAGCAGAAACACCAAACATTGTATTGAATTTTTTTGCTGCTTTTCCAACTGCTCTTTCTCCATCATAATGAAAAAGTCTTTGTAAGGCAGTCGGTGATAAGTAAAAAGGTAAATCTAATTTTTTTCCAAATATCGTAGTGGACAAATCAACTTCTTCAACTCCTCGCAAAACATTTGGAACTAAGTCAACATCGTCAAATGCACTAGTATTTCTAGCATATGTAATTTCATCATCTGCTGCTCCATCAATATAATGGAAGATTGGTGATGGTAGCTTTTTTTTAGCTAATTTTCTAAAGTCACTAAAATTATGGCAATCCTTTAAATTCATAATCTTCCTTAAAACTTTTTGAGGAAATTAAACATATAACTATTTGCCCCAGGATTTTTATTCCCTAAACTAGCATTAGACACATGATTGTATGATACTGCAAAATTTGTTGTATCAGAGGCTTTGTAAGATAATTGTACCTCTGATTTAAATTCAAGAACATGACCCAAATCCTTTCCATCTCCCTCATGGTAAAGTCCTGGAGCAAAACTTGGAGTGAAATAAAAGGAACCCATATCTACATTCCATTCAACACCAGTATAAATATATGCTGCTGAATTTGCTGTTACAAAACCTCCTGTAATCGGAGAAACATTTCCTAAAAATGTTTTTTTATTTAAATTTTCATCTTGATGTTGAAATCCTAACAACGTTGCTTTTTGTTTGTGATCACTAAAATCAAAATTTCCAATAAATAAATTTAATTGATGATTGCTGTTATCAACTGTTGTGTCCCCAAAGAGCTTTGAAGGCAAAATTAAAATAAATAGGGTCAGAAAAATTTTTTTGATATTCATAAAATAAAAAGTAGATTATTTTTTTATATAAAATTTTTTAAATATTATTGCACCACCTGCTAAGAATATCAAGATAGGCAATAGCCATAAAAAATAGGTGTTTCTGTTGAAAACTGGATCATACAATATCCACTCTCCATATTTCGTTTTTAAAAAACTATATATTTGTTCCTCATTTAGACCTTCTTGTATTTTATTTTTAATAACTAACTTTAGACTTATTGCAAATTCTGAATCTGAGTCATATACAGACTGGCCCTGACAAATTAAGCATCTCAAATTTTTTGCTATTTTATTTTCAGTTTCAATTTCATTTGCGTTTAAAAAATTAAAATTTAAAATTATAGCTACAATCAAAAATATATGAATAAATTTCATCTAATTATTTTTTGAATTTCTAATAGATCCTCATTGTTTATTTGTCCAATAAATCTTTTTATAATTTTATTTTGATATACTAAAAAACTTTCTGGCACACCATAAGCACCCCATTCAATTGATGCTGTACCATCTTTATCTAATACAATTATATCGTAGGGATTTCCTAAATCTTTTAAAAAACTTAAAGCATTTTTAAAATTATCTTTATAGTTAAATCCTATCAATTCTATTCTGTCATCTTTTTTTAATTCCATTAAAAATTTGTGTTCTTCCTTACAGGGGATACACCATGATGCCCAGATGTTCATGAGATAATAATCATTATCTTCAAAAATTTTTTCTGAAATGACAATAGAATCATTATCAAAAGATTTTAATTCGAATGATGGTACTTCTTTTTTTAGATTGATGTCCGGTGTATAAATGTTTGAATTTTTTAAACCTTTGAAAAAAATTACAAAAGTAATTAAAAAAATTAAAATTAGAATTAGTGGAATAAATTTAGATTTCATTTTTTTTTTTAAAAAAACTTAAACAACCACCGAAACTTATTAATATCACTGAAACCCATATCCAAATCATGAAAGGTTTAACTTGATATCTTACATTAAAATATTCCTGATTCTGAACATAGTTCATTGTCATAAATTTATCTGTGAGCAAGTTGGTTTTAATGTCAGCCTCACTCGTAATTATATTTGGTTGATTATATATTCTTAACTCAGGATTGAGGATATCTGATGAGCCATCCAGATTTTGTACATTAAATTTTCCTATAATTGCTTTAAAGTTTTTTTCATCTTCTTGCTCAATGTTTTCAAAATTTATTGTGAATTTTTCAGTCTTAAAAGTTTCACCAATTTTTAGATTAGTAATTACCTCATTAGAAAAAATATTATTAAATAAAATACTTAGAATTAATAAGCTAAAACCAAAATGAGCAATGTTCTGAGATAAATTTCTAAATCTTTTGACAAAAAATTCTCTAGAAGTAGAAAAAAATAAAAAGAAAGCAGAAGTAACCAAAATTGTGTTAATTAAAAATTTTATATCAAATTGTTTAATTATTAATGCTGATAATAAAAACGATATTATTAAAAATATGGTCATATAAAACTTGTCTTTAAAATCTGATTTGACCCAATTAAGATTTGGTCCTATTGCCATAGCTATTAAAAATGGAATTAAGAAAGGCAATATGAGCTTGTTATAAAAAGGTGGTCCAACGGATATTTTATTTGCGGTTATAACTTCTAAAAATATTGGGTAAATTGTTCCTATTAAAACTACTGATAAAAAGTACATCATAAACCAATTATTTACTAAAATAGATGTCTCCTTGCTTAGCCAAAAAAAATTATTTTCTAATTTTTCTTTCTCTGAGTGAAAAAAAATGAAAATAAAAATAGATAAAAAAATAAGTGTAAAAAGAAAAATTAAAATAAATAAACCCCTCTCTGGATCATTGGCGAATGTATGAACTGAATTTAAAATTCCAGATCTTACTAAAAAAGTTCCACTCATACTTAAGGCAAAAGTTGCAATTGACAGTATCATGGCCCATGAGGTTAGTATTCTTCTTTTCTCTAAGACTAAAATACAGTGTAGTAGAGTTGTTAGTGCAAACCATGGCATTAAAGATACATTTTCAACAGGATCCCAAAACCAAAAGCCCCCCCAACCTAATTCATAATATGCCCAGATAGATCCAAGCAAAATTCCTAATGTAAGAAAAACCCAAGATGCTAAGACCCACTGTTTAATGTGTTTCGCCCATTCTTTTGACACATATGATGTTACCATAGCAGCAAGAGCTGACGAGAAAATTATCGAAGAACCTACATAACCTAAATATAAAATTGGTGGATGTATTGCTAAAGCAGGATCTTGTAAAATTGGGTTCAAACCTAAACCTTCATCTGGTATTGGAAAAATATAATTAAATGGACTGGAGGTTCTAATCAAAAAAATAAAAAAGCCTATAATTATTATTTGTTGAAACAATAAAGTAAAAATTCTGTACTTTTTTGGCTGTTGATTAGATTTAAGTAAAAAAATTGAAATAAACAAAGTCAATACTAGCAACCATAACAATAAACTACCCTCATGATTCCCCCAGGTTCCTGAGATTTTATAAAATAATGGTTTAGTCGTATGAGAGTGGTTAAAAACAGTTTCGTTACTAAAATCTGAGTTAATAAAAGAGATAATTAGTCCTAAGAAACTTATGATTACAAAAAAAAATTGAATAAATGTAAAAGATATTATCTTTTTATCTAAAATTTCATTATCTCTTAAATTCCTAACTGAAAAAAAAATAATAAAAACTGAAAAAAGAAGTCCAAAATTTAATGAATAAGAGCCTATTAAACTTGCCAAATTTATTTCTCCTTTAATGCAGCCTTAACTTCTGGTGGCATATAATTTTCATCATGTTTAGCTAAAATTTTTGTAGCTAAAAAAAAATTTTTATCTTTTAAATATCCCTCAGCAACAACACCCTTTTCCTCAGCAAAAAGATTTGGCACTACCCCAGAATAAATAACATTTATCTCGTTTTTAAAATCTGTAATAATAAATTTAATTTCTTTTGAAATTATATTTATAGAATCTTTTTTAACCATTCCACCTATTCTAATTTTTTTTTTACCAATTTCACTCAAACTTTTAATTTCTGTTGGAGACTTAAAAAAAATAACATTTTCCTCTAAAGACTTAACTAATAAAAAAACTGATAACGCTAGAGTTGATAATATTAATAATATGAAAAAAAATCTTAACTTAACTTTTGGCCCATACATGTTTAAAAAGTTAAATGTTTGAAGTATTTGACAGAATCTCTTTATTAATACTCTGAGATTTTGCAAAAGCTGCTCTCTCAGAATTTAAAGATCCAAATTTTGCGATAAATTTATTTTTTTCTTTTGTATATTGAATTTTGATGACCAAGAAAAGCGTCAAAAAACTTACTAAAGTAAATGTAAATGCTGACCAAACATATAGTCCATAACCATTCATAAAAAATAAATTTTCAATCATAACCTATCTAATCCTTTATTCTTAATTTTTATCAGTTCTGTATTATATTTCATTAAAAAAATCAGTAGAGAAAATAGGGCAAATGCCGCAGTCATTGTCAATAAAGGAAAGAGCATTGATATGTGAATTGACGACTTCGAAAGTATGTTGATTGAAGCCGGTTGGTGCAAAGTGTTCCACCAATCTACCGAATACTTAATTATTGGAACATTAATTATTCCTAAAATTGTAATAATTGATGTAACTTTAAATACTCTGTCATTATCTTCAAAAATTCTCCATGCAATGAGATACATAATATAAAACAGAGCTAATATTAACATTGAAGTTATTCTTGCATCCCAAGCCCACCATGTTCCCCAGGTAGGTTTACCCCATATGGAGCCAGTCACAAGAGCCACTATATTGAAAACTAATCCAGAGGGCGCCAAACTTTTTGCAATTAAAAAAAAATTTCTAATTTTGAAAATGTATCCAACTATGGATAAAAAAGTGATAGCAGAAAAAATTCCAAGTGAAATCCAGGCTGCTGGAACATGAACATACATTATTCTTACAGAGTGACTCTGTTTATAATCCTCGGGCGACAGTATTAATGCCTCTGTTAATCCTATTGAAAGGATTATAATAAATAAAAATAAGACATACTTAGGAGCTTTCGATGTTATCGAAAAGATTTTACTTGGTTCAAAATATTTAAACATATAATCTGATTATTTTTATTATGAAAAAAGTGCCTGATCAAGAATGCTAGAGGGAGATAATAACGAAGGGTAAATAAGTAGCACCCTTGATCAGTATTAACCATATATTTGCAAATTGCTGTGTCAGAGTTTTGAACTAAATGTGTTTAAAAAGTGATTTATTTAATTAGAAAGCTTGAAATAGCTCGATCCTTTTTTTCCAGAAAAAATTTCCTCAATTAAAGGATGTTTTATAGGTTCATTTGAATCGTCAACTAAAAGATTTTGCTCGGAAACGTATGCCTCATAAGTGATTTCATCATTTTCTGCCAAAAGATGATAAAAAGGCTGATCCTTTCTAGGTCTTACATTTTTTGGGATGGATTGATACCACTCTTCAGAATTATTAAATTCGAAATCTACATCATATATGACACCTCTAAAGTCGAAGTGTTTGTGTTTTACTATATCGCCAATTGAAAATTTAGCTTTTTGAATTGCCATCATGATTAGTATGGGTATTTAAAAACAAAAATCAATAAGAAAAATTAAAAGTTTTTATGAAAATATTATTTATGATAACATTTGGCTGTGAACAAATCTTTTTTGAAGTTTCTTACAGATTTTGGACCTCTGGTAATTTTTTTTTACTACTATTACGATAGTGGGAAAGACTTAAAAATTGCAATACCACCATTTATTATTGCGACAATTATTGCATTAGCAATTGTTTGGTTTTTAGAAAAAAAAATACCAAAAGTTCCCCTGCTAAGTGGAGTTTTAATTACTTTCTTCGGTGGCTTAACAATTTACTTTGATAATCCAGTTTTTATTTATATTAAGCCAACAATTATTAATATTCTCTTTGCGCTTGCTCTTATATTTGGAAGGTACTTCACAAATGAGCCTGTTCTAAAAAAATTAATGGGTGGATCTATCTCACTAACTGATGAAGGATGGGAAGTATTAAACAAAAGATGGATATATTTCTTTTTTGGCCTTGCAATACTTAATGAGATTATTTGGAGAACTCAATCTGAGGAATTTTGGGTAAACTTTAAAGTATGGGGACTATTACCAATTACATTTATATTTACAGTTTTTCAAATAAGTTTAATAAATAAATATAAAACAAATGAATAATAATTTACGTTTGATAATCGACAATGTTAATAAAAAGAATATTGAAGAAAAACATTTTTTTGAGAAAGATGAATTAAAGATTATTTTAGATCTCTATGCAAAAATGGTTTCAGAGGGTTCATGGAAAGATTATGGTCTTAGCATTTCGAGTAAACAAGTTGGTTTTAGTGTATTTAAGAATGCTGCTGAAAATGCTCTTTATAAAATTTGTAAAAATTTTAAGCCAAAAAATAAAAATCTTAAATATCTAATTACCGATGCTAACGGAAAAATATTTAAAAATTCATCTGATTTAAATAATCTGTTGAAAAATATTAATTGGAAAAAACTTTAAATTATCTTCTTTGACCAAAAAGTCTAAGTAACATTATAAATAAATTAATAAAGTCTAAGTAAAGTGTTAATGCACCCATTACAGCTTTTTTGCCCATTAATTCACCCGTGTCACTAGCAGCATACATGTTTTTAATTTTTTGAGTGTCGTAAGCAGTAAGTCCTACAAAAATTAAAACACCTAAAATAGAAATTACGAAATACATCATCGAGGATTTCATAAAGATATTAACTATTGATGCGATGATAATACCAATTAAACCCATCATTAAAAAAGATCCTAATTTTGTTAAGTCTCTTTTAGTTGTATATCCATATATACTCATTGCTCCAAATGTTGCAGAACAAATGAAAAATACTCTTGTGATACTCATGCCAGTATAGACTAATAAAATTGACGAAAGAGAAAGACCCATTAATGCGGCAAAAATCCAAAATGTTGTTTGCGCTTTAGCTGCACTCATTTTATTTATACCAAAGCTCATGTAAAACACGATTCCAAGCGGAGCTAACATTACTAGCCATTTTAACCCAGACATATAAATCGCGTTACCCACTTGAGTTAGTCCAACTATAGATCCTGAGCTATCAGTCACCACAGACATTTTGAAAGTTATAAGTGCAATTATCCCTGTCATAAGAATTCCCGTTGCCATGTAGTTATATACTTTTAACATGTAGGCCCTTAAGCCTTCATCTGTAACTGCCGTTGATTGTTGTGCAGCCTCTTTTGCTCTTCCGAGAATACCTTTTTTATTAAATTCCATGCAGTAACATATATAATCTTTTATTAATTATTCAAGATATCAAAAAAAACAATAAATGACTAATATTGTAAAACACTAATGAATTATAAAAAATTAGGAAATACTGATCTAGATGTAAGTACAATTTGTCTCGGTACAATGACCTGGGGTGAACAAAATTCAGAGAAAGAGGGTTTTGAACAAATGGATTTTGCTTTGAGCCAAGGAGTAAATTTTTGGGATACAGCTGAAATATATTCAATTCCAATGAGAGAAGAAACCTATGGAGAAACTGAAAAAATAATTGGTAATTGGTTTCAAAAAACAAAAAAAAGAAATGACGTTGTTCTTGCTACTAAAGTTTGTGGAAATACATCGAACAAATATATTAGAGGTGGTGGAAATAGTTTTGGGAAAAAAAAAATTAAAGAGGCATTAGATGAAAGTTTAAGGAGATTAAAAACAGACTATATTGATTTATATCAACTTCACTGGCCTGAAAGAAGCACAAATTTTTTTGGTGATTACGGTTATGAGCACAACGAAAATGATAAAGATTGGACACCTTTTGAGGAAATTTTAGAAAGTTTAAAAAAGTTTATTGAACAAGGAAAAATTAGATATGTAGGTTTGTCGAATGAAACTGCTTGGGGTTTATCAAAATTTCTTGAACTCTCAAAGATGAAAGGGTTTCCAAAAATGATGTCTGTTCAAAATCCTTACAACTTACTAAATCGAACATATGAGGTTGGTTTAGCGGAAATTTCTATTAGGGAGCAAAGCGGATTATTAGCTTACTCTCCATTGGCGTTTGGATATTTAACAGGAAAATATAGAAATAATAAATTGCCAGCAAAATCGAGGATGCAATTATTTAAAAATTTTAACAGATATAAAAATGAAAATGGTCAAAAAGCCATTGATGAATACTACAAAATTTCAAAAAAATATAATTTAGATTTTACTCAAATGTCATTAAAATTCTGTGAAATTCAACATTTCACAACTAGTGTTATAATTGGGGCAACGACAATGGAACAGTTGAAAACAAATATAGAAAGTGTAAATGTAAATTTAGATAGCGACGTAATAAATGATATTAATAAAATTCAACAGAAATACCCTAATCCATGTCCATAATTAAAAAATTTGTTTTCACACTTTTATTTTTAATAATTCCAATAACATTTAGTTTAGCTGATATAAAAAAAGTTGGTAAGTTCAAAGATTGGGAAACATTAGTAATCCAAGAAAGTTCTGGTAAAGTTTGTTTTGCTCAATCTACCCCTGTTTTACAAGCACCAAAAACAAATAAAAGAGATGCTAGATTATTTGTTACTTTCAGACCGAATGAAAAAATTTCTAATGAAATAAGTGCAACCGCTGGATATGAATTTAATAAAAATAATACTGTTTTAGCAACTTCAGGAAATAACAAATTTAAGTTTGACATTAAACAACAGGGTTTTGCTTGGATGACCAGTAATAAAAAAGAAAAAATAATGGTGAAAGTTATGAAAAAAGGATCAAGAATTATGGTTACTGGTTACAATGAAAAAGGTTCTCAAACCATAGATCATTATTCATTATTAGGATTCACAAAGGCCTACAATTCTGCAAAAAAAGCTTGCAGTTAATTAATGAAATCAAAAAAAAGAATTGTCTTAGCTTATTCCGGTGGCTTAGATACATCTATAATTCTAAAATGGCTTCAAGAAAATTATAAAGCAGAAGTCATTTGTTACACTGCTGATATAGGGCAAGAGATTGATCGAAAAAAAATAATCAATAATGCTAAAAAATTTGGTGTTAAAAAAATCATAATCAAAGATTTAAAAAATCTTTTTGTAAAAGATTATGTTTTTCCTATGATACGAGGTAATGCAATTTATGAAGGAGTTTATTTATTAGGAACTTCCATAGCAAGACCATTAATCGCAAAAGACCAAATAAGAATAGCAAAAAAATTTAAAGCATACGCAGTATCTCATGGAGCAACTGGAAAAGGTAACGATCAAGTCAGATTTGAGTTAGGCTATCACTATTTTGGCCCAAAGATAAAAATTATTGCACCTTGGAGAATTTGGAAATTAAAATCTAGAAGCGATTTAATAAATTATGCAAAAAAACATAAGATACTCATCCCAAAAGATAAAAAAGGTGCACCCCCTTTTTCTGTAGACGACAATTTATTTCATACCTCAACTGAAGGTAAACTTTTAGAGAACCCAAAGAATTCAGCTCCAGAATTTATTTTCCAAAGAACAACTTCTCCTGAAAAAGCACCAAATAAACCAACTTTTATTTCAATTAATTTTAAAAATGGTGACCCTGTTGGAATAAATGGAAAAAAATTAAATCCTGAGAAAATTCTTACCAAATTAAATTTTATTGCTGGAAAAAATGGCATAGGAAGAGTTGATCTAGTTGAAAATAGATTTCTTGGAATTAAATCAAGAGGGGTTTATGAAACACCAGGCGGAACACTTTTGATTCACGCTCATAGAGCTATTGAGTCAGTGACATTGGATAAAGAAACAATGCACAAAAAAGATTCAATTATGCCAAGATATGCCGAACTGATTTACAATGGTTATTGGTACTCAAAAGAGAGATTTAAGTTACAAAAAATTATCGATCAAAAAAGAAATAAAGTGAATGGATCTGTAAAACTTAAACTATACAAAGGTAATATTACTATTCAATCTAGAATTACAAAAAGTAATGCATACTCAATGAAAAAAGTTTCTTTTGAAGAAAATAAAACATTTAATAAATCTAATGTTGAGAGATTTATTAATTATCACAAGAAAAAACTGAGATATTAATAATTTTTAGGACAATTTATAGTTTGTTAAATTTATTTTTAGCTATATCTTAGAATCATGGAATCTTTAAAAAATTGGATGAGAGACACAGCAAACATTTTGTTTGATGACAGTAAAAATGATCTCCGTTCTCTCCCTAAAACTGTTAGGTTGCAAATTTTATTAGTTTTAAGTTTCATATGGACCACAGTTTTTAGTTTATATGTTTTTTCATATACAACTTTTGTTTTTGGTTGGACTGGTCTTTTTTTAGCTCACATTGGTTTAATCTTTGCCGTGTATATGACCTTTAAACATTTTCATAGAGCAGAAGAAAATTCAGCTAGTGTTTTTAAAACAAAAAATTTTGACCCTTTTAAAATAATGGTGCTTGTTTTTGTGATTGTATTTATATTTGTTTTTTCAAAAGGTATTGAAGTATTAACAAGTCCAAATCCATATTCTTATTCAATTCCTTATGAAGGTTCTTCAAAATCAGTGTTTGAAAAATGGTTGCCCTTTAGTAAAGATAAATAATGGAAAAAATAGCAAAAAATTTACAGCTTATTTTAATGGTTATCATTTTAATAAGTACAGTTATTGCAGTTGGCATAGAAATGTACAAAATGTTTGAAAATAGATCAGTAACTTTAGCTGATTTATTATTGATGTTTCTTTACCTAGAAGTGCTAGCAATGGTAAGAGTTTTTTGGAACCAACAATCAATTAGTATTACTCTTCCATTATTAATTGCAATTACTGCTTTAGCACGATTTATTATTCTTCAAGGTAAGGAAATGGATCCAACAGCATTAGTTTATGAAGCTATTGCCATTGTTCTAATTGCTGGTGCAATTGTTATTTTAAGATTAAGACATAGTGACAAGCTTGGTTTAAAGAAAAAAAAATCAAAATAAATCAAAATGAAGTTTGAAGCCTCAAAGGCTGCGGCCTTAAATAGATTAAATAATTTTGTAGAAAAAAATCTTTCTGAATATTCTAAGTTAAGAAATTTTGATTTTGGTCCAGAAAAGAGAACAAATATATCTGGTTTATCTCCATATATTACTCATGGAGTTATCAACGAAAAAGAAGTTATTGAAAAATCGCTTAGCAAGTTTTCTTTCTCAAAAAATGAAAAATTTATTCAAGAAGTTTTGTGGCGAACATATTGGAAAGGTTGGTTAGAATTGCGACCAAACGTTTGGACAGATTACTTAGTAGAGTTAAATAAAATTCGAGAAGAATATAAAAATAACCAAAATTACATAAATGCAATTAATGGAAAAACCAATATCGAATGTTTTAATTTTTGGGTAACAGAGCTTAAAGAAAATAATTATTTACATAATCATACTAGAATGTGGTTTGCTAGTATTTGGATTTTTACATTAGAATTGCCCTGGCAATTAGGAGCAGAGTTTTTTATGCAACATCTTTATGATGGCGACTCTGCATCTAATACTCTTGGCTGGAGATGGGTAGCTGGAATTCAAACACAGGGAAAACACTATTTAGCAAGCGAGTGGAATATTAAAAAATTCACTAATAATAGATTTAATAATATTAAATTAAACGAGACTGCTCCTCCAAAAGTTTCTGAAAAAACTTACTCAATAGTTAAACAAGATTTTAGCAATAAAAATATATATGATGAAAATCTTCTTATTTTTGAAAATAGTTTATCATTTGAAACCACAGATTTTGAAAATCATAAATTTAAAAAAATTTACATAATTTCAAATAAAAATGAAAATAGGTCAATCAAACTAAGTGAAAAAGTTATCAAATTTAAATCACTTTTGATTGATGACCAAAAGAAAAGGCTAAAAAATAATTCTATAGATTGTGATGTATTGGATATAAGTGAAGTAAAGAATATTAGCGATAGAGTTATTGCATTATACCCAACTGTAGGTGAAAACCTTGATTATTTAAATTCAAATAATTTAAAATTAGATTTTTTATATAGAAAACTTGATCAATACTCTTGGCAATATTGTAATAAAGGTTTTTTTAATTTTAAAAATTTTATACCTAAAATAATCTCAACTTTTAATTAAAACCACCTGAACATCCCAATAATTGCTGCAGTAGCATAAAAGAATTGTAAAAATAATATTCCTCTATGACCACCTCTATAAGCCCATACTCCAATTAAGATTGCGGAAATAAGTAATAAACAAAAGCCAAAAAACTCAATACCAATATTCATAGCTACAAATAATGAATATAATATTGCTGTAATAACCCCCGCCCACTCAAAAATTTTATTATTCATTTTCTAATTTGAATTTTTTTCTATTATAAATTTTTTTTTTATTTTTTACTATTTTATTTCTGAGCATTGGTGAGCTTAATAATTTGGCCATTGGATTTTTCTTTTTTAATTTTTTTCTTTTTTTACTCACAAAAGTTTCTTAAAATTGTCATATAAAATTTTTGAATAATTATTCATATCCTTCATATTTTTTTTTGCAGATTGATCAAATTTTTCTAATGCGCCATCACCAAGTTGATCCTCAAGTGCCTTTTTATATTCTGGTACACAGCCCCACTCATTAACTGTTGTATCTTTAATTTCTATATGGAATTGGATGCCATAAGCATGATCTTGATATTTAAAAATTTGATACTTGGTTACTGGTGACGATGCTAGTAGAGTAATATCTGGATTTTTATCAATCCCTTGAACCTCATAAGAATGCCATTGTAAACTTTTAATATTATCTGGAAATTTTGAGAACAAAATATCTTTTTTTTTATCGTCAGTAAAATTTATATCCATCATGCCAATCTCTGCTGGACTTGATTTAACCACTTTACCACCAACTACTTCACCTAATAACTGACAGCCTAAGCAGAAACCTAAATAAGGTTTTTTAAGATCTACTACAAATTCTTTTATTCTTTTTTTTTCTTGAACTAACCAAGGATACTCCATTTCCATATATGTATCCATTGGTCCACCCATGCAAAACATTCCATCATACTCTGTTAAATTATTCGGGATTTTTTCTCCCTCGTCTAACTCAATAGTAGTAAGATTAAAACCATCATCCAACATTAGGTCCTTTATGAAACCTGGATCTTCGATTCTAATGTGTTGTAAAATAATTATGTTCAATATTTAGTATTTTACTCGAGATAGATTTTTATAACAATAATTTACTGATTAAATAAAAATAAAAATTTTCAAAATTTATCTTGCTAGCTTAATGAATATATCTCCCATACCAGCATTTAAATTTTCTATAGGTGTATTATTTCTCAACTCACAATATCTGCCAGTTACCTTGTGGCTTTTGATAAAATCTATTTCATCTTTTTCACAACTTTTTCCATTATGTAATAAACCTATAACTATTCGACCATTGATACTATAAACTTGCTTATTGTTAATTTTGTCACCATTACAAAAATAATCTTTATTTACTCTATTAGGAAAGTCTTTTTTATTGCAGGGATTTTTAATCGTAAAAGCAAAAAACTCTTTTATGCCATCACTAAACTTATGTTTTATTTTTTGGACCTCCGAATACTTCATGATATCACATGAACATGGGATACAGCATTTATAGTAATTTCCACAAATTTTTTTGTTAGTCTCTTTTTCTTTAACAAATATAAAATCAGGTTCACTGTTGGGATCAATCAATGATCCGGATACAGCACAATATAATTTGTTGTATTCAATAAAATCTTTGTAAGTAATATCTTTATCAATTATGTATTTAAAAAACTTTGGACCTGCCGCGTTTCTATTCTTATCAGGAAATATTCTTGACCAATCAGTGATCAAATCTTTGTAATAATTTTTTTCTGATGAGTCTGAAATGTTTGAGAAAGATAAAACTAAAATGAAAATAACTGGTATCTTAACTATATTTCTTATAATTCTCATTTATTTACAATTAGGAATTTCTAATATTTAATTCAGTTTAAATTTATAGTGATTATTTTCTAGTAATAAATCCTCAAAATTTATAGTTTTTTATTTTAACATTTGTCGCACTAAATTAAACTTTTAAATTATTCATTTTTATATATTTAGTTCATATGAAAAAAATTTTTTCAATAATATGTTTGTCAGTTATGGTTTTTGTACCAACAATAACATCAGCAAATATTATCAATAAACTTAATGAGACTGGTAAGTTTACTAAATTGAGTGAGACTCTAACTAAATCAGGATTAAATAAAAATTTAGAAGGTGATGGACCATTTACAGTTTTTGCACCATTAGACGATGCATTTGCTGCAATTAGTGCACAAACATATTATGGCCTATTAAGAGAAGAGAACAAACAAAAGCTAGTAAATATTTTAGGAAGACACGTTTTTTCAAAAAAAATAACTTCTTCAGAAATAAATGGTGAAATAAAAATAAAAGCCATTAATGGAGAAGAAATAACAATTAAAAAGGTTAATGGAATTGTTTATATAAACGAGGCTGAAGTTGTAACAGCTGATATTGAAGCTTCAAATGGTGTAATCCATTTTATAAATAGAGTTCTTCAACCTTTAAATTAGTTTGATTGATTCAAGGTAATTGTTTTATTTAATTTTTTAACAGAAATTGTTTCTGTTTTACCATTTGTCCATTTAACCTGAACTTTTATATTTTTTTCATTTTTTCTAATTCCAAAATGAGCCACAGGCTCCATTTGGCAAAGATAACCAGATCCAGAGTCAATTGTTTTAGAATGTTTTCTTAAATTTGAAATTAATGTAACTGTTGCTCCTCTTGCAGGTGCACCATATTTATTTAAAGGTTTTATTCTTAAATATTTATTTTTAGGATTTACTTTTGCTTTATACAAGGACAATGGCTGATCGAAACTTTCCCCATGCGAAACTAATAACTCTAGAACACCGTCATTATCTATATCAGCAACTGCTGCTCCAGTTCCATATCCATTTGGCTCTAAACCAACCTCTAATGGTATTTGCTTTATCAAACCATTATCTAAAATTTTAAAAAGTTTGTTTGGTTCACCGATATTATTCATGAATACTTCGTCGTAACCATCATTATCCAAATCAGCTGAAATGACGGTTCTTATTCTTGATGGTTCATCAAAAGGTGGTTTAGCTATATCTTCAAAAATATTATCTTTAAGTACATAAGCTCTGTGAAATCCTCCCCAATTTCCATTTAAAATATCCAATCGTCCTCTATAATAAATATCAGCTAGAGCAGTTCCTCTACCGTTTTGAAGAATGTCTTGTACTCTATATTCATTTGCGACATCTAAGAATTTACCATCATTGTTTTTATATAAAAAATTTGCTCCTCTCTCATTAGCGGCAAACACATCAATCTTATCAGAAATAATATGTCCTGCTACGACTGCTCGACCACCAGTAATTTTAGCAAGATTAAGTTTTACAGATTTATCGACTATTATGTCGTCAGTATATTCATAAAACCTTGTTGGTCCTCCATAATTAGCAACATAAATCCCATAATTTCCGTCACCCTTTCTATCGACACAAACAACTGATCTGCCGGCGGTTAAATTAAGGTCTCTCTGATTTTTTTCGATTTCAAATAAATCTATATATTCATCTTTTTGTAAATCTATAAGTCTATCAGAGTATTTTTTTGTTCCACTATAAGTATCAGTGTTAAGAAAATATATTTCTTCGTATCCATCTTTATCTATATCACATGCAGCTACACCAATTGTTCTTCTAAACTCATCTGTAAATTTTTTTTGTTTTACAATATTAATTAATTTTCCGTCTTCGTAAGATAAAGCTAGATTAAGATAACCAAAACCTGTGACTACAAAATCAAAATTTCCGTCTTGGTTTACGTCCGTTACAGAAACTCCATAACTAAGTCTTTTAGGATTATCAACAATTTGGTTTGTAATATCCTCAAAAAAATCAGCATACAGAACAATTGGGTTAAATAGAAAAGATAAAACTACAATTTTTGCTAAATATTTATTTATTTTAATTTTCATTTTTTTTACTTTTATATTTTTTCATCCAATCACCAAAAATTTTTATAGCATCCTCCATACCCACAGTTTTATTAGGATGGTTCTTAGCTCTACCTAGCATTGTTGCGATGACATTCACCTGATACTTAATTGAACGATTTTTAATAGTTTTAATTGTGTAAAGAGCTTTTTCCTTGTTTTTAAACCCCAAACCCTGAGTAGTGGTTTTAGGATTATAGTCTGAATAAAGCGATAAATTTATTGGTTTAAATTTTTTACTTAGTGGCATTTTATCTATGATTTTAAACATTATTTTATAATTAAGTTTATCCATCATCTTTTTAGATTTTCCATCAAAGCCAATTAAATTAATTGAGGATTTTTCCTTCTTATCAATTTTACAAATCAACTTTACATATCTTTTATGAAAATCTTTTATTTTATCTTGATATATTTTTTTTGCCTCTAAATAAATTTTATCTTTATAATTTGGTGTAGAGACAAGTAAGATTCTACTTTTCCATTTATATTTTCCTAAGTTCATAATTTTTTGCTAGAACATCTCTTTGAGCAATACTTTACTCTTTCCCAATTTAACTTCCATTTTTTTCGCCAAGTAAAAGGTCTTTTACAAACAATACAGATTTTAAAGGGAAGATTTTCTTTTTTCACTAAGTTGTAGTTTGTTTAATAAATTTATCAGCTGCAGATAAAATAATTTTTTTTCTATCTACTTTCATTTTATCAAAAATTCTAACCATCATTGAAAGTCTTGGATTTTTTAAAAAAAATTTTCTATTACGATCTATAAATCTCCAGTAAAGTCCGTCCATAGTATTGCACCATTCACCTTTTTTAAAATCCATCATTTTCATAAAGTAACTTGATCCACAAATGTATGGTTTAGTTGCAAAAATCCCCCCATCGCTAAATAATCCCATACCATAGACGTTAGGTACCATAACCCAATCAGAGGAGTCGACAAACATCTCCATGAACCATTTATAAACAAACACTGGTTTGATCTCACAAAGATTCATGATGTTTGATAAAATCATTAATCTTTCAATATGATGAGACCATCCATAATTTAAAGCATTTTTAATTGCGTAATCTAATGGAGGTAAACCTGTCGTTCCATCATACCATGACTTTTTCATTTTACGATTTTGTTTAAAAAAATTTCCAGTTTCCATTTCGTTTGAGTAACTTTGATAAATTCCTCTCATGAATTCTCTCCATCCTATAACCTGACGAACATAACCTTCTAGAGAATTTAATCTAATTTTTTTACTCTTATGAAAATCTAAAACTTTTTTGATAATAAATTCAGGTGTTATTAAACCTAGATTGATATAAGGACTTAAAGCGCTGTGAAATAAAATGTTATCTTTTTGATCTACTGCGTCTTCATAATCACCAAATAAATTAGATTTTTCTTTAATAAAAAAATTCAATAATTTGACCACATCATTGTATTCTGTAGCAAACCAAAAATTTTTGGTTGTTCCTGGATGATCTTTAAATAGTTTTTCAATAATGGGTTTTAATTTTTTAGTATGATTTGTTTCATTAATTTTAGGAAACTTTGGAATAGAAATATTTTTTGGTAACTTATTTCTATTATCTTCATCAAAGCTCCATTTGCCTCCAATAGGATTTCCATCAGATCCCATTAATATTCCAGATTTTTTTCTCACTTCTTTGTAAAAAGTTGCCATGAATGGTTTTTTCGATTTTGAAAGATATTGCTTGAATTCATCTCTTGAGTTTAAAAACATTGGGGTTTGAACAATATTCCATTTAATTTTTTCTTTTTTAATGAACTGGTCAATTTTTTTTTCAAAAAATTTATCCTCAACTTCAAAACTAGAAATCTCTTTTATTTTTTTTGAATTAATTGTTTTTTTTAATTTCTTTAAATAGTCGTCTTTAAATTCTTTATCCTCAATTTTAAAATACTCTAATTTAAACTTACTTTTTTTTAGATTTTCTGCATGTGAACGCATTGATGACAAGAAGAGAAGAATTTTATTTTTATGATGTTTTTCATAAGTGCATAATTGGTAATCTTCTGCCATAAAAAATAGGTGGTCTTTTTTGAAGCGGTCCAAGTATTTTGATGGAAATAATTGATTACCCAGTATAAAAAATAACTTCATAATTAAATATAACTAATAAAATTTTTTATGTCAGAAAAATATCTTATTTTTGGTGCGACAGGATCAATCGGTTCTAGTTTAGCTGAACAATTAGTAAACACGGGAAATTCAGTTCATTTAGTTGGTAGAAATGAAAGTGAAACTAAAAATATTTCTGAAAAATTAGGTTGTGCATTTACAATAGCTGATGTTTTACAAGATGGATTTGTAGATAAGGTTAAAAATGATATTTCTGACGTTAAAGGTATTGCATATTGTGTAGGTTCGATTGATTTAAAACCTTTAAGAATGGTTAGTGAGCAAGATTTTAATAAGTGTATGAAATTAAATTTATATTCAGCAGTTGAAGTTATAAAAGGCTACCAGGATAGTTTAAAAAAGAATAAAGGTTCAGTGGTTCTATTCTCTACAGTTGCTGCACAAAGAGGTTTTACAAATCACGCTATAATTGCCTCTACAAAGGCTGCTGTTGAAGGTTTAACAGTTTCTCTTGCTGCAGAATTTGCCCCGAATATAAGAGTAAACTGTATTGCGCCAAGTTTAACTAATTCTAAAATTGCTGAACCAATGTTAAAGAATAAAGCCTTGGCAGATGGAATTGCTAAAGCTCATCCACTAAAACGTTTAGGAGAAGGAAAAGACTCTGCTTCACTAGCTAAATTTCTTATATCAGATGATAGTTCTTGGGTCACTGGTCAAGTTATAGCTGTTGATGGTGGAAGATCAAAGTTATCTTAACTAATTATGTATATAGCGATGAATAGATTTAAGATTGTTCTTGGAAAAGAAAAAGATTTTGAAAATGTTTGGAAAAATAGAGACACACATCTTGAAGGGGTAAAAGGTTTTAAAAATTTTAATTTAATAAAAGGTGATACTAATAAAGACCACTCGTTATATTCCTCTCATAGCACATGGGAATCAAAAGAGGATTTCATAAATTGGACTAAATCTGAGGCTTTTAGACTCGCTCACAAGAATGCAGCTCAACATAGAGATTTATATTTAGGTCCACCAGACTTTGAAGGCTTTGAAGTAGTTTTTTAACAAATATGAAAATTATTTTCATATTATTAATTTTTATTTTTCCAAATATAGCTAGTGCAAAAAATTTTAATTTTACAAAAATTGTAAACTTGAAATCTCCATGGGGGTCAACTTTTATTGACGATAACAACATACTTATCACTGAAAAAAGTGGGGCTATAAAATTAATAAATATAAAAAATAAAAATATTGATATTATTGATCATAACATAAATTTTCTTGAACATGGTCAGGGGGGCCTGCTAGATGTTCTTTTTAATGAAAATTTTGTATATATTTCTTACTCAGAAAATAGAGGAAATGGAAAAACCAGTACTTCAATAGCAAGATCAAAATTTGATAAAAAAGACTTAATATTTAAAAATATTTTTCAGGCTAACCCACCTATCGATTCAGGTTATCACTTTGGATCAAGATTAGCGATCAAAGGTAATTATTTATTTGCATCTGCCGGTGAAAGAGGCCAGGGTATGATTGCACAAGATCCCACAAAGCATCCAGGCAGTATTATTAGAATAAATACTGATGGAAGTATTCCAAGAGATAATCCAAAATTTCAGGGCAAATCAGATTGGCTACCTGAAATTTATCAAATAGGTATCAGAAATCCTCAAGGTTTAACTTTATCTCCATTTGATGAAAAAATTTACATGAGCAACCATGGAGCAAGAGGAGGAGATTGGTTTGGTGAAGCAAAGAAAGGTGAAAATTATGGATGGAAAATTTTAGGTTGGGGAGGGACAAACTATTCAGGTATTCCTATCGGTCCTAAGTGGAAGCCAGGTTTTACAAAAGCGATACAATATTGGGTTCCATCCATAGCAACAAGTGCGATAACAATTTACAAAGGTAAAGAGTTTAGTGAATGGAATGGACATGCTTTAATTACTTCACTTAAAGATAAATCCTTAAGAAAATTAATATTTGACGACTTATCTAATGTAAAAGAGGAAATCATATTTAAAAATAGAATTGGAAGAATAAGGGATATCCAAGTCCATCCGGATAACGGAAAAATTTACTTTTTAGGAGAAGACGCTTTATGGCTGATGGAGAAAAACTAGTTTTTTAGATATAAGTAACCACTTAATTCGATTAAAAGATTATATCTAAATAAATTTATGAATTGGGTCGTTTTTACAGTTTTAGCAGCTTTTTTTCAAAATCTAAGAACTTCTTTACAGAAAAAATTAAATAAAAATTTATCATTGGTAGCATCTGCTTATGTAAGATTTGCTTTTGCTTTACCTTTTGCGTTTATATTATTTTTTCTTTTTCATGAATTTAATGTCGTTTCAGATATTATTAATCAAACTAACTTTATTTTTTTTACTTTTTTAGGATCTATTTTACAAGTTACTTTTACAATAACGTTATTATACCTTTTTAGATTTTCGAATTTTGTTGTCGGTACTTCGCTAAGTAAAACGGAAGTTATTCAAATTGCTATTTTTGAATATATCATATTAAAAGATAAATTAAATTTACTTGGTATTTTTGGAATAATAATTGCAACACTTGGGGTTATTATTATTTCGATCAAAGATTATAAATTATTTTTTAAAAATTTTTTTTCAAAAGTAACACTTATTGGATTAGGTGCAGGACTTTTACTGGGTCTAAGTGTTGTCTATTTTAGGGCAGCTGCACTAACACTAGAAAATTTTTCCTCTAATTTTGATAAAGCACTTACTACAGTTTTTTTTGCTTTAGTAATTCAAACGATAATTATTACTGCATATCTGATAATTTTTGAAAAATCGGAATTCAAAAAATTTTTTGATAATAAATTTGAAATATGTTTGACTGGACTAGCTGGCTTTTTAGCGACACTATCTTGGTTTTTTGCTTTCACTTTGATTCAAGCATCTTTTGTTAGAGCTGTTGGTCAAATTGAAATATTTTTTAGTTACATCTCATCAAAATATCTTTTTAAAGAAAAAATAACTTTTATTGAAATTTTAGGTATTTTGATATTTGTAGCTGGTGCAACTTTATTACTTTTAACTAAAGCAGCTTAAATTTAGCTGTCTAATAATTTGTTTTTTGCTTTTTCAAATTCTTCTTGTGTTAATACACCGCTTTCTCTTAGTGCATTAAGTTTTTCTAATTCATTACTCAAAGATTCATCAGTATTTGATCCCTCATTAATATCATCTATTTCATTTTCATCTTTGTTTGCTTGGTTAGCTTGTTTAGCACTAACACCACTCATGATAGCTCTCGTCCCTAAATATAAAACAAAGAATAAAATAGGAATTACCAGTCCAAAAAAAATTAATTTTTCCATTACTTAATCATCATCCTCTTCTCTCCAATTTTTTTCATACATTAGCCAAGCTGCATATATAACTGAAAATGTTCCAACAATCATACCATAATCAAAACCTGTTTGTTGATCATATAGGTACCAGCCCAATTGGGTCGCTCCAATAGTAGGAACTGTTAAAATTAAGAATACTATTGCAATTCTATATGGATATTTAGGTTTCTTCACACCTCAAAATATCAAAAAATTTAGTAGGTTGTAACTTTAAAGTTGCGATCTTTTGAAACACTCTACAGTATTTTTTAATAAACAAGCGATTGTCATTGGTCCAACTCCACCTGGAACTGGTGTTAAAGCTTTAGCATTTTTTGAAACTTCATCAAATGCAACATCGCCAACAATACCTTTATCGGTTTTGTTAATTCCAACGTCAATTACGATTGTGTCTTTTTTAACCCAATCTCCTTTAACAAGTTCAGGGATACCGACAGCAGCAATAATAATATCTGCTTCTAAACATTCAGCCTTGAGATCTTTTGTTTTTGAGTGGGTAATTGTTACCGTGCAATTTTCTTTTAAAAGAAGTTGTGTCATTGGTTTTCCATTTAAATTAGATCTTCCAACTACAACTGCTTTTTTTCCACTTAAGTTTGGCTCAATTTTTTTAATTAATAAATAACAGCCTAGCGGAGTACAGGGTACAGAACTCTCATAACCTGAAGAAAGATTACCAACATTCATAGGATGAAATCCATCAACGTCTTTAGATGGATGAATAGCCTCAATAATTTTTTGTTTATCGATATGTTTTGGCAAAGGTAACTGAACTAAAATACCTGAAACGGTCTTATCTTTATTTAGATCATCAATCTTATCCAAAATAACTTTTTCTTCTACAGAGTCTGGGTATTTAATTACATCAGACTTTAAACCAACCTCTTTTGCTGATTTCTCTTTGTTCCTTACATATATTTGACTAGGGGTAAGATCTCCAATCAAAATCACCGTTAAACCTGGCACTTTATTATACTTATTTTTTAATTCAGCTACTTCTTGTTTAAGTTCTTCTCTTAATTCAGCTGCTGCTTTTTTTCCGTCAATTAAAATCATAAGTTTTAAAAAATTAAAGGTGCGATGTAGAGCTTCATACACATTTCTATAAACCAAATCAATAGAAGTAATATAATGGGTGAGATATCTAAAGATCCTAAATTAGGTAAAAAACCTCTAATTTTATTAAGTATCGGATCTGTTAAACGATATGTAAATTCTAAAATTGAATAAACGAGTCTATTTTGTGTATTTAAAACATTAAAAGCAACTAACCAACTTACAATTACATTAGCTATTACAACGTAGGAATAAAGCTTTAATATTTGTAAAGCTAAATAAAAAATAGCTATCATTTTTTTTCTATGTAAATAGATGAACTTGGAAATGCAAAAGATGCTTTGTTTTTTTCAACAATCTTTTTTATTTCGATTGCTAATTTCTCTTTTACTGATAGCCACTCGTTCCAACTATCTGATTTAGTAAAACAACGAACATACATATCAATTGAACTATCAGAAAATTTGTCAACTCTCACTGCAATTCCTATACTGGTGTTAAAGTCTTCACTATTCTGAATGTGATCTTCAATTTCATTTCTTATAGTTTTTAATTGATCAACTGTTGTGTCATATTGAAGAGTTATAATCCAACTTATTAGCCAATTAGAAGTTTCACTGACATTGACAACCGCATTTTCAGCAAATTGAAAATTAGGAATTATTGCCAGTGATTTATCAAACTTTCTAATCGTTGTTGATCTAAATCCTATTTTTTCAACTATACCCTCTATAATTCCTTCAACCAAAATCCAATCACCTATTTTAAATCTTTTTTCAACCAGAACTAAAATACCTGAAATCAAATTTTTAAATAAATCTTGAGCACCTAAGGCTACTGCAACACCAAACAAACCAAGACCAGCAATAATTGGTCCAATCTTTATTCCCCACAGTTCTAGGACAGCAGCTAAACCTAAAATAAAAATAAGTATTTTTAAGGATTTAATAATCCATCCAATTAATTCTCTTGTTAAAAGTTTATCAAGTCCACTCAATATATAAGACACGGGTTCAATAATTTGATGCATCACCCAAAAAATTAAAATTGTTATCAAAGTTCTATTTATTGTGTCAACAACTTCTCTGCCTTCAATTGAAAAGGTCATGTAATAACTTGCTATAAAAAAACCTAAAACAATCGGTAAGAATCTTGCTGGTCCAATCAGTGAAGATACAAAAGTATCATCTAATTTATTAGTGGTTCTCTTAGAAATTATTTCCAATTTTTTAATAATAAGTTTACTAATTAATCCTCTAAAAATTAAAAAGATTAAAAATATTCCAATACCAATTAATATTTGGAAAATATCTACTCCCAATATCCCTCTATTCCAGACTGATAAAAATACATCAGAAAAATTATTTATTATTTCCATAGTTAAATTTTATATAACAAAAATTCCTCTTCTCCAGGATTAAAAAGAAATATCTTTTTCCATTTAATTTCATTTAATTTAGCTGATGTTTTTTCCCCTATACACATCAAATTAGTACTCATCCAAAGACTATCTAGTTGATTAAATTTTATAAACTTTAAAAAACTCGATGCACTATTTTGTGAATAAACGTAAACCATATCGGGCATATCGAGCTTCAACTTATTAATAAAATCATCATCAAATTTTTCATTATGTACAGTTTCATAGTTTATCAATCTTTTAACGTCATATCCTTCATTTTGGAGCTGATTATCAAGGTCCACTGAAATGTTTTCTCCACTTACATAAATTAATTTACCCTCTGTTTTATCAAAATTCTGTAATATCAATTCTTTTAAGTTTAAAACGTTTCCCTCTGCAGCAATTGTATTTGAAAAACCCTGACCTCTTGCTTCATTTTCAGTTGCATTTCCCACACAAAAACATTTTATATTTTTATCTAACCCATCTAAATTTAAAAATCTTACAGCATTTGAACTTGTAAAAATAACACCTCTAAATTCAGAAAGATCTATTTTTTCATGAAGAATCTTTTTAATAGATAATAATGGTAAGTGTGAAACCTTATGACCAAGAGACTGAAACTTGATAATCATTTCAGAACAATCTTCTAAAGGTCTAGTTAATAGAATATGCATTTTATCTTTTATAAGAATTATTCGATTTTATCTTTAAAATTTGACCTATCTCATTTCCAAGTTCTCTAAAATTTTCAGAATTGTCAGATTTTTTTTCATAAAATCTTTGTGAACCATCTAATGAAAAAAGCTCAGCTTCTAATGTAATTTTGTTTTCATCTATTTTAGAATAAATACCAACCGCAGTTTCACAATCTCCTTCTAAGATTTTTAGAATATTTCTTTCTGCATGTGCTCTTTGATAAGTCTCTTTATGATTAATCTTTTTTAACATTGAGATCATATCTTTATCATTTTCTCTACACTGTATAGCAATTATACCTTGTCCAGCACTTGGAATTAATTCTCCAATAGAAAAAATTTCTGAAATTTTATCCTCTAATTTCAGGAACTTTATTCCAGCATAAGATAAAATTATTGCATCATACTCACCATCGATCAGTTTTTTTATTCTAGTATCAACATTCCCTCTTATAAGTTTACAATTAAAATCAGACCTAATTTTTTTTATTTGAAATTGCCGTCTATAAGAAGATGTTCCAATAATAGCATTCTGTTTTAAGTCTTTAAATTTTTTTTTTCCATTAATGATAACAATTTCTCTCGCATCAGTTCTTTCGAGAAATGTATCTGTTAAAAGACCCTCAGTCTCAGTTGCTGGCATGTCTTTAAGTGCGTGAACTGCTATATTAATATTTTTTTTTTGAAGTTCTTGCTCAATACTACTTGAAAACAAACCTTTCCCACCAACATCAGATAGCCTCATATCTTGTATCTCATCACCTCTGGTTGAAATTTTTATAATATTTATATCCTCATCAACGAAATCAGTTGCCTCAATAATTTTCTCTTTTACCTTCTGAGCATATAATAATGCTAGCTTACTTCCTCGAGATCCAATTTTTATCTTCTTTTTCATAAAAAAATCTTTTCTTACTTGTATTGGGATTGTACAATTATTAAAAACTATTTGAATGAATAAAAAACCCTTAATTTTGGGAATAGAAACTAGCTGTGATGAGACTGCAGCATCTTTGATTTCAGAAAATGAGCAAGGAATACCAATAATTCTTTCTAACGTAATTTCTAGCCAAACAGAGGTGCATAAAGAATTTGGTGGGGTTGTTCCTGAACTTGCTGCTAGATCCCATTTAGAAAAAATTGATTTGATAGTGCAAAAGGCTTTAAATGAAAGTGGAAAAAGAATAGACGAAATAGATGCCGTTGCTGCAACTGCTGGGCCAGGACTGGTTGTTTGTTTATCAGTTGGATTAAGTTTTGGTAAAACTTTTGCTAATTTGATTAAAAAACCATTTATTGCAGTAAATCATTTAGAAGGTCATGCTCAAAGCCCAAGGATAAATTCTAGATTAGATTATCCGTATTTATTCTTATTGATTTCAGGTGGACATTCACAGTTTTTAAATGTTAAAGGTCTTGGGAATTATAAAAGATTAGGTACGACCATAGATGATGCTTTGGGTGAAGCGTTTGATAAGACTGCAAAATTATTAGGAATAGAATTTCCTGGCGGGTCGAAGATTGAATTTTTTGCTGATAAAGGAAATCCAGAAAGATTTAAATTACCAAAACCTATTATAAATAAAGGGGGTTGCAATCTATCATTTGCAGGCTTGAAGACTGCAGTATTAAAAATATCAAAAGAGATAAAAACAGATCAAGATAAATTTGATTTAGCGGCTTCTTTTCAAAAAACAATATTAGAAATCCTGTATAAGAAAACCAAAATTGCCTTTTTAGAGTTTGAAAAGCAAAATAATTTGAAAAAAAAAATTTTTGTTATTGCAGGTGGTGTCGCGGCCAACAAAAAAATTAGATCAATGTTAATTAACTTATGTAAAGAAAAAAGTTATGAAAATATATTTCCTCCGTTAGAACTCTGTGGAGATAATGCTGCGATGATAGGTATGGTAGGTTTAGAAAAATTTAAATCAAAAGAATTCAACGATTTAAATTATCCAGCAAAACCCAGATGGCAATTAGACGAAAAAGCCAATTTTTTAAAAGGAGCAGGAGTAAAATTGTAGTGCAATATTGGTTACTTAAAATTAAAAAGCATCAGATTAAACTGTATCTAGTGAGAAACTATCTGTCAGCAAATAATATAAAAAATAATGTACATTAATTTTTTACAATTTTTTTTATGATAAAAAAAAAATTTATAATAAATTTTTCTCTAATATTATTATCTGTATTTATTACATTGTACATACTAGAGATATTTTTAAAAATATATTACGACAACACAATAAGCTGTTTAACAAATCGAGAATTAAAAGAAAAAAAATCTATAAGATTTGGTTATAATTATGATAAGAGATTTATATATGAGTATGCAAAAGACTTAAAATTAAAAACATCTTTTGGAAACACACCAAAATCTTTTATTATTAAAAAAAATAAAAACGAAATAAATTTACCATTTTTACCTCTATCTTCTTATAGTAATGAGAGAATATATCTATGTAATGAAACAGGAGAACACTCCTTTTTTACCAGCGATCGATATGGATTTAATAATCCAAATATAGCGTGGGAAAATAATTTCACAGATGTTCTTTTACTTGGAGACTCATTTATAGCAGGATCTTGCATCAATAAAAATAATGAAAATAATTTTGCAGACATATTTAGAAGTAAAAATTTTAATACAATTAATTTGGGATTTCCTGGTCATGGTCCACTTTTAGAATATGCAACCTTTATAGAGTACGGGAAATTTCTAAAACCAAAAAAAGTGCTATGGTTTTATTACGAGGGAAATGACTTTAATGGGCTAAATATTGAAAAACAATCAAAAATTTTAAAAAGTTATCTTAATGACAAAAGATATAATCTTAAATCTAAACAAAAAAAGATAAACGATTTATTATATGAAAATGAATATAGCTTAAATGATTTAGAAAAATATGAAAAAAATAAAATTCAAAAAAACAGAAAATTTTGTAATCTTTCTTTTCAAAAAACAAGGGAATTAATTAACTTTAAAGAGCTAAGAAACCTGATATTTAAAGAAGATACTAATTTGAAGGAAGAAGATTTCAATGAAGAAAATTTTTTATTGTTTGAAGAGATTATCTTAAAAACTAAAAAAGAAATTGATAAATGGGATGGAGAATTAATTTTTATTTATTTACCAAAGTATATGAGATACAAAGAAATGTTTGTAGACCATGATAATTATAATAAAAAAAAGAGAATTTTGAATTTAGTAAACAAAAATGATATTAAGACAATTGATATCCATAATGATTTTTTTCAAATTAAGAAAGATCCTCTAAAATTTTTCCCGTTGAGAGGAAATGGTCATTATAATAAAGAAGGTGTTAAAAAAATTTCACATTTTATTTTTGATAATATATATAAATAATTAGATGAAGTATTGGTTACTTAAATCTGAGCCAAACGTTTGGTCAATTGATCAACAAAAAAAAGCCGGGACTAAAGGAGCACCCTGGGATGGTGTACGAAATTATCAAGCAGCAAAGAACTTAAAAAGTATGAAAAAAAGTGATCAATGTTTTTTTTATCACTCAAATATTGGAAAAGAAATAGTTGGAATTGTAGAAGTAGTAAAGGAACATTATATTGATAAAACAGACAAATCTGGAAAATTTGTTGCAGTTACTGTTAGATTTTTAAAAAAACTTGATAATCCAGTATCTTTAGAAAAAATAAAAAAAAACCAGGATTTAAGCCATTTATCTTTAATTAAACAAAGTAGATTATCTGTAATGCCTATTGACTCTAAAAGCTGGAAGATTTTAAATAAAATGAGTAAATTTTAAAAAAAAATATGCCAAAGAAAAAAAAATCAAAAAAGAAAAAAAGCAAACAAAACAGGAAAAAAAAATCCTCCAAAAAAAGAAGAAAAATAAAAAGTGTCTCTAAGGTTAAAAAAAAATCCACTAAAAAATTAATAAAAGAAAATATCAACAAAACATCATCTAATGATCAGATTATTAAAACCAAACCTGAATGGGTGAAAAGAAGCTTAGCAAATAAATCTCAATATCAAAAAAAATATTCTGATTCTATTAAAAATAACAATTCATTTTGGAAAAAAGAAGGAAAAAGGATTTCTTGGATAAAGCCTTACAAAAAAATTAAAGATGTTAAATATAGTAAAGACGAGGTTAGAATTAAATGGTTCGAAGATGGTACATTAAACGCATCTGCAAACTGCATTGACCGTCATTTAAAAGACAAAAAAGACAAAACAGCAATTATATGGGTAGGAGATGATCCTAAAGATACCCAAAAAATTTCTTATAAACAACTTCACCAAAAAGTTTCAAAAGCTGCTAATGGTCTGAAAAAACTAGGAATACAAAAAGGTGATCGTGTCACTATTTATTTGACGATGATTCCTGAATTGGCCATCTTAATGTTAGCTTGTGCAAGAATTGGTGCTGTTCACTCAATAATTTTTGGTGGTTTTTCTGCAGAGTCAATTTCTGGAAGAGTGAATGATTGCAAATCAGAATATATAATTACTGCTGATGAGGGAGTTAGAGGAGGCAAAACTATTCCTTTAAAAGCAACGACAGATGAAGCTTTATCTAATTGTCCAGATGTTAAAAAATGTATTGTCGTAAAGAGAACTGGTAATTACGTATACTGGGACCAAGATCGAGATATCTGGTATCACGATCTAATTAAGGATGTACCAAATTATTGTGAGCCTGAAGAAATGAATGCAGAGGATCCTTTGTTTATTCTCTATACATCAGGATCAACCGGAAAGCCTAAAGGAGTATTACATACCACTGGAGGGTATATGGTTTATGCTTCAATGACTCATCAATATATTTTCAATTATAAACCAAATGACATTTATTGGTGTACAGCAGACATTGGATGGGTAACTGGTCATAGTTATATAATTTATGGACCACTGGCTAATGGTGCAACAACTATTATGTTTGAAGGTGTTCCAAATTACCCTGATAGTTCAAGATGGTGGCAGATAGTAGATAAATATAAAGTAAATACTTTTTATACAGCACCAACAGCCATAAGAGCTTTGATGAGAGAGGGTGATGGCCCAGTGAATAAAACTTCCAGAAAATCACTAAAATTATTAGGAACTGTTGGAGAACCTATAAATCCAGAGGCATGGATGTGGTATTACAAAACCGTTGGAAATTCGAGATGTCCAATAGTTGATACCTGGTGGCAAACAGAGACAGGAGGAATTCTTATAGCACCACAAACTGGAGCTATTCCACTTAAACCTGGATCAGCAACAAAACCTTTTTACGGAATTAAACCAGTGCTAGTGAATAAAGACGGTAAAGAAATAAAAGGTGAAGGTGAGGGTAGACTTTGTATAGCTCAATCTTGGCCTGGTCAGATGAGAACGGTATACGGTGACCATCAAAGATTTATTGATACATATTTTTCTCAATTTGATGGAAAATATTTCACTGGAGATGGATGTAAAAGAGATAAAGATGGTTACTATTGGATAACTGGTAGAGTTGATGATGTAATTATTGTTTCCGGTCATAACCTTGGTACCGCTGAAATTGAAAGTGCATTTGTTGCACATCCTAAAGTAGCTGAAGCTGCAGTGGTTGGATATCCTCATGATATCAAAGGAAATGGATTGTACTGTTATGTAACTTTAAACGCCGGAGAGAGTGAAACAGGTGATTTGGATAGAGAATTAAAACTTTGGGTAAGAAAACAAATAGGACCTTTGGCAACACCAGATCTAATTCATTTTACCCCAGGGCTTCCAAAAACAAGATCTGGAAAAATCATGAGAAGAATTTTAAGAAAAATTGCAGCAAATGAACATGGACAATTAGGTGATACAACCACTCTTGCTGATCCTGGTGTGGTCGATAGTTTAGTTGAAAATAGAAAAAATACTTAAAATTTTATCCTTTCATTAAATTCTTTTTTTACAACATCCCATTTTAAAATAACTGAGTTTAAAACTATTTTACGATCTAAAGTTTTTAAATCTTCTGCGATTGGGGCCCACTTGTATAATGATAAAGCGCTAGGATTGAATGGTAAATCATTATGATGATCATCCCAATTAATATTTTGTATTCTTTCATCAAAACTTTTTTTTGCATTTTCTATAATATCAATTGGCATCTTATTTGAAGTTTCATCATCTAAAATTTTTAAAAAAATTTCTTTTGCTTTCTCTGTATCTTGGTAATTAAAATTCGCTTTCAATTTTGAAAATGTAAATAATGTAAGATCTTGAAGAGCAACTGAATAAATATTCCACTTAGCCAAGTTTACTGAGTCCATAAAAGTATCATTTTCGAAATGAAGAACGTACCTAGTTCCCATCCTCGTTTTAAGATAACCGTAAAGAGTAACCTGGCTTACCCAGGCAGATTTCGTTTGTATAAAATTTTCAAGTTCATCCAAATTGCTAATTTTTCCCTTTGGAATGAAAGCTTTGAACATGGCGAAAAGATAAGTCTTGAAATCATGCCAAGTTAAGTCTCTCCATGTTAATTTGTATTTCCCCATAAAAAGCCCTATTTTTGACACTTATAACTAGAAAAGGCTAGTAAATTTACCAATTTTAACACTTTAAATCTATTTCATAATGGTTATGGTTTTGGCCAGTTATAACTAAAAAGAGAGAGGTATAAATGTCAAAACAAGAACAACACTGGGAAAAATCCAAGGGTTTGCTAATGATGACGTTAGCAATTTGGTTTGTTTTCTCAATTGGCATCTTCCTATTCGGGGCTGAAATGAACGAAGTTACGGGACCATTTGGTTATCCGTTAACTTATTGGTTCACATGTCAAGGTTCTCTTGGAATTTTCGTATTACTGATTTTCTGGTTTGCGAACAGGCAAGAAAAAATTGATGAAGAGTTCGGCTTCAGTGAAAGAGGAGATGACTAATGATAAAAGGTAATTTTATAGACAATTTACCTAAGGTTTATGGAATCTATACAGGTGGTTTTTTAGCTTTCATAATCATTATGTCAATTGCCGAGCAGATGGGTATGACAGCGAAAACAATTGGTATTTGTTTCGTTGCCTTCACGGTAGCCATCTATGCTATAATTGGTTATCTATCACGTACAGCTCAAGCTGATGCGTATTACGTAGCTGGAAGACAAGTACCAACCGTGTTCAACGGAATGGCGACAGCAGCAGACTGGATGTCTGGTGCATCATTCGTTGCAATGGCAGGTGGTATTTACTTTAAAGGTTACGGTTATATGGCACTACTTGTAGGTTGGACTGGTGGATATGTATTAGTTGCATCACTATTAGCACCATACCTAAGAAAATTTGGCTGTTACACAGTTCCAGATTTTATAGGAACAAGATACGGTGGTAATTTAAGTAGATTCATGGCAGTAGTAGTTTTAACTGTTGCTTCATTTACTTATGTGACTGCACAAATTAACGCCACAGGTACAATTGCATCTGTTGCACTTGATATTCCATTCCAATACGCTGTGTACGTTGGACTTGTAAGTATCTTACTTTGTTCAATGCTTGGTGGTATGAGAGGGGTAACTTGGACACAGGTAGCTCAGTATATCGTACTAATCATAGCTTACTTATTACCAGTATTCTGGATCAGTAACAAAATGGGTGCGGGTTTCTTCCCTCACTTCATGTTAGCTGATGAAGTTTCTAGAATAGCTGAATTAGAGGCTCAGTTTGGTTTTGTTAAAAACTCTGCTGAAAATCTAAAAGAAGTGCCAAAAGGTTTGGCTGGAATAACTAAAGCTCACTCAGCGGTGAACGCAACACCTTGGGCATTTATTTCATTAGCGTTAGCGATGATGATGGGAACAGCTTCATTGCCTCACGTTATGATGAGATATTTTACTACTCCAAGTGTAAAAGCAGCTAGAAAATCAGTAGGTTGGTCATTATTCTTTATCTTCCTACTTTATTCTTCTGCTCCAATGTTAGCGACACTATCTAAGTTGTCATTGATTGATCCGTCACTACCAACAGGTATTATCGGTAAATCAATAGCTGAAGTACAAGCGATAGATTGGTATCAAAACTGGAACCAAGCAAACTTAATGTTTGTAAGCGACTTTAACGGAAATGGAACTCTAGAGTTGAATGAGTTTTTCATGGGTGGTAAAGCCGTTGTGTTAGCAACTCCAGAAATAGCTGGATTACCATATGTAATCTCAGGTCTAGTTGCTGCTGGAGGTATGGCTGCTGCCATGTCAACAGCCGATGGTTTGATTTTAGCAATTGCAAACGCAATCTCACACGATGTTTACTATAAGATCATAGATCCAAAAGCTGAGACTGCGAAAAGACTTGTTGTTGCAAGGGTATTACTTGTAGTAATTGGTTTTGCAGGAGCAACAATCGCAGCTCTTGAGATCCAAGGTATCTTAGGTTCAGTAATCTGGGCTTTTGACTTTGCGATGTCAGGACTATTCTTCCCACTAGTGCTTGGTGTATGGTGGAAGAGAGCTAACAAAGAAGGTGCTATAGCTGGTATGTTCCTAGGATTAGTTTCTGGTGCTGCTTACCTAGTTTGGGTAAGAACAGGTGGAAGTGGTTTCTTAGGTATTACTCAGTTAACGTTTGGTATCTTTGGTTCAGCTGTCAGCTTAGTAGCTATGGTTGTAGTGAGTTTAATGACTCAAGCACCAAATGCTGCAACGCAGAGAATGGTTGATGAGGTTCGTGTACCAGCTGGTAAATCGATCCTTGGCAAACAACACTAAATAATCTTTTTAAGGGGCGATTAATTTCGCCCCTTTTAATTTCGATATTTTTCCAATATAAATTTCTTAATGTCGGCCAACTTTCATCCTTTAGTATATATAATTGACTATATTCTTGGGGTAATCATGTGGACTTTGATTGGAAGGGTTGCAATGAATATTTTTCAAAGAGAGGATTCTCAATTTTTTTTCATGAGAGTCTTTGTCAAGTTTACTAATCCTCTAATTAACCTATTTAAACCTATAACTCCATCTTTTATAATACAACCAATTGTGCCTCTTTATGTTGCCTGGTTTTTTTTCATGATAAGATTTTATTTTATGCCCTGGGTTCTGGGATACTCTGTAATGGGTATGTTATCATTTCCATTGGAAAGCGAGATTTCAAGACAAATTTATCAATTTTTTAATTAAATTAAATTTAAAATTTGGTACTAGTTAATTTAATACCCTATGAAAAAAATACAAATTTCTCCGTCGATATTATCTGCTGACTTCAGCCAATTAGGTAATGAGATTAAGAGACTCGAGGATGCAGGAGCAGATATGATACATGTCGACGTAATGGATGGTCACTTTGTTCCTAATTTAACTATTGGACCTCCGGTCATTAAGACTCTCCGAAAGTATTCAGAATTAACATTTGATGTACATTTAATGATTTCACCTGTTCATAAATATATAAAAGATTTTGCAGATGCGGGAGCTGATATAATTACTATACATCCTGAAGCTACTGAGAATTTATCAGAATCAATTGAACATATTAAGAGTTTTAAAAAAAAAGTTGGTATTTCTTTAAATCCAAATACAGAGGTCAAAATAATTGAAAATGAGTTAAAAAATGTAGATTTGATTTTAGTCATGAGTGTATATCCAGGCTTTGGAGGACAGAAATTTATTCCTGATGTGATTGAAAAAATTGAATTATTAAAAAAGATTAAAGATGATAAAAATTATAAATACGACATTGAGGTAGATGGTGGAATAAATTTTTCAAATTCAAAAGACGTTATAAATGCAGGAGCAAATATTCTTGTATCGGGAACCACAATATTTAAAGAGAATAACGGAAATATTAAAAAGAATATTGAAACACTTAAAGAAGTGTAGAATGCTACATAAAGGATTTTTTAAAGCCTTAAATAATTTTAATGAAATAATAAAAAAAAAAATCAGAAATATCTATTTAAATTCGAGTTTTTATGAAAAAAAATTATCAAAAACTTTTAATAATGATTTTATATACAAACCAAGTCCACATTTACTTTCATCAATTATTAAATATCAAAATAAGAAACATAAAATTGAAGATTTTGAATTTGATACAGTTTGGACAAATCAAATTGAATCTAGGGATTTTAAAAAATTAAATAATTTTTTTTGGTTGTTTAGTCTTGACCTAAAATCCTCAAAAGTTTCTGTACAAAAAGTTATAAGTAATTGGATAACAAATAACGACCACTTTAAAAAACAAAGTTGGGAATTTGATACTACTGCTAAGCGTATTATTTCTTGGCTATCTAATCACCAGCTTACTTATGACGACAACGATAAAGAATTTAGATTAATATTTGATCACATGATTCAAAAGCAAACAAATCATTTATTAAACGAAATAAAAAACTCTAAAGATTTGGAAAATAAGATAATCGGTTGCTCAGCCATAATTTTGGTAGGACTATGTTACAAAATTGAAAAAAATTATTTGGATATTGGATTAAATTTTCTAAAAAAAATAACCAATTCTTCAATAGATAACCAGGGTTTTACAAAGTCGCGGAATATAAAACAGCTAATTTTTTTTCTAAAATATTTTATACTCATTAGGGAATGGTTTAAAGAAGCTCATGTTGAAGTTCCAGATCATGTGGAGGAAAATATTTATTACTTTGGACAAGGTTATGCTTTCATAAGACAAAATATAGAAGATGACCTTTTGTTTAATGGGAATAACAAATCTAATACTCAAGATTTTGATAATTATCTAAAAAGACTAGGTTATAAATTTAAAAATGAAAACAAAGATTATGGTGGATACATAATTTTAAAAAATAAGAAAGTTTGCCTAGCAATGGATGTGGGGTCCTCACCAAATTTTAAGTATACGAAGGATTATCAATCAGGTGCTCTTTCGTTTGAGATAATTTCAAACGGCAAAAAACTTATAACCAATTGTGGTTATTACAAAAAAAATAATCAAAACCTTAATGAAATATCGAAGTCTTCAGCTGCACACAGCACACTAATAATTGATGATAATTCTTCATGTAAATTTACAAAAATGAAAGATTCATTAATTTTAAAGACAGGTTTAAAGATTACACAAAAAAATTCGGTATGTGAAAAAAATTACTGGAAAATTAATGCTGCTCACGATGGATATTTTAAAAGATTTAAATCAATTCATGAGAGAAATATCGAGTTTTATCCTGAACAAATGAAATTTGTTGGTAATGATAAAATTATTAAAAAAAATAATAATCATAACTATAAGTTTGATATTCGGTTTCATTTGGAGCCAAATATTAAATTAATGAAAACTCAAGATAATAAATCTATTTTAATAGAATTAGAGGATGAAGGATGGAAATTTACTTGTGATAATCATGAAATTAATATTGATAATGGCTTATACTTCGGTATTAAAAATTCATATATTGAGAACCAAAATATTTTTGTATCTGGGATATTAAACGATTTTGAAGAAAATATTAAATGGGAAATTAAAAAGATATAATGCAAAAAATTAAATCAGCCTTGATATCATTATCTGATAAATCTAATCTCAGGCCTTTATTACAAGAATTAAAGAGACATAATATCAAAATAATTAGTTCTGGTGGAACATTTAAAACAATTAGAAAACTAGGATACAAATGTTTAAATATTTCAGATTTTACAGGTTTTAAAGAAATACTCGGTGGAAGAGTAAAAACTCTTCACCCAAAAATACATGCAGGAATTTTAAACAAAAGGAGTAACAAATCTCACTCTAACGATATTAGAAAAAACAATTTTGAGCATATTGATCTAGTAGTGGTAAATTTTTATCCATTTGAAAAAATGATAGAGCAAACAAAAAACCATTCAAAAATAATTGAAAATATTGATATTGGAGGACCAACTATGGTTAGAGCTGCCGCAAAAAACTATAATGATGTCACTGTAATAACATCTGTTGACCATTATTCAGAACTTATTAATGAGTTAAAAAAAAATAGAGGCAGTACTTCTCTCAAATTTAGAGAAAAAATGTCTAGATTAGCATTTGATGAGACTGCGTATTATGATGCTGTGATCTCAAATTATTTCAATAAATTTAACAATATCAATTTCCCTAAAAGAAAAATTCTTTACACTAACTTAATAGAAAGTCTTAGATATGGAGAAAATCCTCATCAAATGGCTGCCTTCTATTCTCAAAACATAAAAAATAAATTAGAACAAATTCACGGAAAAGCATTAAGTTATAATAATTACAGTGATATTTTTGCTGCGCTTACTATTTCAAAATCACTTCCAAAAAATACGGGTACAGTTATTGTTAAACATGGAAATCCTTGTGGTGTATCAGCCTTAAAAAACAGTTTAGATAGCTATAAGTCAGCACTAAGTTCTGATCCAATAAGTGCATTTGGTGGTATTGTTTCGTGTAATTATAAGATTAGTGAAAAACTAGCTTTAATGTTAAATAAAATTTTTCTTGAAGTAGTCATAGCTAATGGTTTTAATAAGAAAGCACTTAAAATATTAAAGCTAAAGAAAAATCTGAGGCTTATTGATTCATCAAAAATTTCTTTTAATGAAGTTTGGAAATTTAACTCTGTAAATAATTTTACACTTATACAATCAGAAGACAGAAAGATTTTTTCAAAGAAAGATTTTAAAATTGTTTCGAAAAAAAAACCTAATAGATTACAGCTTGATAACTTAATATTCGCATTTAATGTTTGTCGCTACACAAAATCAAACGCTGTTGTTCTTGCGAGTAATAAGTCTACTATTGGTATTGGCTCAGGACAACCTAGTAGATTAGATAGTTGTGAGATTGCAGTAGATAAAATGAACAAGTTTTCAAAGACCAGAAATGAAATTGTAGCTGCATCAGATGCTTTTTTTCCATTTGTCGATGGAATAGAAAAATTAGTACAGTCAGGAGCTAGTGCAATAGTTCAGCCTGCAGGATCAATAAGAGATAAAGAAATTATAAAATTTGCAAATGAAACAAACACTGTTTTGGTTTTTTCAGAAACACGTCATTTTAGACATTAATTATCTTATCAATTTTAGCAGCTAGTATAAAATCGTTTTCAGATAAACCTTCTATAGCATGAGTTGTGATATTAATCTTAGCATACCCCCATCCAAATATAATATCTGGATGATGACCTTCCTCTTCTGAGACTCTTCCTACCTCATTTACAAATTTTTGACTTTCTAAAAAATTCTTAAATTCAAATTTTTTTTCCAACAGATAAACTCTTTTATCATTTTGAATAATTTCCCAACCATCTACTTTTTTTTGGTATTTGTGTATCTCTGAAGTATCAAAAGGACGAACTCCTCCTTCACAAGGAACACATTTTTTATCTAATAAATCACTCATATTTTTAAAAATGGAGCGGGCAAAGGGGGTCGAACCCTCGACCTTCTCGTTGGCAACGAGACGCTCTACCACTGAGCTATGCCCGCAAACTAAATTAATATAAAGAATGTAGATTCTTATTTCAAGAGATTTAAACTATCAATAATTCAATTCATTTAAATTTCTTTTAAAAATATCATTTAATTTTTGAGAAAACTTATTATCAAAATTTTTACGCCAATCATTTTTGGGACCCAAATGAAAGAAAGGTATATTTTTTTTGTCTTCTCGAGCAATTATGGATTCGCTGAAACCTTTCTGTTTTTCTATCTTTCTTAAGTTTTCAAAAGATGTGCTCTTTACTGAATTTTTTGCCTTTTCTTTACTAAATCCATTTTTATTATTTGTTAGTTTATCTATAAATTCTATAACTTCCTTAAATACAAAAAAAGTCTCTTTCATTAAATCTTCATATCTTAAGAACTTAACTGGTATTAATTTGTTATTCTTCCAAGATTGATAGTTTATTTCCCACGAACTGATAAATTGATAGTCACTATAATCATTTTTTTTTTTAAAATCATAAATATAATTTTTTTGATTTTGCATTACGTAAAGCGCTTCATCATGGTTAATTTGAAAATGCCTCGACATAGAGTCTAGTACATTCCTAGGATCTCTAACTATATATATACCACCAAGTGTATTTTTACGATTTGTAAAATCATTTTTACCTAATTTTACCAAAGCATTATGTGTTTTGAAAAATTTAATTTTATTATCTAAGTTAATTTTTTCTTGAGCCTCAATCCAGCATTTGACCGTATCTCCAGGTTTTTTTGAATCATAATCAAAATTTTCCAGAAATTTCTTAGTGGGAAATTGTTGTATGTTTTGTAATTGTTTATCGCCCAAAAAAAGTCCATCTTTAGTATAATAATATGAACTTATTAGTGATCTCAACCATGTGTTTCCATTTTTGGGGTAAGATGAGAGCCAAATTATCATATTTAATCTTTTAAATATTTTTAATATTATTAATATAATATTTATTCAAATTATGAACCTTCCAAAAATTATACCCATTTTTCCCTTAAGTAATTTCATTATTTTTCCAAAAACATCAGTTCCCTTAAATATTTTTGAACCGAGATATCTGGATATGGTAAATGACAGTATGAAAGGAGAAAAATTTATTGGAATGGTCCAACCAAAGACAATAAAAAATTTTGATAACTCAAAATTACCTATTCTTCATAAAATAGGTTGTTTAGGTAAAATAAATAGTTTTAAAGAATTAGATGATGGGCGTTATCTTATCGAGTTAAAGGGTATAATACGATTCGAAATTGAAAAGGAGATTTCTTCAAATAAAAAATATAGAGAAGTTGAAGTTGGTTATAATAATTACTTGCATGATTTAGATGAAAATAAAGAGGATTTAAGATTTTCAGATTTAGAAATGATTTTTAAAGATTTCAAAACGTTATTTGAAAGAAGGGGATTTATTATAAATTGGAAAGCATTAGAAAAACAAAGTTTAGATGAAACTATTAATGCACTCGCAATGACCTCACCATTTAGTCTAGAAGAAAAACAAGTTTTGTTAGAAGCAAAAAATTTAAATGTTAGAAAAACAAAAATTGCACAGATATTAAATACTTATACTTATGACCAATTTGATAATGACACTCTTCAATAATTTAATTAAGTAAACCCTTATCTGCAATTTTTTTTAAATAACTGTTTATTGATTTATTCCTTCCAACTAATTTAATAGTTTTATCAATAAAATTAAATTTTATTTTATTTTGGAAATTAAAGCTTTCATAAATAAAGTTTATTCCCTCAGAGAAAAGTAAATTATTACTTTTAGTTACTTCTTGAAACTTAACACACACACTTTGATCTAAGGGTAGACCAAGTTCAATCTTATTATTAATGATCACCAACAATTTTTCAATATCTCTTAAAGTCATATTAAAACCTTGTCCAGCTAAAGGATGAAGTTTATGCAATAGATCTCCAAAAGCTAAAATATTATCTTTATAATATTTTCTTAAATTTAAAGATTTAAGATTAAATTTTGAAACTTTGTTAATCTTTTTTATCTGATAATTTGAATTAAATTTCATAATAGATTTTTTAATATCTAAGGTATCATCATTTCTTTTTGTTTTTACAGAATAAACTATTGATGTTTTTTTGCTCGACATTGGCAAAAAAGCTATCGGACCTTTGCTGGTAAAAACTTGCAGTGCTGTATTATTTGAAGTTAATTTTTTATGCTCAATAATAGTTGTAAATGCAATACTTGCATAGTTTTTCTCGAACTTTTTTAAAAAAAATTTTTTTGTTATTTCATGCGTACGATCACAATTAATCAGTAGATCATAATTAATTTTATTTAATCTTTTGTAAGTAATAGAATTTTTAAATTTAAAAAATTTATTTTTTTTTAGTTCATTTTTTAATTGATTGTATATTTTATAATTCTCAACAATTGAGAAAAGATTTTGGCGAGAATCTTCAAACCCAAGGATTTCTTTTTCCCTAGAGTTTTCTGAATAGACTTTAATCCTTTTTATTGGCCACAAAATTTGGTTAATATTTGAAATATTTTTATTAAAGTAATCAATATTTGATTTTGAAATACCAATTGTTCTTGTCTTATCGATATTTTTACTCTCATCTTTATAATAAAGATCAACAAATATCTCTCTATTGACTAAAGCTTTTGCTAAGGCCAAGCTTGTCAAATTATTTCCAATTATAGCAAGTTTCATAATAAATTTAATTTTAACAAGAAAAATTAGATGATACAAAGTGATAAATTTGATTCATTCAATATGAATATAAAAAAAATTACAAATTTGGTGTTACTTTTTATCGCAAAAAGATTAACGGAAATATTTGGAGTTTTGGTCTTTTTTTTAGGGATCTTTTTGTTTACTTCCTTAATATCTTATTCCCCTGAAGATCCAAATTTTATATTTCCTGAAAATGTTGAGATTAAAAATTTATTAGGTTTTAGAGGAAGTTATGTTTCAGATCTTTTTTTTCAATCGATTGGTTTAATTTCTTATTTATTCTCTATCACTCTAATATTTACAGGTATAAATATAGCTCTCATTAAAGATCCTTTTTTAATACTCGAAAGCCTTTTTTATTCGGTTATATATTTATTATTAGGGTCCTCTTTTCTTAATAATTTTTACGACAGTACTTTTGCACTTTTTATTAATGGAAATGGTGGCTTTATTGGCAATTATTTAAATGAAAAATTATTTGGTAATCTAATTGCCTTAAATCAATCAATTTCTTACTACCTATTAATAGTCTTAATAACTAGTTTTTTTTTACTAAGTATAAACTTCAACCTTAAAAATTTTTTAAGTTTATTAAAAAAAATAAGTTTATTAGTTTCGAAAAAAAATCAAAATTATACTGATAAAAGTGAAATAATAAATGAGTATATACCCCAAGAAGAAATAAAAAATCTTATTCAAGAAGATCTACCTTTTATAAAAGCTGGTGAAATTAAAAAAGCTGAAAAATTAAAATATAATTTACCAGATTTAGATCTATTAAAAATTCCAACCAAAAAAGAAAGAGAAAATCCTGATAGAAAACAATCAAGTAATCCTGAATTTTTGGAAAAAATATTATTAGACTTTGGTGTGAACGGAAAAATAAAAAAAGTAAGTCATGGACCTGTAGTAACTCTAAATGAATTTGAACCAGCTGCTGGTATAAAAGTATCTAAAATAATAAATCTCTCTGAAGACATAGCTAGAAATACGAGTTCTGAATCAGCTAGAATTGCCACAATTCCAGGCAGCAATACTCTTGGTATTGAATTACCAAATTCATCAAGAGAAAACGTTTATTTAAGTGAAATAATTAAAAGTACTGACTTTAAAAAAAAGGAGATAAAATTACCAATAGCATTAGGTAAAAGTATTTCTGGTAGTCCAATTGTGGGTGATTTATCTTCAATGCCTCATTTATTAATAGCAGGAACGACTGGTTCTGGTAAATCTGTCTGTATAAATACAATAATTTTATCTCTTCTTTATCGACATACTCCAGAAAAATGTAAATTTATTTTAATAGACCCAAAAATGCTTGAACTTTCAACTTATGAAGGAGTGCCTCATTTACTATGTCCTGTAATCACAGAGGCGAAAAAGGCCGCTTCTGTTTTAGGTTGGGTAGTTAAAGAAATGGAAAGTAGATATAGATTAATGACCAAAGAAGGAGTTAGAAATATTGATAGCTATAACATAAAACACAAACTTCCAATGCCCTATATAGTAGTAGTAGTTGATGAGATGTCAGATTTGATGCTGGTAGCTGGAAAAGAAATTGAAAATTATATTCAAAAACTATCTCAAATGGCTAGGGCCGCAGGAATACATATAATTATGGCTACTCAAAGACCAAGTGTCGATGTAATTACTGGTACAATAAAAGCTAATTTTCCAACGCGTATATCATTCCAAGTTACATCAAAAATAGACAGCAGAACTATCTTGGGAGAACAAGGAGCTGAACAATTGTTGGGTAAAGGTGATATGTTATATATGTCTTCTGCAAATAAAATTATAAGAATTCATGCACCATTTGTCTCTGATAATGAGATTGAAAATATTAACAATTCTTTAAGATCCCAAGCAGAACCTGATTACGTCGATGAAATTCTTAATTTTGCAGATGAAAAGGAAATGGGCGATAAATCTAAAAATATAGGTGATAAAGATGAGCTTTATCAAACAGCTGTGGAGATAATAAAATCTGAAGGAAAGGCATCAACGTCTTTTTTACAAAGAAAACTACAAATTGGATACAATCGAGCAGCAAGAATAATTGATATGATGGAAGAAGAGGGAATCGTGAGTAAGGCCAATCATGTAGGAAAACGTGATGTTCTTTAATGATTAATAAATTAATTTTTTTATTTCTTTTTTTTTCAATTGTTGAGGCTTCAGCAAATGTTAAAGAAAAAATTATTCAAAATTTAAGAACTACTAAAAACTTGACATTTAACTTTGAGCAAAACATTAATGGTAAAACAGAAAATGGCCATTGTGCTCTTTCATACCCTCAAAAAATTTTTTGCAAATATAATTTAAAGAATAACAAAATTTTAGTTTCCAATGGAAAATCCATAGTCATAAAGACTAATAGTAGCTATTACCTATATCCCCTTGAACGAACACCATTAAATTTAATATTAAATAAAAAATTTTTAATTGATAAAATCAAAAATTTAAATGAAAGAATCCTTGATAATAGATTTGTAAATTTTAAGTTTTTTGAAGAAGATTTTGAGGTGAATATTTTCTTTGATTATGACACCCTTGATTTGATCGGTTGGCAAACTACAGACATTTATCAAAATCTTAGTATCACTTTTTTAGATTCAGTTAAAAAAAATCAAAAATTGAATAGTAATTTATTCGTTCTTCCTCAACAAAATTAAATTGAAACAAACTCTGTTTTATAAATTCTCATACCCCTTGAGATATAATTATTTAATGCGTTCTTATGGTCTAGAGAGCAAGTATGCACCCATACTCTATTAGTATTTTCAGAAAAAGAATTTTTTATAGCTGATGTCAAGAGGAAAGAGCCTAATTTTTTATTTTGATATTCTTTTAGTAAACCTAGATAAGCAATTTCTGTCTCCTTTTTTTCCTTATGAAAAATAAGTTCAAAATATCCAGCCATATCATTAGCTTTTTTAAGAATATAAGTTTTTACCTTTTGATCAGAAATATATTTTATCCACTGTTTATCTGTCCAAACCAATCGATCCGTCCATCGATGCTCTTTTCCGATGCTTTTATAAAAAAACTTATTTATTTGAAAATCTGCTGGATCACTAAAATCAATTGAATAATTTTCTGGAGAAAATTTTGTTCCCTTTAAATCTTTAAGTGAATTGATTTCTAAGTAATTTCTTTCAACTTTAGTGCTCACTCCACCATCTTTCCAACTTTTTCACCTCCAAATAGATGAAAATGTAAATGAGGTACTTCTTGACCGCCGTGTTCAGAAATATTAGCTAGGGCGCGATAACCTTTACCGCCGTCTACTGATATACCAAGTTTTTTTGCAACTAAATTTATACCTTTTAATAAACCAACCATTTCATCTGGGGAGGCTTTTTGACTAAAATCATCAAGGTCAATATATTTTCCCTTGGGTATTACTAGTGCATGAATTTTTTTCTGTGGGTTAATATCATAAAATGATAAAACAAACTCATCTTCATAAATTTTATTACATGGGATTTCTCCACGTAAAATTTTAGCAAAAATATTATTATCATCGTAAATCATTTAAATTTTTTCTAAAACTGACTTAACAGTATCACCCATTACAGAAGGATTTTTCGATATGGTTACTCCACATTCTTTTAAAATCTCGACTTTCTCTATAGCACTTTCTCCATAAGCTGAGACTATTGCACCTGCATGGCCCATTACTCTACCTTTAGGTGCAGTTAATCCAGCAATGTATCCAACCACTGGTTTTTTCATATTCTCTTTTGCAAATTCACCTGCTGCCACTTCTTGGGGACCACCTATTTCTCCAATCATTAGAATTACATCAGTTTCATCATCAGTTTCAAATTTTTCTATAATATCTCTAAATGAGCTTCCATTAATAGGATCTCCACCAATACCAACACTTGTTGAAATTCCTATATTTAAATTTTTCAATTGTTGTGCTGCCTCATATCCTAATGTTCCAGATCGACTTATAATTCCAACTCTTCCTTCCTTATAAATATGACCAGGCATTATTCCTAACATTGATTTCCCTGGGCTTATAATTCCTGCACAATTAGGTCCAACCAATGTCATTTTTTCAGCTCGTGAATACCTTCTCATATATCTTTTGATCTTAATCATATCGTGTGATGGAATACCATCTACTATAGCTACACAAGTTTTTATTCCTGCATCAGCTGCTTCCATTGCAGAGTCTGCTGCAAAAGCAGGTGGTACAAATAATATTGATGCTGTAGCGCCAGTATTTTTTACAGCATCTTTTACGGTATCAAATACTGGTCTATCCAAATGTTTTTGGCCTCCTTTGCCGGGTGTAACACCACCAACTACATCTGATCCATATTTAATCATTTCTTCAGCATGAAAAGTTCCCATTTTTCCTGTAAAGCCCTGAATTATTATTTTTGTGTCTTTATGAATTATTACGGACATTTTATTTTAATGCAGCTACAGCTTTATTAGCAGCCTCCTCTAATGTGCTTGCCTCTATATAATTCAATTTACTCTCTTTTAATATCTTATTACCTTTTTCAACATTAGTTCCAGCAAGTCTAATTACCAAAGGAACTTTAATTTCTATTTTTTCTAATGCCTGGACTATCCCCTCCGCTACCCAATCACATCGATTTATCCCAGCGAAAATATTTACAAGAATTACTTTTACCTTCTTGTCCATAGTGATTAGTCTAAATGCCTTTACTATTTTTTCAGGTGTCGCTCCTCCACCAACATCAAGAAAATTAGCTGGTTCCCCTCCTGCTAATTTAATCATATCCATTGATGCCATTGCTAATCCAGCACCATTAATGATGTTTCCTATGTTACCGTCTAAACTCACATAATTTAAACCTCTATCAGAAGCGTAAACTTCTTTTTCATCTTCCTGTGTTTTGTCTCTTAATTCAGAAACTTTATCTCTTCTGAACATTGCATTATTGTCAAAACTCATCTTACAGTCTAAAGCCAATATTTGTTTTTGTTTTGAAATTACTAATGGATTTACCTCAACCATTGTTGCGTCTAGCTCGCTAAAAGCTTTTGCACAACCTATTATCGTTTCTGAGACCCTTCTAATTAATTCTGGTTCTATTCCTAACCCAAAAGCTAGTTCTCTTGCTTGAAAATCTTGTATACCAACAGCAACTTCTATTTTAGACCTAATTATTGAGTGTGGTTTTTCTTTAGCAATTTCCTCTACGCTCATCCCACCTTCAGTTGAAGCTACAATCATTATACTCTCAGAGCTTCTGTCAAAAACTAATCCTAGATATAATTCTTTTTCAATATCTGTTGCCTCCTCTATATAAATTCTATTCACAATTTTACCCTGGGGTCCTGTTTGATTAGTTACCAATTTTTTTCCTAGAAGTTTGTCTGTTGCTTGAGCAACTTCTAGGGGAGAATTGCAAAGAACCACGCCTCCAGCTTTTCCTCTTGCACCAGAATGAATTTGTGCTTTAACAACCCATTTTGATCCACCAATTTCTCTCGCTTTGTTTTCCGCAGTCTCTGGGCTATAAACTATTCCTCCTCTTGGGATTGTAACTCCAAAACTTGCTAAAATTTCTTTCGCTTGATATTCGTGGATATCCATATTTACTTATTATTTATTAATTTATTTATATTTACAATATTTTCTGCCATTCTTGCTGATGCTGCATCAATCATTCTTCCATCGAGTTGAGCCGCTCCCTTTCCCTCTTTAGCTGCCTTTTCAAGTTCTTCTAAAATTCGTTTTGCTTTACTAACTTCTAAATCTGGAGGAGAAAATACTTTGTTTGCTAATTCAATTTGTGATGGATGAATTGCCCATTTACCCTCTATTCCTATTGCAGCTCCTCTTTTTGCAGCCGCAACATATGCATCAGGATCATTAAAATCTCCAAATGGTCCATCAATTGCTCTTAAACCGTACGCCCTACAAGTCATGACTAATTCTGATAATCCATGATGCCATTGATCTCCAGGATAGTCTGGATTTAAACCTCCTATCACAACAGTTCTTGCTCTTAAACTTGCCGCATAATCTGCAACACCAAAGTGTAAAGCCTCAAGTCTATCACTTGATTTTGCTATTTCTTTAATGTTGGACATGCCTAAGGCTGTTTCAATCAAGCATTCAATACCAATTTTATTTTTAATTTTTTTATGTGTCTCAATTTGAGTTAACAAACAATCAACCATGTAAACATCACTATCTGTTCCTGCTTTAGGTACAAGAATTGTATCAACATTTTTTCCAGCTTGTTCAACTATTTCTACTAAATCACTATACATATAATGAGTGTCTAAACTATTTATTCTCACTGAAATTGTTTTGCCTTTTTCTCTCCAATTCATTTCATTTAATGCCTTTATTACATTTGCTCTGGCTGAAACTTTGTCATTAGGAGAAACTGCATCTTCTAAGTCTAAAAAAATGTAATCAGCATCTGAATTAAGTGCCTTCTCAAACATTTTTGGGGATGAACCTGGAACTGCTAGTTCGCTTCTTTGTAGTCTTGATTTTGCGGGTTTATAATATTTATGGCTCATAGTTTAAATTTCAGATTTTTTATAATCAGACCTTCCGCAATAACTCTGATTTTTATAGATTTGTAACAAATATTATTAAATTAATGAAGTTATTTTTTACGTTTGTCTAATTCAGTCAGAACGTCTTCTATATTTATGTCATTTGCCTCTAAATACATTATTAAGTGATAAAGGACATCTGCAGCTTCATGAATTTTGTTAGAGTTATTATCTACTGCCTCAATAAGTTCATTAATTTCTTCAAGAACCTTTTTTTTGCTTAGAGATTTATCACTAAGTAATTTATTTGTATAAGAACCATCTACTGGAGTTTTTTTTCGCTCTCTTGCAAGATTAAATAAGCTTTCTAAAGTATTAAGCATGTCAAATTCTAACAGGTATTCCCTTTGAGTCCAAATAATCCTTAGCTTCTTTTATAGAGTGTTTTCCATAGTGAAATATGGAGGCTGCCAAAACTGCACTAGCTTTTCCTAATTTAATTCCGTCGACTAAGTGGTCTAAATTACCAACACCACCAGATGCAATAACAGGAATATTTACTTTAGATGAAATTTTTGACATGAGATCAATATCATAACCTGCTTGTGTTCCGTCTCTATCCATGGATGTAACTAATAATTCCCCTGCACCATTTTTTTCCATTTGTTCTGCATACTCCAATGCATTAATACCACTATTATTTCTTCCTCCATGAGTAAACACTTCCCACTTATCTCCATTTTTTTTTGCATCGATGGCTACGACAATACATTGAGACCCAAATTTTTTTGAACTATCAATAACGACTTTTGAATTTTCAACCGCAGCAGTGTTAATTGAGACTTTATCAGCTCCGCAATTTAGTAATTTGTTAATATCCTCAATATTTCTAACACCTCCTCCAACAGTTAAAGGAACAAAACATTTTTTTGAGGTTTCCTTCACAACATCATAAATAGTATCCCTATTTTCATTTGAAGCAGTAATATCTAAGAAGCAAATTTCGTCTGCTCCACCATCGCTGTAAATTTTAGCTTGTTCTACAGGGTCTCCTGCATCTTTAAGATCTATAAAGTTAATACCTTTTACAACTCGACCATTTTTAACATCTAGACAAGGTATTATTCTATTTTTAAGCATTTTCAAAAAAACATTCTATACAAAAAATTTACACTCACAAAACTCATTACGATAACTAAAAGATAGAGACTAATATAATCAATAGGCTTCATTCAATTTATTTCCATTGCTAGATCTTCTAATTTAATATCGCCATCATAAATTGCTTTCCCAACTATAATGCCCTCAATGTTATTTAAACTTTTAGCTTTTTTAATATCATTTATTGATGAAACTCCACCAGATATAATTACTGGGCAACTTGATATCTCTGCAACTCTTGATGTTTCATCAAAATTTGGACTTTGTTTCATACCATCACGATTTATATCGGTATAGATCAGTCTGCTAACACCATAATCATTAACTTCTTTCAAGTAATCTAAAGTTAATTGATTAGAATTTTCTTTCCATCCTGATACTAATAAATAACCATCTTTGGCATCTAAACCTAAAGCAATTTTATTTGGAAATTTTTTACACGACTCTTTTAAAAAATTTTTGTCTTTAATTGCAGCACTTCCTAAGATTACTTTTTCAACACCAGCATCAATATATTTTTGAATACTATCAGAATTTCTAATACCACCACCTACCTCAATCTTTAAATTAAATTTACCAATTATATTCTGAATAATATCTAAATTTGCTGTTTCACCAGTTAAAGCCCCATCTAAATCAACTATGTGTAAATTTCTAAATCCATGATCTTTGTATTTCCTTGCTTGTTCAATTGGAGACATTTCATACTCAGTTTTGTTATCAAAATCTCCCTTAACTAGTCTTACACATTTTTTATCTTTTATATCTATTGCTGGAAAAATTTTCATTTATTAAAATTTAAAATATTCATTATTATAAAATATTTCATCTTGCCCTATTCTATCGAGATAAATAAAATTTATTTCTTCAAAAAATTTTTTGAAATCTTGTTCTTTTGGTACATTATTTTCTACAGAAATTACCTTTATATTATTATTTTTAAAGTCTATTGATTTTAATAAATTCATTTCTCCACCCTCTATATCTATAGATAAATAATCTATCTCTTTATTTTTCGGCACTATCTCATTAAAAGTAATAGTTTTAAGATTTATTGATTTAGTTTTGCTAGGATGATCTTTAGAAATAATGTTAATATTTCTCTTGAATGAACTATCATTAATACCACTCATTTGAGTAAGACCCTCGGTAACTTCTATAAACTCAACTTCTTTTACCTCGTTACTAATTGCATTATTAAGAAGTTTGCACTTTCTATTCTTTTTTAACTTCTCAAATTGTATAATTGAGGGCTCAATAGCGACTCCGTCCCAATTTAAAAATCTTTCGAAATGGTAGCAGTTACTTCCACTAATTCCATCGTAGGCGCCTATCTCAATAAAAAATCCATTTTTTTTTCCATCAAAAAAAATTTTTTTAATAATTTTGTCCTGTCCCGCTTGAGAAGTATATTTTTCGTTCCAAAAAAAAGATCTTTCGCAGTTCCAAATTTTTTGTCTTAACATACCTCTGAAAGCATGTTCATTGCCACTTGAGTAAATATTTGGTACTTGCTCTAATAGTTCTGAGTAAATTTTATGTGCATGTATTTTGCCTTCAAGATTATCATTAAAGAGTTGATCACCTTTTTTTAATAGATCATTCACATTCTTTCCTACAAAGGAACTTAAGTCTATGTTCTTCATTTTATAGTCTCAAAAAATTGTCTATCATTTTTAACCCTAATTTATCGCTTTTTTCAGGATGAAATTGGGTTCCAAAAATATTTTCCTTTTCGACAGAGCAAACAATATTTGATGAATATTCTGTTGTTGCAGAGATTACATTTTTGTCTTCAGGAATAAATTCATAACTGTGCACGAAATACATGTGAGATTTATTTTCTATGTCTTTGAAAATTTTACTATTCTTAACAATCTCAATTTGATTCCATCCAATATGAGGAAGTTTGTATTTTCCATTTTGATTGTCAATTTTTGATACATTGCCTGATATCCAGCCCAGACCATTAGTTTTAGTTTCTTCATAACCTATATCAGCAAACATTTGTAAGCCAACGCAAATTCCAAGAACTGGTTTTTTTTTACTTATCACAAATTCATTTAAAGTATCCGTAAGACCATTAATTTTTTTCAAAGCCTCTATACAGTTCTTAAATGAACCTTGTCCTGGTAAAATTACTTTGTCACTAGATTTGATCTTATCTAAAACTGATGAGACCTCAATATTTGCCTTATCCTTTGCAACTTCTTTGAAAGAGTTTATTACCGAGCTTATATTGCCCGAGTTGTAATCAACAATTGTAACTTTCATTAATTTTATAACGAGCCTTTAGTAGAGGGAATTGATTTACTATTCCTGGGATCTATCTCTAGTGCAGCTCTTAACGATCTTGCAAGTCCTTTAAAACAAGACTCAATAATGTGATGACTATTATCGCCATAAATATTTTCAACGTGTAAGGTAATTCCTGCTGCTTGGGAAAAAGCTTGAAACCACTCTTTAAAGAGTTCTGTGTCCATCTCACCAAGCTTTTCAACTTTTAAATTTACTTTCCATATTAGGTAGGGTCTATTTGAAATATCAATTGCAACACGTGATAGAGTTTCATCCATTGGGATCATCGCATGAGCATACCTTCTGATTCCAACAGATTTTTTCAAAGCTTTTTTTAAAGCTTCACCAATAGCGATTCCTGTGTCTTCAGTTGTGTGGTGTAGATCAATATGAGTATCTCCTTTAGCTTTTATACTCATATCTATTGAAGAATGCTTAGATAGTTGTTCAAGCATGTGGTTTAAAAAACCTATTCCTGTGTCAATTTTGTATTTACCTTTACCATCAATATTTAAATCAACACTAATGCTTGTTTCTTTTGTTTTCCTACTTATTTTACCTTTACGCTTCATAATTAAAAACAGGTATACATATATTATTCAATTATGGCAATAATACTAAACCTGGGCTTGAAGTATCAAATTTAGTATCCATTTATAAGCTATGACAACGATTGTGTTAGTTAGAAAAAACAACGAAGTAGTAGTAGCTGGTGACGGCCAAGTAAGTATGGGCAATACTGTTGTAAAAAGCACTGCCTCAAAAGTCAGAAAAATTGAAAAGAGAGATGTTGTAGCTGGTTTTGCTGGATCAACAGCTGATGCTTTAACATTGTTTGAAAGATTAGAAGGAAAATTAGAAAAGCATGCAGGTAACTTGTCTAGAGCTGCTGTGGAGTTAGCTAAAGATTGGAGAACTGATAAATATCTTAGAAGATTAGAAGCGCTAATGGCGGTTGGTGACAAGAATAATAGTTATATAATTTCAGGTACTGGTGACGTTCTAGAACCTGAGGGTGATGTTATTGGTATTGGCTCTGGTGGTAATTACGCTTTAGCTGCAGGGAAAGTTTTAATGGAAAGTAATATATCCGCGGAAGACGTTGCAAAAAAAGCTATAAAAGTTGCAGCTGATATATGCGTCTTTACAAATGAAAATGTTAAAGTTGAAAAAATATAATGGATAAATCAAACGTAACCCAATTACATCCTAAAGAGGATCAACAAAAAGAAGAAGTCTCATTAGTGAGTTCTTTATCACCAAGAGAAATTGTTTCTGAATTAGATAGATTTGTGGTTGGACAAAATAAGGCTAAAAGAGCTGTTGCTGTTGCCTTAAGAAATAGATGGAGAAGACAAGCTTTAAAAGGTGAAATGAGAAATGAAGTTTTACCTAAAAATATTTTAATGATTGGTCCAACGGGTGTTGGAAAAACTGAAATTTCAAGAAGACTCTCAAAATTAGCAGAGGCTCCTTTTGTCAAAGTTGAGGCGACTAGATTTACAGAAGTTGGTTATGTTGGAAGAGATGTTGAACAAATTGTTAGAGATTTAATTGAAATAGCTATCGCAATGGAAAAAGTTAAAAAAAGGAAAGAAGTTTTCGCTAAAGCTCAAAAACTTGCAGAGGAAAAAGTGTTAGATGCTTTAGTTGGAAAGAAAGCAAGTGCAGCTACTAGAGAAAGTTTCAGAAAAAGATTAAGAGAAGGTGATTTAGATAATAATGAAATTGAAATAGCTGTAAGTGATGCTGGAGGAAATAATACATCATTTGAAATACCTGGAATGCCTGGTGCAAATGTAGGAATGATAAATATCGGAGAGATGCTTGGTAAATCTATGGGTAAACAAGAAAAAAGGAAAAAAATGACTGTGAAAGAGTCTCATGAAATTTTAATTAATGACGAGTCTGACAAACTAATCGAGCAAGACAAAATTATAAAAGCAGCAAAAATTTCCACGGAAAATAATGGAATAGTTTTTTTAGATGAAATAGATAAGATTTCTGGAAGAACAGATAGGGTTGGTGGAGATGTTTCTAGAGAAGGGGTTCAAAGAGATTTATTACCTTTAATTGAAGGAACTACTGTTAATACTAAGTATGGACCCATTAAAACTGATCATATTTTATTTATTGCCTCTGGAGCTTTTCAATTAGCAAAGCCTTCTGATTTACTTCCAGAATTACAAGGAAGATTGCCAATTAGGGTCGAACTTGAGGCTTTATCAAGTAATGATTTCAAAAGAATTCTTGAAGAGCCTGATTTTAGTTTAATCAAACAGTATGTAGCTTTGATGAAGACAGAGAATGTCGAACTGGAGTTTACTGAGGACGGAATTGATGCAATCGCCAAAATTGCGTCTGAAGTTAATGCCTCAGTTGAAAATATAGGCGCTCGAAGATTGCACACAATAATAGAGAAAATACTTGATGAAATTAGTTTCACTGCAACTGATAGATCTGGAGAAAAAATCTCAATAAATAAAGAATATATTAATAAAAATCTTGATAATCTTGTAAAAGATACAGACTTATCGAAGTTTATTTTATAATTTTTTTTTTAAAAAAACATAAAAAGCTCCACCACCACCATCTGAAATTTCAGCATCAGTAATACTTTTTATTTTTGACATTAAACTAGAATTATTTTTAATAAACTCAGGAACAGAATTTTTCAAAATACCAAATTTCATTGAAATATATGGGTCTTTATCATTTTGAGAGTGCAATCCTTTACCTGTTACTATTATAACTTTTGAGACTTTTTGATTAAAACAATCAGTTAGAAAGCTTTCAACTTTCTTGTTTGCTTCATCAAGTGTAAAACCATGAAGATCTAATGATTTGGTAATATGAGATTTACTCTCTTTTTTTTCTAAATCTTTATTTGGTAACTTTTCCTTTTTTTCTAGAAAGTCTTTCCAATCTTTTTTGTCTTTATCTGAAATATTACTATTCAATTAAGAAAGAGTATCAACTAACTGCCAATTTGGATTATTAGTACTTGTATCTCTTGAAAATACCCAGGTATCATAAATTTTCTTAATTTTTTCTGGGTCTCCAGAAACTATCTTTTTATCTTTATCCCTTATACAAGTTATTACCTCACCTACGAATTCTACGGTTACTTGTAAAATTTTTCCTAAGAACTTATGTTCTTTTATATTCGCTGAATTTACACCAATAAAAGTGATCTCAGCCAGATGACCTCTTTTTCCTCTCTCTTTTAGCGCAGCGTTAAACTGATCGTAAATTTTATTGCTCAAAAGAGGCTTACATGTAGTCAATTTATTGTCACTATCACCGAAGTCTGTAATAATAGTTTCGTATGCTATTTTAGCACCTTTTAAAAAGTCTTTTTTTGCATTTTCGTCAAAATCAGTTTTTTTATTTATTTTTGTTTCAGGATTTATATTTTTCAATATTTCCTCAAACTGAGGTGAGGCTTTTCCCTCAAAACCTGTTCTTTTTCCTAAAATTCCTCTAAGTCTTAAAAAAATGAAGCCAGCAATCATTGCTAACAAAATAATATCGATGTATTCAAAACTATAATTCATATATTGAACTTAATTACTATGTTGATTAATTTCAACTAACAATTACATTAAAGACAAATGAACACAGTACTTTTAGCTGTTATTTTAATCCCAATTGTAGAGATTTACCTTTTTATAAAGATTGGATCACAAATAGGTGCGTTTAGCACTATATTTTTAGTATTTTTTACTGCAATTGTTGGAGTGTATTATGCCAAGTACGAGGGTATTAACACTCTTAGATCAGGAATGATGCAAATAATTAAAAATCAAATTCCAGCCCACGAATTAATTTCTGGTGCTGCAATAGCCTTTGCAGCTGTTCTTTTGATAATACCAGGATTTGCAACAGACTTGATTGGTTTTATCTTAATTATCCCACTAACACGGAAGTTTATATTAGGAAAATTTAATAAAAAATTTGAAAATAAAAATATGAAAAAGAACGATTTTATCGAGGGAGAATTTGAAGATATAGAGGATGATAATGACAGAAAAATTTAAAGTTTTAGCAAAATACATCAAAGATATGTCTAGCGAAACACCTGATGTTGAAACTTATATTTCAGCAGGAAACAATATAGGTAAATATCAATTAGATATAGATATCAAATCAATAGCGTTGAAAAATAAAATGATTGAGGTAAATATAACTTTAAAATTTCAACACAAAGAAACTCAACTTAAAAGATCATATTTTGAAATTATTTACGCAGTAGCTGTCAAAATTGATGAATCTATTCAAGAGAAAAAGGACCTAGAAAAAATTGTACTATGTGATGTACCTAATTCAGTTGTTTCTGATATAGAAAAGTCATTTACAGACATGATGCATAATTCTGGATTTCCTAATATCAAATTAGAAAAAAAAATTGATTTCACAAAACTTTATTTAGAAAGATTAAATTAAAAATAGTTTTTTTTTAGAGAAGTCTTTAGATAAGTTTGATGATTTTTAAGCTCTTGGGTAGATGGCTTTATAATTTTTGTAGAATAAATAACTTTTCCAGTATTTAATTTTGATTCATCTTTTTCCATATTTCTAAAATCTAAAGTTGGTTCTTTTTGATCAGTTAAATTTATATAAACCTTAGTCAATAATTCACAATCAATAAGCGCAGTATGTTGGACCCTTTTGGAATTATCTATCCTATATCTTTTGCATAAAGCATCTAAACTAATTTGGGAACCTGGAAATTTATTTCTAGCCAATGATACTGTGTCCACTACCTCATTATCAATTTTATTTTTTCCAATGATCTTAAGTTCGTTATTTAAGTGAGATAAATCAAATTCCGCGTTATGAATTATTAATCTTTTATCTTTTATAAATTGAAGAAAATCATCAGCTATTTCTCTAAATTTCATTTTATCAGATAAAAAATTATCTGAATATCCATGTACTTCAAAAGCTTTTTCAGATACTTTTCTTTCAGGATTTAGATAACAATGAAATTTGTTCTTTGTTGGTACCAAGTTATCTAATTCAATACACCCAATCTCGACAATTCTGTGTCCCTCTTTAACCGAAATACCAGTTGTTTCTGTGTCTAAAACAATTTCTTTCATATTAAATTTTTAATAATTTCTTTTACTTTAGTTTTAACAAAATTTTTCTTAAAATTATTCTTTATTATAAATTGAGATTTCTTCCTTTTAAAATCAAGCGGTAGTTGTATCTTTTTAAAATTATTTAGTATTTTCATATTAAAATTTTTTCTTTTTTTTAGTCTTCTTAAAATTTCTGATTTTTTAGACTCAACAAAAATTAATATGTCTTTTTTATTGTTAATTTTGTTTTCCAATAAAAGGGGAATATCTAAAACTACAATTTTCTTATGCTTATTTTTTTTTAAAAAATCATTCATTTTTTTTCTAACTTCATAATGAACGATTCTAATAATTTTTCTTAGATTTTGTTTATTAGATAAAATTGCATCAATTATTTCTTTTTTTTTTACGGGAAAAGAGTCAAAATAATTTGGAAGTTCTTTTTTTAATTTTTTAAAAACTTTTCTATTATTTTTATAAATTTTTGCTACCTCTAGATCAGCATTAAATACAGGAAAACCAAAACATTCAGCTACGTAAGTTTTACCAGACCCTATATCACCTAAAATACCTATTCTTTTCATACGTCTAAAAAACTTTTTAAGTCCTCATTAATTTCTGGTTGAACTTTGTGCCATAATTTAAATGCCTCTAAAGCTTGATAAATAAACATCATTTTGCCGTTAGAAATTTTACATCCTAAGTTTTTCCCTGTTCTTAAAAAGTTGGTTTCTTTTGGATTATAGATAACATCGTAAAATAACTTTTCTTTATTCATATTTTTAAAGTTTAAATTAATATTATCTTCTTTGTTTAATCCCAGACTGGTGGCGTTAATTATCATATCAAAATCGGGTTGATCTCCCCAATCAGCTATACTGATGTTTGAAAAATATTTTTTTAATTTTTCAGTTTTCTGTTTGGTTCTATTGCTTACTATAATTTTAGAGGCACCTAATTTTTCTAAAGCATAAATTATAGAAGGCACTACACCTCCAGCTCCTAAAATAAATATTGATTTATTATTTAAATCAAATTGAGTATCTTTTAGACTTAATTCAAAACCTTTAATATCAGTGTTGTGACCTACTAGTTTTTTATCATGTATATAAATGGTATTAACAGATTGAGTAATCTGAGCTTCTTCACTAAGCGTATCTAAAAAAGGAATGACATCAGTTTTAAAAGGAACAGTAACGTTTATTCCATCTAATTTATTATCCTTAATTTCATTAATAATCCCTTGAATTTCGCTCTTATTTATTTTTCTTCTATCATAACTTGCATTAATATTATTTTTTTCAAACCAATAGTTGTGTAATTTTGGTGAAAGTGAATGTTCGATAGGATTTCCAATTACAAGATATTTTTTCATTTATAATTATCTAAATATTTTTTAATTTTTTCAATCGGGAGACCCATTATTGTATTTTCGTTTCCATCAATACATGAGAATAAATCCCTCCCCTCACCTTCTATTTGATAAACATTATAAGCATATAAAGTCTCATCAGAAATTTTAGCTAAGTAATTTTTAAGCTCATCATCATTCATTTTTTTCATTGTCAAAATTGCCTTATCTGTATGATTCCATACCATAGATCCATTTTTAGAGATACACACTGAACTAATTAAATAATGTTTTTTGCCATTAAGTTTTCTTAAAATTTCTAAAGCTTCTTCTCTATTGTCAGGTTTTGATATTAGCTCTCCATTTAAATCGATGACGCTATCAGCGCCTAAAACTAAATAATCACTATATTTCCCGCTTATCTTGTTGGCTTTTAATTCAGCTAAATTTTTAGATATCATCTCTGGTGAAGCTTTTTCTTTTAATAAACTTGATTTAACAACATCTTCATCAACATTTGATGGTCTAACTTCATTTAAAATATTGTGTTCATCAAGGATTTTTTTTCTAACTTTGCTTTGAGATGCAAGAATAATTTTAAGCATTTCCTTTGAATATTTCGTAAATTTTAATTACTGAGGCTGCGGTTTCTTCTACAGATTTTCGTGTCACATCTATGAATGGCCATTTATATTTTTTGAAAGTATTTTTTGCCATTTCTACTTCTTTTTTGATTTGATCCAAATCTGTATATAATTTATTTTTACTTTCCTTAAGAGAGTTCATCCTATTTTTTCTAATCTCTACAAGCCTTTCTGGCTCCGTGTTTAATCCGATAATGCATGAGATTTTGGGGTTTTCTTTTAAAGCTTCTGGTAAAGAATTTTCATTAATTAGAGGTATATTGGATGTTTTAAAGCCTTTGTTAGCTAAAAAAATTGCTGTTGGGGTCTTACTTGTTCTGCTCACTCCCAACAAAATTATATCAGACTCTTTTATTTCTTTTACAAGGTTGCCGTCATCATGATTCATTGTAAATTGAATTGCTTCAATCCTTTTATAATATTCCTCATCAAGAGCGTATTGTCCACTTGGTTGGTGTGAGGCTTTTTGATTTAAAAGTTTTGAAAAACTTAATATTAAATCACCCAATACCCCAAAACATGGAATTTTTTTCATATCACTATTTCTAGCAAGATATTTTGCTAAGTTACTGTCGACAATGGAATATAAAATTATTGAGTTTTTTTCTTTCTCTGCGTTTTCTAAAATTTTTAAAATTTGATTTTCTGTTCTAGTAAAAGAATAGGTGTGCATTTTATAATTTATATTTTTAAATTGAGCTTTTATAGCTATAAAAATACGATCAAGAGTTTCGCCGGTTGCATCTGATATAAGATAAATTTGATATAAATTACTCATGTATAATATGTGTATAAATTTGTATTATATTTATCATATTGGATATTTTTCATAATTTTAAATTTACGTTGTAAAACAATACTTTTATTAACAATATCAAACATGTTAAAATCTTTAATAGCTATTTAATGTATTTAGTTAATAAGCTTCAATTTTACGTATATATTTAATAAAATTTAGGTCTTAAATGTTAATAAATTGTTTATAAAATGTTTACTAAATTTAATTACCGATATTCACAGATTATACTAACATTACTACTAATTATATTTAATTATTAATATGTCTCCAATTGAGGAAGTAATAATAAATAAAAAAAGTAATATTAATCCAATCTGGATTATGAGACAAGCGGGACGGTATTTACCTGAATTTAGAGAAATAAGAAAACAAAATCCTGATTTTATCAAACTTTGTCTTAATGAAAAATTATCAAGTGATATTACTTTACAACCTTTAAAAAGATTCAACTTAGATGCAGCAATAATTTTTTCTGATATTTTAATGTTACCATACGGTTTAAATCAAAATGTTGAATTTAAAAAAAATGTAGGTCCATTACTTGATAGTCTTAACTTAGAAAAAATCTCTAGTGTTAAAGAAGTTGACTTTGTTGAAAAACTTTCACCTATTTATAAATTAATTAAATTAGTTAGTAGTTCTCAACACATTAAAAACAAATCTACCATAGGCTTTATAGGGGCACCATGGACTTTATTAGTTTACATGTTGAATAAAAAATCACCAAAATTAAGTTTAAATGATAATTTTTTCGAAGATAAATATTTAATTGATAAAGTTCTTAAAATTTTAGATAAATTTCTAAAAATACATATTAAAAATCAAATTGATAATGGAGCTCAAATAATTCAAATTTTTGATAGTTGGGCTGGACTCTTAAAAGAGAAAGATTTATCTTATTATATATATAACCCCACATTAAGCTTGGTTAATTATGTTAAATCATTAAATGTGCCTGTTATTTGTTTTCCACGAGGAATAAAAAATTATAAATATTATTGTGAAATTGTTAAACCAGATACAATTTGTATTGACTATGAGGTCGATCCAATAAAAATTTATAAAGAAATTAAAATTCCTGTGCAAGGCGGGATGGATCCAAAAGTTTTACTTTCTGATAAAGAAAATTTAAAAAAAGAGGCAACAAAGTATCTAGATATATTTAAAGATCATCCATATATATTTAATTTGGGACACGGTGTTTTGCCAGAAACAGACCCGAATATGATGGATTATTTAGTGAAAACTGTGAAAGATTATTAATGGAAAACAAAAACGAACACCCACCAGTAAACTTTGGTAAAACTGGAGTTTTAATAATAAATTTGGGAACACCTGACTCAACAAGTTGGCTAGATATAAGAAAATATCTTAAAGAATTTCTATCGGACAGAAGAGTAATTGAAGTTAACCCGATAATTTGGCAGTTTATATTAAATGTTTTTATATTAACTTTTCGCCCTTCTAAAACAGCAAAAGCTTATAAAGAAATCTGGATGAAGGACAAAAATATTTCACCTCTTTTGCACTACACTCAAAAACAAGCAGAAAAACTCTCAAATCAAATGTCAGAAACAAACCTGTTGGTGGATTATGCTATGAGATACGGAAATCCCAGCATAAGAAGTAAAATTGCAAACCTTCATGAAATGGGGTGTGAAAACTTAATAATACTTCCACTTTATCCCCAGTATGCTGCTGCAACTACCGCAACTGTTTGTGATGAAGTATATAGAACTCTTATGAAAATGAGATGGCAACCATCACTCAAAATAGTGCCGCATTATGAATCTGATCCTTTATACATTGAAGCGCTTGTAAATTCTTTGAATAAAAAAATTAAAGAAATTAACTGGAAGCCTGATTTAATATTGGCTTCTTATCATGGGATACCACAAAAATATTTTGATAAAGGTGATCCTTACCACTGCTATTGTCACAAAACCACCAGATTGATATCAGAAAAGTTTACTTCAATTGAAATCAAAACAACATTCCAGTCTAGATTTGGACCTGAAAAATGGCTTCAACCTTATACAGATAAAACTCTAGAAAGTTTACCTAAAGAAGGAAAAAAAAATGTCTTAGCTATATGCCCAGGATTTTCTTCGGATTGTGTTGAAACTTTAGAAGAAATTCAAATCCAAGGAAAAGAGAGTTTTTTAGACTCTGGAGGAGAAAACTTTGATATGGTGCCATGTTTGAACGACAATGATGATCATATAGCTTTATTAAGATCTTTAATTGAAAAAAACACTTAATTAATGAATACCTATTTACTGTTTAAATCATTACATCTAATAGCCGTAATTTCTTGGATGGCTGGTCTATTATATCTTCCAAGAATTTTTGTTTACCATTCTCAAAACAGTAATCAGCAAATTATATCAGATGTATTTAAGGTTATGGAAAGAAAACTTTTTTTTTATATTATGACACCAGCAATGACTCTGTCCTGGTTATTTGGTTTATTATTAATCCACGAAATAGGATTCCAACAACTCGGGCAAACTTGGATGATTTTAAAACTAATATTTGTAGTTTTATTAACGATTTATCATCTATATTTGGGTCGAATTTTAGGACAATTTAAATTAAATCTTAATACTCATTCACATAAATTTTATCGATTTATTAATGAAATACCCACATTATTGCTTATTTTAATCATATTTGTTGTTATTTTTAAGCCTATCTAGGGTTGAATTTTTATAAATAGCATATATATTCTTCCTATTATTAAGTCCTTAATAATTTTAAATCATGAACATTCAAGAATTAAAACTCAAATCATCTGAACAATTAATTACACAAGCAGAGGAGCTAGGTATTGAGAATGCAAGCACATTAAGAAAGCAAGAAATTCTTTTTGCTATTTTGAAAAAAGTAGCTGAAAAAGAGGAAATAACTGGAGCTGGTGTTTTACAATTACTCCAAGATGGTTTCGGTTTTTTAAGGGCAATGGAGTCAAATTACCTTCCTGGACCTGATGATATTTATGTCAGTCCTAGTCAGATTAGAAAATTTGGTTTAAGGACTGGTGACACAGTTGAAGGTCCTGTAAGAGCGCCAAAAGAAGGCGAAAGATATTTTGCTCTTTTACAAGTAAGCAAGATTAATTTTGAGGAGCCAGATAAGTCTAGGCACAAAATAGCATTTGATAACCTTACTCCTTTATATCCAGATAAACAATTGGTTATGGAAGTGGAGATGACTAAACCTGATAAAAAGCAGGATTTAACACCAAGATTAATAGACTTAGTAAGTCCGATAGGAAAAGGACAAAGATCGATAATTATTTCACCTCCTAAGGCTGGAAAAACTATGATTTTACAAAGTATAGCTAACTCAATCGCTAAAAATTATCCAGAATGCTATCTAATAGTATTACTTATTGACGAACGTCCAGAGGAAGTTACAGACATGCAGAGAACTGTAAAAGGTGAAGTAATAAGCTCTACGTTTGATGAACCAGCGCAAAGACACGTAGCGGTGGCAGAGATGGTAATTGAAAAAGCAAAAAGATTAACAGAGCATAAAAAAGATGTGGTGATTCTTTTAGACTCAATCACGAGATTAGGAAGAGCTTACAATGCAGTAATTCCAAGTTCTGGAAAAGTTTTAACAGGTGGTGTTGATGCTAATGCACTGCAAAGACCAAAAAGATTTTTTGGTGCAGCAAGAAATATAGAAGAAGGTGGATCATTAACAATTATATCAACGGCATTGATAGATACAGGTAGCCGAATGGACGAAGTAATTTTTGAAGAATTCAAAGGAACTGGTAATAGCGAAACAGTTCTAGATAGAAAAATTGCAGATAAAAGAATTTATCCTGCTATAGATATAACCAAATCTGGAACGAGAAGAGAGGAATTACTTTTTGATAAAAACGATTTACAAAAAATGAATGTTCTAAGACGTATTATCGCTCCGATGGGCACTATGGATGCTATCGAATTTATCAGTTCAAAATTAAAAGATACTAAAAATAATGCAGAGTTTTTTAACTCTATGAATAGACCATCATAATTTCGTTTTTCTTTCTAAGTAATTTAAAGTTATAATAAACTTATGACTATTTACGCTTTATCGTCTGGACCTGGTGTGTCTGGGGTTGCGGTAATCAGAATTTCAGGCTCAGAGACTTCTAAGGTACTAAAAAAACTTACAAATAAAGAAATTCCTCAGCCAAGAATGGCAACTCTTCGAAAAATAAACAATATCAACACTTCTGAGCTGATTGATGAAGGCATTATTATATGGTTTCCAGCCCCTGAGAGCTACACAGGAGAAGATATGGCTGAGATTCATGTGCATGGGGGCAAGGCTGTAGTATTGGCTCTTCAAAATGAAATTTCAAAATTTGAAAATTGCAGATTAGCACAGGCAGGTGAATTTACGAAGCTGGCTTTTCAAAATGGTAAAATAAATTTATTAAAAGCAGAGAGTATAGCTGATTTGATCTCGGCGGAAACTGAAATTCAGAGACTGCAAGCTGTAAAAATTATGAAAGGAAAATCTTCAAAAAAATTTAATGAGTTGAGAGAAAAATTATTGAAAATTTTGTCATTTGTTGAGGCAAAAATAGATTTTCCCGAGGAGGATTTGCCAGAAAAAAATTTAAAAAAGATAAAAGAGGATTCATCGAATGTCTTAAATGAGATTAAGAAAATTTTAAATGATCAAAAAGTTGGTGAGATAATTCGTGAAGGTTTTAAAATTGCAATTGTAGGTCCAACCAATGCCGGTAAGTCCAGTCTATTAAATAATTTATCAAACAGGGAAGTTGCTATAGTCTCTGAAATTGCTGGTACCACAAGAGACGTTGTTGAAACACACTTAAATATAGATGGGTACCCAGTTATCATTTCAGATACGGCAGGCATAAGAGATTCAAAAGATGAAATAGAAAAAAAAGGCATCAGGTTATCTCTTAAAAAAGCAGAAAATGCTGATTTGAAGTTAGTAGTTGTCGATGCCAAAAACATTGATTTAAGCGGTTTTTTGAATGATTTATTAAAAAAAGACGCAATTCTAGTAATAAACAAATCAGATCTGTTGAAAGAAAAATTAGATTCTGAAATTTCTAAATTTAATCATGTCTTAATTTCGCTCAAAGACAATCTAAATATAGATAAATTAATTTTAAAAATAAAAAATAATTTAGAAAATAAATTTATATCTGAAGAAGATATCTTAATTACAAGAGAAAGACACAGACAACATTTGCTACAGTGCGTTGATCACTTAAATAATTTTTCAGATAAAAATGATAAAAAAGATTTTGATAAAGCTGCTGAGGATCTAAGGTTAGCTACAAGACAATTAGGGATGATTGTCGGTAAAGTCGATGTAGAAGAGATATTAGGCAATATTTTCAACGATTTTTGTATCGGAAAGTAATAGCTGTTTTATGGGGTTTTTACGAAGCTTTTTACAGATTTTCGTTGCTAATCAACACTTTTTTAAGAAAAAAAACAGAAATCTTGTAAATATTCTAATCGAATATAAATTTAGTCCATGAAAAAAGATTTTCAATTTGATGTAGTTGTTATCGGTGGTGGTCATGCTGGTTGTGAAGCTGCAGCGGCCTCAGCAAGACTTGGTGTAAATACCGCTTTGTTTACACATAACAAAAATACAATCGGAGAAATGTCATGCAATCCAGCTATAGGTGGTTTAGGTAAAGGTCACCTGGTTAGAGAAATTGATGCTTTAGATGGTGTTATGGGAGAGGTAGCAGATAAGTCTGGAATACAATTTAGATTATTAAATAGAAGTAGAGGACCTGCAGTTAGAGGACCTAGAACTCAATCTGACAGATCATTATATCGTAAATATATGCAAGAAAAACTTGTAAACTACTGTAATTTAAGCATTTTTTCTGATCCTGTAATAAAGTTTATTTTTGAAAATAACCAAATAAGTGGGTTTATAACACTTAAAGGCAACAAAGTGAGTTGTAACAAGTTAATCTTAACAACAGGCACTTTTTTGAATGGTTTGATACATATAGGTGATGAAAGAACTCCCGCTGGACGATTTAATGAAAAACCTAGTACAGGTTTAAGTGAACAATTAGAAAAGTATAATTTCAAAATTGGAAGATTAAAAACAGGAACACCTCCTAGATTAGATTCTAGAACCATTAATTTTGAAAATTTGGAAAAACAGTTTGCCGATGAAGATCCATATTTTTTCTCTTTTATGACTAAAAAAAATTTAAACAAGCAGGTTTCTTGTTCGATGACTTATACAAACGAAAAGGTTCATCAAATAATAGAAAAGAATTTATCTAAAAGTGCAATGTATTCCGGAAGCATACAAGGTGTTGGTCCTAGATATTGTCCGTCTATTGAGGACAAAATAGTAAAATTTGCTGATAAGACAAGACATCAAATATTTCTAGAGCCAGAGGGTCTAAATGATCATACTATTTACCCTAATGGCATATCAACATCTCTACCTGAGGTTGTGCAATACGAAATACTCAATAATATCAATGGTTTAGAAAATGTAAAAGTGATTAGACCAGGATATGCTATTGAATATGACTATATTGATCCGAGAGAGCTCTTTTTAACATTAGAGACAAAAAAAATAAAAAATCTTTATCTCGCTGGTCAAATAAATGGAACTACGGGTTATGAAGAAGCAGCTGCTCAAGGCCTTATAGCGGGAATTAATGCTGCTCTATCGTTAAAGAAAATGGAACCTTTTATTTTAGATAGATCAGACGCATACATTGGAGTTATGATAGATGACTTAGTCACTAAAGGTGTTGCTGAGCCTTATAGAATGTTTACATCTCGAGCAGAATATAGACTAAGTCTTAGGTCAGATAATGCAGACTTAAGGCTTACTCATAAAGGAATTAAAATTGGTTTAATAGCAGAAAATAGAAAACAACTATTTGAGGACAAATTTAATAAATTAAGCAAAATATCTCTTCAAATGTCTAATTTAAACATTTCACCTTCAAAGGCAGATAAATTTGGAATAAAAATAGCGAAAGACGGTGTTTTTAGATCAGCAGAGGAAATTCTTACCCAAAAAAGTGTTGATATGACCAAAATACGAAATATTTGGCCTGAAATCCCAGATTATGGGTATGAGATTGACGAGCAGATTGAGATTAACTCTCATTACAGAGGATACTTAAAGAAACAAAAGGCTGATATTTTAGCTTTTAAACGAGATGAGAATTTAATAATACCAGATAATATTGATTATGATCAATTTTCAGGCCTTTCTAATGAGGTTAAAGCCAAATTCAAAGAAATAAAGCCTAAAACTATGGGTCAGGCCTTAAGAATTGATGGAATAACCCCTGCAGCCGTATATATTTTGTTGTCACACGTCAAAAGAAAGTCTATTAAGCATATAGCTTAATGGACAACTTAATTTTAAATTCTTATTCCAAAATTTCCAATTTGAATGTTTCACGTGAAACTTGTAATGAGCTTGAGAGCTTAATTACGATGATACAGGAAAAAAATCAAAAAATTAATATTATAAGTAAAAAAATGTATGAAAAAGAGGCAATAAGAGAGCGTCATATAATAGATTCAGCACAAATTATTGATTTTGTTGATTTAAATTGTAATACAACCTCAGATTTAGGCACAGGTGGTGGAATGCCAGGATTAATAGTGGCTATAGTGATGAAAAAAATTAAAAACGACCTAAAAGTAAACCTTTATGAAAAAAGCTACCATAAATGTGTTTTCTTGAAAGAAGTCTCAAAAAAATTAAATTTAAACACAGAAATAATTCAGAAAGATATTTTTTCACTTAAAAATATTGAAACAGGAACAATTATGTCTAGGGCGTTTAAGCCAATGCCTGTGATTTTAAACTTGGTTAATGAAAATTTTATAAAATTTAAAAATATTATTTTTTTTATGGGAAGTAGTGGAAGAAAAATTCTTAATGAAACACTTCAAGAATGGGATTTAGATTATGAAGAAAAAAAAAGTTTAACAAGTGATGACTCGTTTATATTGAATATCAAAAAAATTAAAAAAAAAGTCTCATGAAAATTATTTCAATCATAAATCAAAAAGGTGGGGTTGGAAAAACAACAACTGTTATCAACTTAGCATCGGCCTTATCTCAACTTGAAAAAAAAATTTTAGTAATCGATCTAGATCCTCAAGGAAATGCTACTACAGGGCTCGGATTATCCAACACCTCTCAATCTGACCAGACAATTTACGGAATTCTTAATGGCACAATGTCAATTTCAAACGTGATTAAAAAAACAGACTTTCAAAATCTTGATTTAATATCATCCAATGTAGATTTATCCGGTTTAGAGGTTGAGACGGCCGGTGATAGCGATAGAGCCTTCATACTTAAGAACAAATTAACTGCGTATTTAAACGATTTTAGAGGATTATATGATTATATACTTATAGACTGTCCTCCCTCCTTAAGCCTATTAACAGTAATGGCCTTAGTATCATCTAATTCATTGCTTGTACCACTCCAAACGGAATTTTTTGCATTAGAGGGACTTACGCAACTAATGAAAACTATCGAGAGAATTAAAGCTAACTTGAATCCAGAATTGGAGATCCAAGGCATACTTTTAACTATGTATGATAGAAGAAATAAACTCTCATCACAGGTTGAACAAGAAGCAAGAGATTATTTCAAAGACAAAGTTTATCAAACAGTAATACCTAGAAACGTAAGATTATCCGAGGCACCGTCGCACGGAATTCCAGTTTTGATTTATGATAAAAATTGTCCAGGTAGCAAATCCTATTATAGTTTTACCGATGAGTTTATGGCACAGGAAAATAAAATTGGGAGTGCAGCATAATGAACAAAATTAAAAAAGGGCTGGGTAGAGGATTATCTTCTTTAATCGGTGAAACTAAGGTTGAGAATAAAACAAATAATTTAAGTTTAGCTGAGATAGTTCCAAACAAATATCAACCAAGAAAAAATTTTGATGAAGAAAACTTAAATGATTTAGTTAATTCCATAAAAGAGCGGGGTGTAATTCAGCCAATTATAGTAAGAAGATCTAATACGGATAACTCAAAATATGAGATTATAGCTGGAGAAAGAAGATGGTTGGCGGCACAAAAGGCAGGACTTCATGAAATTCCTGTAGTTGTTACAGACGCTGATGATCTAAAATCTTTAGAATTTGCAATTGTTGAAAACGTTCAGAGACATGATCTAAATCCTTTAGAGGAGGCACAAGGCTATAAAAGATTGATAGATGAATTTGCATATGATCAAGATAAAGTATCAAAATTTATTGGCAAGAGCAGAAGCTATATTTCTAACTCATTAAGATTACTTAATTTACCTAAAGAAGTTCTTGATTTTGTTGAACAAAAAAAAATTACGGCTGGACATGCAAAGATATTAGTAGGGCTGGATAATGCTGTTTTTTTGGCAAATAAATTTATTGAAAAAAAATTATCTGTAAGACAAGCAGAAAATTTAGTTAAAATATTTAGAAAAACTAAAAGAAATACATCTAGTAAAGTTGATTCAAATATTCGTGATTTAGAAAACTCTATATCTGAAAAAATTGGACTTAGTGTTTCTATTAAGAATAATAAAAACAATAAAGGCACTATATCATTCTATTATAAAGAGCTTGATCAATTAAATAAGATAATCGATATAATTAAGTCTGGATACTAGTATCTTTAAACTTATCTAAAATCATATTGTTTATAATTTGGTTAGAGACCTGAGGATTTTTTTTTATCAAACTTTCAGTGTTGTTCAAATCTACAATGAACATTTCTATATCATCTAATTCCCATATTTTGATTTGTTGTTTAATTATATCTTTATCTTTCCAAAATATTGGAGGTTTAAAGGCATTAATTGTTTGATCTACATTATTGGATTCTTTTAAACTCAATCTTAATTTTCTTAGTCTTTTTAATTTATTTAGAAAAGTTCTCAAAATTAAAATATTATCTTCACTGGACGGGATATTCTCGTTTAGAATATTTAAAGTCTTTTTTTTATTTTTACACAAGCAGTTATCAACTAATTCATTGGCACTATAATTCTCACTCAAATTAGTTAATTTTGTTATCTCAGTTAAATCAACTTTTTTCTTGTTTTGAGATAATAATATTATTTTTTGTAATTCATTTTTAAGATTAATCCTATCACCTTGAGCTCTTTCAATTATCAAATTTAAATTTTCCTGTGATAAATTGATTTTATTTTCGGTTAAAATCTTTCTAGCAATTGTTATTAAAGTTTGTGGATTATCTTCGTAAAAAGGAACAATTAGAGCAATCTTTTCTTTTTCAAAAAGATTTCTAATTTTAGATTTTTTATCTAATCGTTTTGCTATCAAAATAATTATAACATCACTAATATTATCAGCGATTATTTGCTTGATAAGGTCAACACTTTTATCAGTAACTTCTGAAACTAAAATTAACTTTTCGTTTTCAAAAAATGATTTTGAATATATATTTTCAAATAAAAGTTGTTTATTTTCGATTATTTCTTTTTCGTTATATTTAAAAGTATTTTCTTTAGTAAATTCATTAAAATTGGATTGAATAATATCAATCTTTTGACCTTCATTTTCGCCATAAAATAGATAAAAATTTACTTTTCCTTTATATTTACCTACCTCATAAAACTTACATATCATTTTGAATTACACTAAAAAAAACGTCTATATCGTTTATGATTTTAAATACTATATTTTTTTCAAGCTTGTTTTTGTACTGATTTAATTCAAATTTGTTTTCCATTGAATCATAAGTTATTTCTTCAATAAATCTTTTTTTTATTACTCTAGCATTTGTTTGATTAATCAAATCTAAATTCACCTCAATAGTAGTTTTGAAACTTGAAGGATCTCCTTTCTTATCTTTGGTTACAATTACTTCTCTTTTATTAATACTTAAATTTACATTAAAAGAATTTAAATTTTCTCCTTCCTTGAATTTTTCTAAACTTTTTACAATATCTCTACCAATTTCATTATCACCCGAGAAATTAATAACGTCTAATTTAAAATTAATTTTTTGGTTAGTTTGATAAATCGGTGAATATCCACAAGACAATAAAAATAAAAAAATAAGAGTGTATTTTATGTTTTTGATCATTATCTTATAATAAAGTTTATTAGTTTATTTTCTATATATATTGTCTTTATTATTTTTTTATTATTAATATATTTCTTCATTTGATCATCATTTTTAATCTTTTCAATTAAAGATTCTTTATCTATTGATTTATCAATTTGAAAAACCTTCCTTTTTTTACCATTTATTTGGGTTACAATATTTACTATTTCTTCATCTAAATATTTTTCATTTGCAGAGGGCCATTGAAGATTTTTAACTGGTTGATTTAATCTCTCAAGACATTCATTAGAAAAATGAGGGATTATAGGATTAATAATCTTTAGAATTTTTATGTAATTTTCAAAAAAGTTACTGCCCCAATCTGACTTGTTTGTTTGCTTATTATAAAAAGTGTAAATTTTGTAAATAGAGGCTATTACTACATTAAAACCAAATCTGTCCAAATCATCAGTAACTTTTTTTATAATTTGATTTGTAAATTTTTCTAAATCTTTATCAAATTCTGAAAATTCTTTTTTATTAGAAACTATTTTCTCATTAAGAGCCCATAATTTTTGTAAAAATTTGAACGACGCCGAGATTCCACTGTCTGACCATTGAATATCTTTTTCTGGAGGACTGTCGGACAATATAAATAATCTGACCGAGTCCGCTCCATAAAGTTTTATTATTTTTTCTGGATCAACAGTATTTTTTTTAGATTTTGACATGGATTCAGATGGACCAACTATAACTTTTTTTGATGGATCTTTATTTTGATAATAATTTTTTCCATCTTCGCTAAAAACATCTTCAGGATAAACCCAATTATTATTATTGTCTTTATATGTTTGATGACAAACCATACCTTGGGTAAATAATCCTTCAAACGGTTCTTTAAAACTTGTTTCTTTATTATTAAGACTTATTGCTCTCATGAAAAAACGCGAATAAAGCAGATGTAAAATTGCATGCTCTATACCACCAATGTATTGATCCACTGGCATCCAATAATCTATATCTTCAATATCAAAAGCTTTATTTGTATTTTTTGCCGAACAAAATCTTAAATAATACCAAGATGAGTCTACAAAAGTATCTAAAGTATCTGTTTCTCTTTTACATTTTTTACCATCAATCACAACTTCCTTCCATTCTGTTTGGGCGTCTAATGGATTACCATTAGTATCAAGGTCAATAGACTCTGGAAGTGTAACAGGTAAATTTTTTTCTGGTATTTTGATAACATTATTATTTACATCATAAGCTATTGGAATTGGACAACCCCAATATCTCTGTCTTGATATACCCCAGTCCTTTAATCTATAGTTAGTTTTTTTCTTTCCTAATTTTCTCTCTTCTAAAATTTTAATTGTTTCATCAATTGAATTTTGTGGTGCTGATAGACCATTTAAAAATTTAGAATTAATTATAACTCCCGCTCCTGCAAATGCTTCCTTCTGAACTTGATAATCATCAGACTCATTATCAGGTTTTACTACCGTTTTTATTTGAAGATTATATTTTTTTGCAAAGTCAAAATCTCTTTGATCATGTGCTGGACAACCAAAGACAGCCCCAAATCCATAATCCATCAGTACAAAATTAGCAAAGTAGACAGGGACTTTTGACTCGTTATCCAAGGGATTGATAGCCTCTAGTTCAGTTTTAAAACCTATTTTCGTAGCTTGAGCGATTGATTCTTCAGTAGTTCCTGTTTTTGAACATTCTTTTTTAAATTTAATAAAATCATTATTTTTTTCGTAATATTTTGAGCAAGGATGGTCTACCGATAATGCTAAAAAGGAAAATCCAAACAATGTATCTGGTCTTGTAGTGTAACATTTGATGGATTTTATATCTTTTGAACCCTCTATTTTAAAGTCTATCTCGCACCCAAAAGATTTCCCTATCCAATTTTTTTGCATTGTTTTTACTTTATCTGGCCATTGATTTAGCTTGTTAAGATCATTCAAAAGATCTTCAGAAAAATAAGAAATTTTGAAAAACCATTGATTTAATTTTTTTCTTTCAACAACTGCTCCTGATCTCCAGCCTTTACCATCGATGACTTGTTCATTTGCAAGAACTGTTTTATCTACTGGATCCCAATTAACGTAACTTTCTTTTCTATAGACAAGACCTTTATCATAAAGATCTAAAAAAATTTTTTGCTGATGTTTATAGTATTCAGGGGAGCACGTAGAAATTTCTCTATCCCAATCTATTGATAGACCAAGCATTTTTAGTTGAGATTTCATTACATCAATATTTTTTTCAGTCCAATCTTTTGGGTTTAAATTGTTTTGTCTGGCAGCGTTTTCTGCTGGCATACCAAAGGAATCCCATCCCATTGGATGAAGCACGTTAAATCCTTTAAGAGTTTTAAATCTCGAAAGCACATCACCTATAGTATAATTTCTAACATGACCCATATGGATTTTACCCGATGGATAAGGAAACATTTCTAAACAATAAAATTTTTCTTTATTCTTATTAACTACTGACTTAAATATTTTTTCTTTTTCCCAGTAGTCCTGCCATTTACTTTCCGATAATTTAAAATTATATCTTTCCACAATTTTTTTTAGATTAGTCTATTTTTAACTTTTATTTTTTTTTGGATCTTCTATTTTTACTACCATCACCAATTTCGTAAGGATTTTCTTTTTTATATTTTTCAATTTTCTGCTTTTGATATTTTGTTGCTTTTCTTAGTATATTTAAATTAAGGTCAGCAACTAGGTCTGTATTATTTTTACTAATTGAACAATTGGTTAAATTTTCAGTGCATCTTTTTAAAAATACATTTATGTCTAATGCATCGGATCTAATTTCATTAGTTAGAAATCTTATAGAAATCTTAACAGATTCATTTGGCGTATTATTTTCGCTATACCAATCTGTAACAACTATACCTCCACTGTAGTTTGCGGACACTAAAGGCATAAAATCTAAGGTATCTAGTGTAGCCCTCCAAAGTGGATTGGAGCTAGCAAAATCGTAGGTGTTCCCTTTTTCAAGTTGATTCATGAGTCTAAACCCTTTTCCCTCTTCAATATTTTTTTTCACTCTTTCTCTAACATTAATAGGCACATCTTTCTCTGCATTCACTTTTTTATATTTGAATGGCCCACAAGCACTTTGTGGTAACAGGACTAAAAATGATAGAAGAGTAATTATTAAGCGTTTCGAAAACATGGTATTTACAAAAATATAAGTTTTTAGCACAATTTATTATGTTTCAAATTAGAATATCCTAGTATTTAAATTATCATGGAAATACGGGAATAAAGTGATGTAAAAATGCAACACAATTATAAATTATAGCTAAATTTCCTATAATTTACTAAGAAAATACTTAATTTTTGCTAAAAAAACCCTGTTTATAATTAATTATAAAAAAGGAGTAAATTTATGAACAAAGTAACAAAAGTAGGTTTAACTGCTTTAGCTACTTCACTTGTTGCAACAGCATCTTATGCTGGTGAGCTAAGTGTTTCAGGTAGCGCGTCGTTAACTTATACTGGTCTAGACTCAAACTCGGATGTAAATCCATGGGCAATGGGTGACAGTGTTAAGTTCAACGGAAGTGGTGACCTAGATAATGGTATGACTGTATCAGTCTACTATGAACTAGATGGTGGTTACACACAGTATGATGACTACAATCTAAAATTAGGTATGGGTGATATGGGTACATTGTCATTCTCAGGTGCTTCATCAAGTGGAAGCGGAGTAGACTCTGTAAAAGATATCGTTCCAAAAGCTTATACGCCAGTATACGAAGCTGCTAACGAAGCAGGTACTACAGGTGTAGATAATGGTTTACTTGATACATCAGGTAACACTCAAACTGGTCAGTGGGGATATGATGTAAATGCTGCAGGTTTTGATTTATCTGTATCTTACAACCCAAAACCAGGTACTTCTGCAGAAGCTGAAACAGGTTATTCAGTTTCATACAGTGGTTTAATGGACGGCTTAACACTAGTTTACGGTATATTTGATGATGGTGATATAGCTGAAAATGATACTATTGGTGTGAAATACACTATGGGTAACATGACAGCTGCTATTCAGTCAACTAACGTAGACTACGAGGCAACTGGTTCAACAGACCAAGATGCTACTCACATGGGTATCTCTCTTGCGGTCAACGATGATCTAACTGTATCTGCAGGTAGACAAGAAGTTGAGTTCGATGGTGCTGGTGAAGATGAAGTTAACACAGGTATTCAAGCATCGTATACTATGGGTTCAATCTCATTAACAGCTGCTATCAACAGTGTTGAAAGCGCTGGTGGAGTTGCAAATACAGACGCAGAAGCTTCAATTTTCGTAGCTTCATTTGCATTCTAATCATAATATTTGATTTTAAAAGAGGCCCCTTTTTAGGGGCCTTTTTTTATTTGAAGTAAGAAATCCCTGCAAAACCAAATGGTTTAATTAATTTAAATCTTTTTACATTCCTATTATTAATCCCTCCTAATGCTATATCTTTCATAGGTGATAACTTTCTTAGACTTAAATATCTAAATATTCCTAATTGATTATTTCTTTTTTTCTTAAAAATAGGAGATAAAAAAATCTCACAAACACCTTGAAGCTCCTTAATTTTAATTTCTTTCAAATTATGTGCAGACCCTATAATTTCAAAGTTGTTTTTATTTGGAAATGAATTGATAATTAATTCTTTATTTCTAGAAGAAATATATAAACCGTCAGCACTAATTTTGTGTGCTAATTTAATGTCGTTTCTCACATAAAGTTTTTTTTGATATTTTTTGCAGAAATTACGTAATTTTTTTAAGTCTTTTAGTTGAGTTTCTTTATTTTTATTTCTCCAAATTAAAGATATATTTTTATTTAAATTAATTAGATGAGAATAATCAAACTCGTCTATAAAGTAATATTGTTTTAGATTTTTGAGATGCATCATACCCAGAGTAATTTAATTGAAATAAACGAAAAAATTAAGGATAAAATAAAAAATCTTTCTTTATCTGAATATGATCCCAAAGTTATTGCAGTATCAAAAACTTTTTCAGAAGAAGATATAATGCCATTAATTAAATATGGTCACTGTGATTTTGGAGAAAATAAAGTTCAGGAAGCACAAAAAAAATGGCCAAAACTCAAAGAATTAAATAAAAATTTAAAGCTACATTTGCTTGGTAAGCTACAAACTAACAAAGTCAAAAATGCAGTTGAAATCTTTGATTACATACATTCCTTGGACAGTCTAAAACTTGCTAATAAGATTTCAAATGAAATACATAAAAAATCTAAGAAAATAAAAATTTTTATTCAAATTAATTTAGGAGGTGAGAAACAAAAATCTGGAATTGAACCATCCGATTTAGAAGAATTTTATAAAAATTGTAAAAAATTAAAATTAGATATTATAGGGACTATGTGTATTCCTCCTGATAACCAAGACCCACGACATTTTTTTAAAGATCTAATGCAACTAAATAAAAAGATTAATCTTCCTGAAATTAGTATGGGAATGACTAATGATTATCTCTACGCTTTGGAGTATAAATCAACTTATTTAAGAATTGGTACAGGGATATTTGGTAAGAGGACTAAGTAATTTTTATTTTTGTTTTTTTATTAATTAATTTATTAAGTATCAAAAAATCTTTTTTTTTAATTGCAACACATCCTTTAGTTGCAGAGTAATCTTTGGTTAAATGTAAAAAAATAGCACTTCCTTTATTTTTTTTAACTTTTCTGTAATTGTATTTTATCAAAATTAACAAATCATATTTACTGTCTTTTCTATAGAGTTTTTCATAGCTTAATTTAAGATTTTTTTTTATTTTTATTAATTTATTATAATACTTGCTATTAGGGTCGTCGCACCATCCCATATTTTTTTTAATTTTACATATTTTAATTTTAGATATAGGTTTTTCTATACGATCTGATCTGTAATAGATGTTACCCAAATCAAAAATTCCAACAGGGGTTTTATAATCACCCTCGGTTTTATTCTTGCTAAACCCCTTTTTGCCTATTGAGCATTTGAACTTAAATTCATCAATCAAAAGAGTTTCTTTATTTTTGATTATAATTGTCATATTTTAAAAATATGCATTCAAAAATTTTAATAATTTATGAATACAAAAACTTATTTGAAATATTAAACGAAATTTCTGAAAGTTTAAATTTTAAAATTTTATATTGTGATAAAAAAGAATATGATCAAATTAAATTTGATCCAAATATCAATTATTTAACAATATCTAAAAAAAAAATTGATGGCATTAATAACCTTTTAATACTAGGTAACTTGCCTCTAAAATTTGAAAAAATTTTAGAAATAATAAATATTAACTTTTTAAAAAATAGATTTATTAATCAATCGTATATTAAAATAGGTAAATATAATTTAGATCTGAATTCAAGAAAAATTTCTTTCAAAGATAAAAATTTAGATTTAACTGAAAGAGAAACAAATTTAATTATTTTTATAAATGAAAAAAAAAATGTTTCAGTAAAAGATTTACAAAAAAATGTTTGGGATTATTCACCGAACTTAGAAACTCATACCGTTGAAACACATATCTATAGGTTGAGAAAGAAGATGAAAGAAATTTTTGGTGATGAAAATTTTATTTTTAACAATAACAAAGGTTATTCAATCAATTGATATTATTAAATCCTAGCACCAATTTTTTGAATAATTTTTGAGGATAATTCTGTTCCTTTAATCAAACAATCTTTTACATTAAAGTTATTAATTACACCATGTAAATATCCTGCAGCAAACAAATCCCCAGCGCCTGTTAAATCTTTTATCTTTAAATCAGACTTAGCTTTTATTTCTGATATTTCATTTTGATTAATTGAAATAGCACCTTTTTCACCTCTTGTTATTACGATATTTTTTTTTATTTCTTTTGAAAATGAAATAGCTTCATCGAATGTTTTGGCATCAATCAAAGATAAAATTTCCTGTTCATTTGCAAAGATAATATCTAATCTATTTTTAACCAATTCTAAAAAATTCGATTTATGTCTTTCTACACAAAATAAGTCTGATAAGGACATAGCAACTTTTTTTGAGTGTGCGATCGTTTTGTCAAAAGCTTTTCTAGGCTCGCCTTCATCCCATAAATAGCCTTCCAAAAAAATCATTTCTGCATTTTTAATATCCTCTTCTTTAATATCTTTATCATTGATTTTTCCTGCTGTGCCAAGGAATGTGCACATTGTTCTCTCAGAGTCCGGTGTAATTAAAATTAAGCAAGACCCAGTTGGAATCTGCTCCTCTTTTTTTTCATATAAATATTTTACTTTCTCTTTATATAAACCTTCTTCGTATTTTTGGCCTAGTTCGTCATTGCTTACTTTTCCAATAAACCCAACATCATTTTTTAATTGAGAAAGACCAACAATTGAATTTGCAACAGAGCCACCCGAGATAGTTTCTTCAATTTTTAAAGATGAAAGTAACTTTTTAAATTCTACTTCATCAACTAACTTCATAGTACTTTTTGTAAGTGAATGATTTGTTAGAAATTCATCTGATACTTTACAAAGCACATCAACAATAGCATTTCCAATTCCTAAAATTTTCATTAAGGTTTTTTTGCAATAAATGGTTTTTTTCGATTAGGATAACAAGAAGTACAAATTTTACAACTTAATCCATAACAACTTCTAGCTTTACAATATTCTCTTCCATAATAGATTATTTGTAAATGTAATTTGTTCCAATATTTTTTAGGAAATAATCTTTTTAAATCATTTTCTGTTTGAACAACATTTTTTCCATTTGTTAACCCCCATCTCTGAGCCAACCTATGAATATGAGTATCTATAGCAAAAGCTGGATGACCAAAACCTTGTGACATTACCACGCTAGCAGTTTTATGACCTACACCTGGTAATTTTTCAAGTTCTTCAAAAGTTTTGGGTACTTTGCCATTATAGTCTTTCACCAGTATTCTTGATAAATTATAAATACTCTTTGCTTTAATCCTGAAAATACCAATTTTTTTAATTAATGTTTCTATTTTTTTTCTCCCTAATTTAATAAAGTGTTCTGGTTTATAATATTTTGGATAAATATTTTTAGTGACATTGTTTACATTTACATCTGTGCACTGAGCAGAAAGAAGAACAGATATTAGTAGAGTAAATACGTTTCGACTTTTGAGAGGGACTTCAATATTTGGATATGTTTTATTAAGTATTTTAAGTATTATTTTTGCTCTTTGAATTTCATTCATTATTTGAAATTCATTAAGTCTCTCATGGAATATAAACCAGGTTTTTTTTTCATTAACCAACCAGCAGCTGTAAGGGCACCCTCAGAATAAAGTGCTCTATCAAATGCTTCATGATTAAGTTTTATTATTTCTTTGCCACTAGAAAATAAAACTTCATGTTCACCAATAATTTTACCTTTTCTCACCGAATTAAAATTTATTCTTTTTCCGTAAGGAAACTTTTTTTTATTTAAATATTTCTTACCAATAATTCCATGGAAGTTTTTATTTTTTCCTGTTGCGATCCCTTGACCTAACATCAATGCAGTTCCTGAAGGATAATCCCTTTTAAACTTATGGTGAGCTTCAAAAACTTTACTTAGAAAATTATTACCTAAAGACTTTGATGCTATTTCAGTTAAATACATCAAAAGATTAATTCCAAGACTCATATTTCCGGCTTTAAGTATTGGAATTTTTCTTGAGATTTTTTTGATTATATTTTCCTCTCTTAAAGTAAAACCTGTGGTCCCAATTATCACTCTTTTATTTTGTTTTACAGCAATCTTGAGAATCTCAAGTGTGCATTTCGGGACTGTAAAATCAATTATAATATCACTATTTTTAAAGGCTTCTGGACTATTCAACTCTGGTAAAATACCCAAGATTTTTTTTCTTTGAGTCTCATTTTCTGTGAGACTGTTTATTTTAAATCTTGTATCTTTTCTAGCAGATTTGATTAGTTGCTGTCCCATTCTACCTAGACATCCTGTAATTGTTAATTTTATTTTTTTAACTTTCATACTGAAAAAACTTCAAGTCATTTTTATAATATTCGTTCATCTTCTTAGTCATGCTTTCATCAAGGTTTTTTTTCCAGTCATTTTCTGGTCCCTGATAAAAAAATTTTATTTTTCTATTGTCTTTTAAAGAATATACATTTTCTCCAAACTTACCTTCATTTTCTATGTTTTGGAGACTTTTAAAGCTAGTCGTATCGATAGCATTTTTAAGCTTGTTTTCATCAATTTTATTGTCAAATCTCATTAAGGTATTAACAAAAATAACTAGCTTTTCAAAAGTTTGAGCAGGATTTTTAACCATATCTTCATATCTAATTGTTACTTTTCTTAAAGATTTGTTGCTTAACCAAGATTGATAATTAATCCTCCAAGAGTTAACAATATTTGTTTTTGCATAATTTTTTAAATGAGGATAATCATCTAATACTTTATTTTCATCTTGCATGAATTTCAATGCTTCATCGTAACTTTCTAAATCATTGTGATTTTTAACTGAAGTGATTACATTTCTAGGATCTCTTATTATGTAAATAACCCCCAAGGTATATTCAGGTTTTGTGAAGTCCTTTCCAAATGCAGTTATTAGAGAGTTATGAGTTTTTAAAAATTTTACTTTTTTTTGATCACGAATATCTTTTTGAGAGGTTTCCCAATGTTTATGAATCTCACCCTGTTTAACATTTTCTTTGAAGAATTGTTTATTTGGATAGTCTTCAATAATATCTAATTTTTCGACATCAAAAATTCCATTTTCACAAAAATAATATGCAGCCAGAAAAGATCTAACCCAAGTGTTTCCACTTTTTGGGTATGAGGCAATCCAGATAATCATATTTGTTTATTAAACTAGGTGTTAATTATTTCAACTTAAATATTTTATGATGAGCTAAGGTTGAATATATTAACTTTTCCAAAAATCTTTTGCTTTTTGAAAAAATTTTTTGATACTTGGGTTAGATTTATCATTTTCTATTTCCCTAAATTTCTCTAAAAGACTTCTTTGTTCTTTATTTAAGTACACCGGAACTTCAGTTTTAATTTGTACATATAAATCACCAAAATCTCCTCTACGCATAAAAGGCATGCCTTTTCCTTTAAGTCTAAATTGTTTACCATCTTGAGTTCCATCAGGTATCTTTATTTTTGCTTTTTTACCATCTATCGTTGGTATCTCTATTGTCGTACCAAGTGCAGCATCTGCTATGGAAATTGGAAACTCAAAAAATAAATTTACATCAGATCTTTTAAATAACTCGTGAGATTTAACATTTATAAATAAATATAAATCACCGCTAGCACCTCCTCTTGTCCCCGCCTCACCTTTGCCAGCAAGTCTAATTCTTGTCCCATCATCAACTCCCTTTGGAATTGTAACAGATACTTTTTTTGAGGTTTGAGTGTTTCCTTGTCCATTACAGTCTGAGCAAGGGTTGGTTATTTCCTCTCCGCTTCCAGCACATTGAGGACATGTTTGTTGAACTGTAAAAAAACCTTGATTAGATCTTACTCTACCGTTTCCTCCACAGTAAGTACATCTGTCAGGGCTAGACCCTGGTTTAGATCCATTTCCTTTACATGTGTTACATTTTTCTGATGTCGAAAATTGTATATTTTGTTTCTTTCCCGCGTAAGCTTCCTCTAGTGTAATCGACAAATCATACCTTAGATCTGAGCCTCTATTATTTGAGCTTCTTCCTCTAGAACTCCTTCTTCCACCGCCGAAGTCACCAAAAAAATCCTCAAAAATGTCTGAAAAATCTGCACCACTGAAACCTCCGAAGCCTCCAAATCCACCTTGTCCACCACCACCATTTTCAAAGGCAGCATGACCAAAGTTGTCATAATTCTCTTTTTTTGATTTATCAGAAAGAACTCCGTAAGCCTCGCTTGCTTCTTTAAATTTGTCTTCTGCCCCTTTATCACCAGGATTTTTATCGGGATGATACTTTACAGCTAACTTTCTATATGCAGATTTTAATTCTTCAGGGGATGCGCTTTTATTTACGCCGAGGACGTCATAATAATCTCTTTTTGCCATTTGATACCCCGGACAGATAAATGTATGTTAAGCGCTCTTTTCTTTATTCTCGTCTTTAACTTCCTCAAAATCAGCATCAACAACATTATCCTCTTTTTTCCCTTTATCATCCTTACCATCATCTTTATTAGAATCTGGTTTTGTATTTTGTTGTGATTTATATATTGCCTCTCCAAGTTTCATTGAAGCTTGAACTAATGTCTCAGTTTTTTTCTTAATATCATCTGTGTTTTCACCTTTGAGAGCCTCTTTTAATTGACTTGAAGCATCTTCAATAGCTTTTTTGTCGGCTTCAGATACTTTAGAACCGTGCTCTTTAAGATTTTTATCTGTAGAATGAATTAAGGTATCTGCTTGATTTCTTACATCTACAGACTCTCTTTTCTTTTTATCAGCTTCTTTGTTAGCTTCAGCATCTTTTACCATTTTTTCAATTTCTTCATCGCTTAATCCACCTGAGGCTTGGATTTGAATTTTTTGTTCTTTCCCAGTACCTTTGTCTTTTGCTGAAACATTAACAATACCATTTGCATCAATATCAAATGTAACTTCAATTTGAGGCACACCTCTAGGCGCAGGTGCAATTCCAACAAGTTCGAAGTTTCCTAAAATTTTATTATCAGCAGCCATTTCTCTTTCACCTTGCAATACTCTAATCGAGACAGCAGGTTGATTATCTTCAGCTGTCGAGAATACTTGGCTTTTTTTAGTTGGTATTGTTGTATTCTTTTCAATTAATTTTGTAGACACTCCACCTAATGTCTCGATACCTAAAGAAAGAGGCGTTACATCTAATAATAATACGTCTTTGACATCACCTTGTAGAACTCCTGCTTGAATTGCAGCACCCATCGCCACAACTTCATCAGGGTTAACACTTTTATTAGGTTCTTTTCCAAAGAAATTTTTAACTTCTTCAATTACTTTAGGCATTCTAGTCATACCGCCAACCATTACAACTTCATCAATTTCATTAGCTGTGATACCAGCATCTTTTAAAGCTGTTTTACAAGGTGGCATTGTTCTGGCTATAAGATCTTCAACTAGCGCCTCAAGTTTTGCTCTTGTAAGTTTTAAATTGATATGTTTTGGACCAGTTTTGTCAGCTGTGATAAAAGGTAAATTAATATCAGTTTGCTCAGCTGACGATAATTCAATTTTAGCTTTTTCTGCTGCTTCTTTTAATCTTTGAAGAGCGAGTTTATCTGATTTCAAATCTATTCCATTGTCTTTTTTAAATTCTGCAATTAAGTATTCAACTACTGAATTATCAAAATCCTCACCACCTAAGAATGTATCTCCGTTAGTTGATTTAACTTCAAAGACTCCATCACCAAGTTCAAGTATTGAAACATCAAATGTTCCACCACCTAAGTCATAAACTGCAATTTTCTTATTTTGTTTTTTATCTAAACCATAAGCTAGTGATGCAGCTGTAGGTTCATTTATGATTCTTAAAACTTCTAGACCTGCAATTTTACCAGCATCTTTTGTTGCTTGTCTTTGAGCATCATTAAAATAGGCAGGAACAGTTATTACAGCTTTTGTGACTGCTTGGCCTAAATATTTTTCCGCAGTCTCTTTCATTTTTTGTAAAATAAAAGCCGAAATTTGAGAAGGAGAATATTTTTCCCCTTTAGACTCTATCCACGCATCACCTTTTTCTGAGTTAACAATTTTAAATGGAGCAGCCTCTATATCCTTTTTAACAGTTGGATCGTCAAAATTTCTTCCAATTAGTCTTTTAACTGCAAAAATAGTGTTTTCAGGATTAGTCACAGCTTGTCTTTTAGCTGGTTGCCCTATTAATTTTTCTTTCTCATCAGTAAAGGCAACAACAGATGGAGTTGTTCTAGCGCCCTCAGCATTTTCCAAGACCTTTGCTTGGCTACCTTCCATTATAGCCACACAAGAGTTAGTCGTTCCTAAATCTATTCCAATAATTTTACTCATAATATTTAATTCTCCTCGTCATATATGTGTTATTTTTGATTCTACAAGCTGTTCCGATCATTATTTAGTCTCCGAATTCTCTTTAGTTTCCTCTGTTTTGGCTGCTTTTTCTTGAGTTTTCTTAGCTACACCAACCAATGAAGGCCTTAATAATCGATCTTTAATAGTGAAGCCTTTTTGAATTTCTTGAATTATAGTTCCTGGCTCTTTTGTATCATCCTCAATTTCCATCATTGCTTGATGAAAATTTGGATCTAATTTTTTATTTAAACTATCAATCTGTTTAATATCATTTTTGTTAAATATGGATATTAAATCTTTATGAATTATATCAAAATGTTCTAAAGTTTTTTTAAGTGCCTCAGAATCTTTCAACTTTTCATCACTTTCTAAAATACTTTTGGATCTTTCAAAATTATCTATAAGGCTAAGCGCTTCTTTGGCAAATGAAAAACCACCGTATTCAAAAGCATCTTCCTTTTCTTTCTCAAATCTTCTTCTTTGATTTTCCATTTCAGCAAATGTTCTAGCTAGTTTATCTTCAAGCTCTAAAATCTTTTCTTCTGGTGTTAATTCTTTTTTGTCTTCTTCCTCTATTTTATTATGATCTTCTGTCTGATCTTGAGGCTTAGTAGATTGATTATTTTCTTCCTTATCTAAATTTTTGTTTTGGACATTTTTTTTTTGCTCTTTTTCCATATGAGCTTATATGGTAAGAAATTTAAGAATTTCTAGATGTTAAAAAAAAAAATATCAAAAATATTAATTGGCACGAATAATAAAGGAAAACTTAGAGAAATTAAGGGTTTGTTACCAAAATCAATTAAGATTTACTCTACATTAGATTTTAATCTTAAAAGCCCAGCAGAAAACGGACAAACGTTTACGGAAAATTCAATTATTAAATCTAAGTATTTTTCAAAAAAGTCTAATTTAGTTTGTATTGCTGATGACTCTGGTCTTGAAATAGATCGTTTGGAAAAAAAACCTGGAATTTTTTCAGCCAGATGGGCAGGATCTAAGGGAGATTTCAATAAAGCAATTAAAAGAGTGTATATGGAGCTAGATAAAAAAGATAAGAACTGGAGAGGTAAAAAGATTAAAGCAAGATTTGTATGTGCTTTATCGATTTGTTATTTAGATAAAATAATTGCAAGTGTCATAGGAAAAATTGATGGTTATATTTCTAACGAAATTAGAGGAAAAAATGGTTTTGGATATGACCCAATTTTTATTCCAAAAAAAAAGAGACAAACTTTTGGTGAAATGAAGTTTTCAAACAAATGTAAAATCGACCATAGATCGATCGCATTTAAAAAAATTAAAAAATTTCTTTAAGTTTACCATTATTAATTTCATAAAAATTTAATTGGTGATTTATCTTATTATCTTTAATTTCAAAAACTCCTATTTTCCCTTTAAATGTATTTTGGGTTTTAAACGATTTGTTTATTTCTAAAGTTTCATCTTTTAGTGACAGATAATATATTAATCCGATTAAGTCATAACTCAGTAAAGATAAATAATTCGGTTTATAATTAAATTTTTTAAAAAATTTACTTGTAAACTCATCCAAGTTTTGTTTGTTAATTGATGGATAATAAATTGGTTGTAAATTTTTTTCTTTTAATAAACTTTCATCGAACCATTGGTTTAAAGTAATTATAAATTTACTATTTGGTGACACATCAGTATATAATAATGAAGTGACAACACTTTTTAAACTTTCATCAAAATCTGCAATTATGACAGAATCAAATTTTACATTTCCAAGAGTGTATTTCTTTTCAAGATTTTCTATAATTTTTTCTTTATTTGGATCATCAGAATTTTCAACTCGTGATATTTCATCTAAAAGATTTTGTTTTCTTATTCCGTAGTTTGTAATTTTTTCTATTTGTTTAGTTAATTTAGTAGGATCAATATCATAGTTGTATTGTTTAAAAAATTTTATCTTTGACTCTTTAATTGCTTTTTTGATCTCTAAGTCATAATTTAAATTTGGAATTAAAAAAATTGTTTTTTTTATTTCACTCATTTCCAAAAATTTTTTAATCGTATTCAATTGTGAAGAGGAGTTAATACCACTGCTAATAATATTTTTATGAAGATCTAAAGTTTTGTTCGTTAAAGATAGAAAAGTAATATTTTTTACCTTATCTAAAAATAATAAATTTTCATGAAAAATTGGACCTATCACTAATGATATCCCCATTTGCTCAAATTCTAAAGCTGAACGCAAGGTTACATCAGGATCTGATCTTGTGTCTTTAGGATATATTTCTATGTTATTATTTTTTATATCAATTAGAGCCATTCTTATAGAATTCAGTATTTGTTTTCCCAAGGAAGCGTTTTCTCCAGATAGTGGAGCTAATACTCCAATCTTAATTTTTGTTTCCTCAGAATAGGAAATGGATGTTTCAAACAATAAAAGCAAAAATATAGAAAAAAGAATTTTAAAAAATTTATTCATTTAATGATTTATATAATTTTAGTATTGTACAATTATGACTGTAAACCCTAAATTTGAAAATAAAGAAATTAAAAAAGGACTTTACATAATACCTACTCCAATTGGAAATTTAGGAGATATTACTTACCGAGCAATAGATATTTTAAGAAAATCTGATTTTATTTTGTGTGAGGATACTCGAATTTCGAGAAAATTAATGGAAAAGTTTGATGTTAAATCAAAATTATTATCCAATCACAAATTTAATGAGAAGAAAAATTTGCTTAAAATTATAAACCATTTAAAAAATAACAAAATTATATCTCTCATATCTGATGCTGGAACTCCTGGAATATCAGACCCTGGAGCTATTTTGGTAAAAGAGTGTGTTGTAGAAAAAATAAATATTTTTCCACTACCAGGGCCTTCCGCAGTCAGTACTGCCGTATCAATTAGTGGTTTTTCTGAAAAATATTTTTTTTATGGTTTTTTTCCATCAAAACTAAAAGACATTAAAAATGATCTAAAATTTCTGTCCCAATTAAACTCATGTGTTGTTTTTTTTATTTCATCAAAAAAAATAAATAAAGCAATCCCATTTATTAAAAATAATTTTTCCAAGAGAGATATTTTGATTTGCAGAGAAATGACAAAAGTTTATGAGGAATATTTAAGATATAAGGTTGATGATTTGAAACCTTTTGATGAAAACTTAAAAGGTGAATTAACTATTGTATTATCAGAAAGAAAAAAAGTAGAAAAAGGCTCTCTTTTGTTAAGTGAATCAGATAAGAATAATATAAGAAAAATGATTAAAAAATTAAGTATTAAAGAAATTGTAAATTTAATTTCTCAAAATAATAGTATGCCAAAGAAAGAGATTTATAATTTTTGCCTAAAAATAAAAGATGAAGTCTAAATTTTTAATATTGTTGATAACGACATTATTTTTATCAGGATGTGTTGGTGTTTCCTCAAAGGGAATTTTTGGGACAGGAGTGTCTGTTGCTTTAGATCCTAGAACCATAGGAACACAAATTGATGACTCAGTGATGCAAAAAAGCTTGTCTGCAAAGTTAGTAATGATGAATAGTAAATATTTTTTATCAATTAAATCAAAAGTCTTGGATGGAAGAATTTTCTTAACTGGAAAAATTGATGACCCAGAAGAAAAGTTAAAAATAACCAAACTAGCTTGGGAAACAAAAGGAGTCAGATCTGTAAGAAATGATATTAAAATTAAAGAAAAATTTAACTTTCAACAGTCTGCGAAAGATATTTTAATTACTTCACAATTGAGAACAGCTTTAATTTTTAATAAAGAAATAAAAGCAACTAATTATCAGATAGATACATATAAAAAGAAAATTTATGTTTACGGTATAGCTTTAACAGCAAATGAAAAAGAATTAGTGGTAAAAGAGGCTAAAGAGATACTAGATGTCGAGGACGTAATAGCAAGTATTTTAATTGTTGATGATTTAAGAATTCAAAAAAATTAATCTTTTTTATAATCAATGACATCAGAAGAATAGGCTGCGATCGATGCTAGATTTATGATTTCTGAAGTAGAAGTTCTTAGAGGAGCAATCTCTATTGGAAGACCCAAACCAATTAACAATGGTCCAATAACTTTCGCTCTACTCATTGATTTTATCATTTTATAAGAAATAGCTGCGCTATGTTGGCTAGGCATTATCAAAACATTTGAATTTCCAACAATTTCTGAAAAAGGGTAAAGCTCTCTATATAATTCTTCTAAAGCTACATCAGGCTGCATCTCTCCATCAAATTTAAAATCTACCTTATCTTTTTTTAAGATTTCAACTGCATCACTTAACCTTTTGGTTCTTTCAGTAGCAGGTTGTCCAAAAGTAGAATGTGATAAGAAAGCGACTTTAGGATCAAATCCAAATAATCTAACAACTCTTGCTGCTGATTTCGCCATCTCTGCTAGCTGATTTGCATCAGGATATTCAATGACAGAGGTATCACATATAAAAATTGTTTTTCCTCTATTAACTATTAAGTTTAGGCCAAACATAATTTCTCCTTCTCTGGGATCTACAACTTGAGTTATCTTTTCAAGTGATGATGAATATCTTCTAGTATTTCCAGTGACCATTGCATCAGCATCTTTACATGCAACCATACAAGATGCCCAAATAACCCTATCATTTCTTACTAAACGATCACAATCTCGCTCTAGCATACCTTTATTTCTTTGTAGTTTTTCAAAAAGGTATTTTGCATACTTTTCCCTTTTCTTAACATCTTTCGAATTGACAATTTCTATTTCAAAATTTTCACTATAACCTATTTCTTTTAACTGATTTTTAATTAAATCTTCTTTTCCAACTAAAATTGGAATACCTAAATTAGAGTTTTTGAATGCTATGGCTGCTTTAAGCATATTTTCATCTTCACCATCTGCAAAGACTACTTTTTTTGGTTTTTTTTTAATATAATTATTTACACCCTGCATGATCGTAACTGTTGGGTCTAATCTCTGTCTTAATTGATCTTTATAGCTATCAAAATCTTTTATATTAATTCTAGCAACACCAGAATCTATTGCTGCTTTAGCTACTGCAGCTGGAATTACGCTTATTAGTCTTGGATCAAATGTTGAGGGAATTATATATTCTTTTCCATAATGTGGTCTCTCACCTCCCATTGCAGCAACAACTTCATCTGGCACCTCCTCTTTTGCTAAGTTTGCAATTGCCTTGGCTGCAGCAATTTTCATTTCCTCATTAATAGTTTTGGATCTTACATCTAATGCACCTCTAAATATATAAGGGAAACCGATCAAATTATTTACTTGGTTTGGGTAGTCTGATCTTCCAGTAGCCATGATTGCATCAGCTCTTACCTCCGCAACTTCTTCTGGTTTAATTTCTGGATCAGGATTTGCGCATGCAAATATAATTGGATTTTTAGCCATTTTTTTCACCATATCTTTTGTTAATGCACCTTTTGCAGACAAACCCAAAAATACGTCAGCGTTATTGATAGCATCTGTCAGAGTTCTATTTGTAGTTTCAATAGCATGAGCCGACTTCCATTGGTTTAAATTTTTTCGACCTTTATAGATAACCCCTGTTCTATCAACCATTGTAATGTTTTTTTGTGGGACACCACTTTTTTTAAATAAATTAGCGCAAGCCATTGCTGATGCGCCTGCACCATTTACAACTATTTTTACTTTATCAATTTTTTTTTTGGTAATATCTAGTGCATTAATTAGTGCAGCACTGGTTATAATTGCTGTACCATGTTGATCATCATGAAAGACAGGAATGTCTAAAATTTCTTTAAGTTTCTCCTCAATTATAAAACAATCAGGAGCAGCAATATCTTCTAAATTTATCCCTCCAAAACTTGGAGCAAAATTTTTTATACTATTAATTATTTCATTATGATCTTCCGAGTCAATTTCAAGATCAATCGAGTCAATATCAGCAAATCTTTTAAATAACACTGCTTTTCCCTCCATAACTGGCTTTGAGGCTAGGGCCCCTAAATTACCCATACCTAAAATTGCAGAACCGTTACTAATTACTGCTACAAGGTTCCCTTTACTTGTATAGTCAAATGCAGTTTCTGGATTTTCGCTTATTGCTTTTACTGGTGCAGCTACACCTGGTGAGTAAGCTAATGCAAGATCTCTTTTTGTGGTCATATTTTTTGATGAAGAGATTTCAATCTTACCCGGTTTACTATGACTGTGGTAATCTAAAGCTTCTTTATCTGTATAATGATCAATTTTAGTTTTTTTCATTTAGCTTAATTAGGTGTACAAATGAGGTAAATTTAAGACTAATATGATTTATGAATTTAGTTAAGTCAACAGGGACTTTTGGTTTCTATACAATTATTAGCAGATTACTTGGATATTTAAGAGATGTTTTGATAGCAATTTTTCTTGGAACAAGTTTTTTAGCCGACGCTTTTTTCGTAGCATTTAGGATACCGAACACTTTTAGAAGACTCTTTGCTGAGGGAACTTTCAATTCAGCTTTTGTGCCAAGCTACACCTCCGAATTAGTAAAAAACAAATTTAAATCAAATAAATTTGCCAATGATGTGTTTAATTTATTGTTTTTAATTCTATTTTTTTTAGTTCTCATAATTGAAATTTTTATGCCAATATTCGTAGGGTTAATAGCACCAGGCTTTGTTGAGGATACTAAAAAATTTGAATTAGCAACTAATTTAACAAGAATTACTTTCCCTTTTTTATTGTTTGTAAGCCTATCATCTTTTTTTGGTGCTATTTTAAATTCACATAATAAATTTGCTGCTGCTTCAGCAGCTCCAATTATATTGAATATTGTTTTAATAATTATTTTATTTTTTGGAAGATATTTAAATGATGATTTGATTTATTATCTCTCGTACGGAATATCTTTTGCAGGATTATTACAATTAATCTTTTTATATAGATTTGTAAAAAAATATTACGTCATAGATTTTGATTTTAAATTCAAAGTTAACAATAAAGTAAAAATTTTTTTTAAAAAGTTATTACCTAGTATCTTTTCTTCTGGTGTTACACAAATCAATATATTAGTTGGAACAATTATAGCTTCATTCCAAGCGAGCGCTGTATCTTATTTATATTATGCGGATAGAATATACCAAATTAACTTGGCAATAGCTGGTATAGCTATTGGTGTTGTTGTATTGCCCCAACTCTCAAAACATGTTCATCAAAGAAAAAAGAAAAAAATATTGTTAATTCAAAATAAAGCATTAGAGCTTAGTATGTTTTTAAGTCTTCCTGCCTCAGTAGCGTTAGTTATAGGATCTGAACAAATTATTTCTGCTCTGTTTGGATATGGTTCTTTTACAGTAAACTCAGTTTTTAATTCCTCGAATGCTCTTTATTATTTTGGCTTAGGCCTCCCAGCATTTGCATTAATAAAAGTCTTTTCGACATTTTTCTTTGCAAATCATGATACTAAAACTCCATTTTATATTTCCTTAGTTTCTGTTTTGCTAAATATTTTGATAAGTGTTTACTTCTTTGAAGATATTGGTTTTATAATTATTCCTATTGCAACTACAATATCCTCATGGTTTAATTCTTTAATATTATTTGTTTATTTAAAAAATAATAACTTATTTGAATTTAACAAAACTTTTTTTAAACAATTTTTTAAGATAATTTTTGCATCAATTATGATGGGTATTTTCTTTCAATACTTGATCTTAATATTTGAAAATCAATTAAGTTATACTTATTTCTTTAAGTCTGCTTATTTATTATTATGTGTTTTATTCACAATAATTTTTTATTTCGCGTTGTCATATTTTATCAAAGCTTTTAATTATCGAGATATTAAATTAAAGTATTAGAATATGAAAAAAAAAATTTTCTCGGGTGTCCAACCTACTGGAAATCTTCATTTAGGAAATTATTTAGGAGCTATAAAAAACTTTGTTGATCTTAACAATGATACTCAAAATAAATGTATTTTTTGTGTAGTTGATCTTCATGCAATAACCGTAAGTCAAAATCCAAAAGAATTAAAATCAAATATTCATGAAACTGTTGCTACATTTTTAGCAAGTGGAATAGATCCTCAAAAAAGTATAATATTTAATCAGTCTCAAGTAAGTGCTCATTCAGAGGCTGCATGGATTTTAAGCTGTGTTGCTAGAATGGGTTGGTTAAACAGGATGACTCAATTTAAGGAAAAAGCCGGAAAAGATAAAGAAAAAGCAAGTATCGGACTTTATTCTTATCCTGTCTTGATGGCAGCTGATATTTTATTATACGACTCAACTCATGTACCAGTTGGAGATGATCAAAAACAACATTTGGAGCTATGTCGTGACATTGCACAAAAATTTAACAATGACTATAAAATTGAAAATTTTTTTATAGTCCCCGAACCTTTGATTAAAAAAGAATTTTCAAGAATTATGAGTTTAAAAGATGGTCTTAAAAAGATGAGTAAATCAGAGGTATCAGATTTGAGTAGAATTAATTTAACTGATGACAAAGATCAAATAATTAATAAAATTAAGAAAGCAAAAACTGATACTCTACCTTTGCCTTCAACAATTGAAGAATTAGAAAAAAGACCTGAAGCTAAAAACTTAATTGGCATTTATTCAAGTTTGACGAAAAATACATTTCAAAAATCTATTGATGAATTTGCTGGGAAAAATTTTTCTGGATTCAAAGAAAAATTATCAGATATAATTGTTCATGAAATAAATCCAATTTCCTTAAAAATCAAAGAATTATTAGCTGATAAAGTCTTTTTAGAAAAAATACTTAAAGATGGACAACATAAAGCTAATGAAATTGCCTCAAAAAAAATTAAAAAAATTCAAGAAATTGTAGGTTTTTAAGTTTTTTTAACAAAGCAGTACCAATTTTTTAAATATTGCTTATATATAATTTATGTTCGTTCAAACCGAAATAACACCAAATCCTAATTCTTTAAAATTTATACCTGGCAAAATAGTTTCTAATTCTGGATCTTTTGAGGTAACAAAAAAAGATAATGTTAATAACGACCTAATTAGAAATATTCTTTCGATTACTGGTGTTGAAGGTATTTTTCTAAGCAAAGATTTTATTTCTGTTAATAAAGATAATGAAAATTCTTGGGATGATATTAAACACATTGTAATCTCACATATTAATGAATTTTATGCGACAGGGAAAGAATTCGTAATTGATAAAGATTTAAATGAACAAAGTGAAAGTCTTGATGAAATTGAGAAAAAAATAGTTCAATTACTTGAGGATAAAATCCGTCCAGCTATAGCAAGAGATGGAGGAGATATTAAATTTAAAGAGTTTAAAGATGGAGTTGTAAAAGTTCAATTACAGGGAAGTTGTTCAGGCTGTCCTAGTTCTACTATGACTTTAAAGCAAGGTGTTCAAAATCTCTTATGTCATTATTTACCAGAAGTTAAAACAGTTGAAGCAATTTAATAAATGAAAAAAATATTTAAAAAAAATAGGATAAGACCATTTAAAGTTTTTGATGATAATAACCTAAATTCATTACCAAGAATTATCTTAAGTAGTGTAATCGTAATTATGTTTTTTTACTCTATGCCAATTCTTATTAATTTTACCAGCAACAAGATTGAAAGTTCAGCTGGAATTCAAAATAATTCAAAAGCAATTTTAGCTTACACATTAAATAAAAAGTCCTCAAATTCATCAAATTCTCAAGCGCTTAATGAGGATGACTTGTTAATTGATATTTATAGCTTAAATGATCAAGAAACAGATACAGTAAGATTAGACGCCTCAACAATAAAGCAGCTTTTTGAAGACACTGATTATAAGCTTGATGATGTAAGAAAAAAAAAATTAGTTAAGCCGATAGCTTTAACTTTACTCCCAGCTGAAATAAAAATGATTGAGAGTATAAAAAAAAGAAAAGAGTTTTTTATACAAATAGTATTACCATTAATTTTGGAAGAAAATAAAAACATTAATTTAGATAGAAAAAGATTATTTAACATAATTAATAAGAGCAATAATTCAAACTCAGAAAAAAAGTGGTTAGATAAAAAATATAGACAATACGGTATACCTTCAAAAGATTTATCAGTGTTGAAAAGAAGAATGGATATAGTTCCTGTATCATTGGCACTTGCTCAAGCAGCAAAGGAAACTGGATGGGGGACCTCAAGATTTGCCCAACAAGGAAATGCATTGTTCGGACAGTGGACTTGGTCAGGTGAAGGATTAAAGCCAAAAGATGCTGAAAAAAATGAAGGTCATAAGGTTATGAAATTTAATGTTTTACAAGCTTCTGTAAGAGCTTATCAGAGGAACATAAATACACATTCTAGCTATGAAGATTTTAGATTAGCCAGAGCAAAACTAAGAGATTTAGGACAACCACTAGACAGTATGATCTTGTCAAGCTATTTGGATAAATATGCTGAAACAGGGAATGAATATGTGAAAGTTTTGCAAAAGATTATTCAACAAAATAATTTAAAAGATTTTGATGATGCAAAACTTTTGCCATCAAGCATTGAGTTAGAAAGTTTAATTTAAAATTTATTATCTAATAATAAATTGTGTTCCAAACCATCTCCATTTACCGTCATCATTGACAGAACAATTAATTCGACCTCTTCTTGGTAAAAATGGTTCCCTAAATTCTATTGTAAGTTCTTTCTCAACAAGTTTAATTTTTGATTTCATCCATTTATCTCCTTCATTGGAATAGCAATTAATGTTTTCAATATTTTTTTGATTATTAAAAAATTTTACTTTAAATTTTGGTGGATTATTTTCTTTTGATAATTTTTTTTCCTCAGGTTCCAAGTTTTTATATTCAAGTGGATAATAGTTAATTATTGACTTAAATCTTTTTATTTCCCCGTATTTTTCATTGATTGGAAATCTTGGAAGTTCATATTTATTTTTATTTACATCAATAATTCCAGAATGTTGTCCAAATGCAATTTTGAAATTTTGAGAAATATAATCTCTCATAAATCCTGAATATTCTCCAAATGGATAAGAAAATAAAGTCGGTACATATCCTAATTTTTCTTTGAAAATTAGATTCGATGTTTTTATGTCATTTAAAAAAACTTCTTCTGATTTATCAATCAAATAATCGTGAGAGTGTGAGTGATGTCCAATAACCCCAAATTCACTTTGTTCAATCTCTTTAATTTGATCCCAGTTCATGTATCCATTGTTACCAACAGGTTCTGTCGAGACAAATAATACAAATGGAATTTGATTTTCTTTCAAGTAAGGCCAGGCATTATCATAAAAAGATTGAAATGCATCATCAACAGTGAGAAGTATCCTTTTTTCTTTTTTTGGAATATTGAATTCATTTACAAAATCTTTTGGATGGTAAAAAATTAAGTTAGCATCTAAAATTAGCTCAACATGTTCTTTAAAAATATCCATTGATATATTTGTTGACGGATATTTAAATTCATTAAATCGATGATACATAATGGATAGCACACCCTCATCATTAGAAAAATACCTATCATTATTTTCTTGTGCGTTTAAGTTAAAAGTCAATATAATTAGAAAAATGAATAAATTAATAATTGATGCTGTAAAAGATAATATTTTTTTTATGATCATTAATAATAATAATACTTATAGTGCTACTCATGAAAATAGCAAAAATAATTATGAAAAACTAATTGTTTTACTTATTGATTTTTTAAAAAATAATAATTTAGAGATTAGTGATATCGGATCAATTTATATAAATAGAGGTCCTGGTAGTTTTGCAGGTATTCGAAATTCTTTATCAATAATTAAAGCAATTCACTTGGTTAAAAAAATTGATTATTACTGCTTTAGTTTCATGGATTTTAAGAATGAAATTGATATTAAATACGAAAAAATACCACATCTTTGCAGTAAATTTAACCTCAAAAAAAATTTGATTAAACCTTATTATATAAGTTAAAATTAGTTATGTCAGATAAAGTAGATACGATTGAACAAAAGTGTATAGCAAAGGGCGTTAAACTTACGGATCAAAGAAGAATTATTGCAAAAATAATTTCGGAGTCAAAGTCAGAGTATGGAGATTCAGATCATCCAGATGTAGACGAACTTTATAACCGTGTTTCGAAGGTTGATCCAAAAATTAGCATAGCTACGGTTTATAGGACAGTCAAATTATTCGAAGAAGCTGGGATCTTGACGAAACATGATTTTAAAGGCGGAAAGGCAAGATATGAAGCAATGATCGAGAGCCATCATGATCATTTGATAGATATTAAAACAGGTGAAATTATAGAATTCGTGGATGATGAGATAGAAAAACTTCAAAAAAAAGTTGCAGAAAAATATGGTTATAAATTAGTTGATCATAAGTTAGAACTATATGGGGTTAAGAAAAAACCTCAATAAATGAATCAAAAAATTTTTATTAAAACTTTTGGGTGTCAAATGAATGAGTATGACACGAACAGAATATTAGATACTGTTAAAAAAATCGGTTATGAAAAAACAGAAAAATATGAGGATGCTAATTGTTATTTATTAAACACATGTCACATAAGGGATAAGGCTAAAGAAAAAGTTTATTCTGAAATAGGTAGAGTAAAAAAAATTTTTAGATTTAAAAAGAAACCATTGGTTATTATCGTTGGTTGTGTTGCCCAAGCTGAAAATCAAGAAATGGTGAAAAGAGAGCCTTTTATTGATTTGGTAATAGGTCCTCAAGCTTATCATAAAATTAATGATACAATTTTAAATTACGTTGAAAAAAAAAGGAAACTTGAAGAAACAGAGTTTGATGCAGTTACAAAATTTGAATATTTGAGTAAAATAAAAAATAAAGCAGCAAAGATTTCATCTTTTTTAACTATTCAAGAGGGCTGTGATAAGTTTTGCCATTTTTGCGTAGTCCCATATACTAGAGGACCAGAATACTCAAGACCACCTAATCAAATTTTAGATGAAGCAAAATATTTATCGGACAATGGTGTAAGAGAAATAACTTTGTTAGGTCAAAATGTTAATGCTTACGAAAGTAATGGTTTTCGCTTATCAGATTTAATTTTAAGTATTGAAAAATTAAGTGATATTAAAAGAATAAGATACACAACATCTCATCCAAAAGATATGACTAATGACCTTATTGAAGTTTATAAATGTTCTAATAAACTTATGCCACTTGTACATTTACCAGTTCAAAGTGGATCCAATAAAATATTAAAATTAATGAATAGAAATCATTCTATTGAAAATTACCTTGAAACATTTAATCAACTTAAAGAAATTAATTCAAAAATAGAATTTTCAAGCGATTTTATAATAGCTTACCCTGGGGAAGAAAATCAGGATTTTGAGGATACTTTAAATTTAATTAAGAAAATAAAGTTTATAAATTCTTATTCATATATTTTTAGCCCTAGACCTGGAACCGTATCTGAAAATTTAAATTTAATTGATAAAAAAACTTCATTTGAAAGATTAGAAATAATTCAAAATGAGTTGTTTGAAAATCAGATCCAAAAGAACAAGTCTTTAGAAAACAGCATTGTGGAAGTATTGGTTGAAAATTTCACAGAAGATAAAACTAAAACATTTGGAAAATCTAAGCACATGACATCAGTAATCTTTGATGGTAAGAAAAGTGATATTGGAAAAATTGTGCAAGTAAAAATTATTAAAAGTAATAGAACTACTTTATTTGGTGAAATTGTAGATAATTCAAATCAGAAAGTTGCATAAATTTGAGTGGAATAACAAAAAAAAATATTGATCAAGCATTAAAATTTGTTTACTCAGACAACAACTCTTTAAGCGTTATATTTCACGATAACGATTTGTTAATGGGTGTTGTAGGTGAATTTAACAAAAATTTACAGGAACTCGAAAAAATTACAAAATGTAGTTTATATTCAAGAGGAAATTCTATCTTAATAAAATCAGATCCTGAAACAAATGAAAAAGTAAAAAATGCGATCCAATTCTTAGTTAACCAATTCATTAATAATGGAAATATCGAGAATAAAGATATACTTTCTTCTGTAGACAAATTTATGATTAATGAAAAAATAAAAAATAATAATATAACTGAGATAATTAAAACTCCTAAAAAATCTATAATCCCAAGATCTGAGAAACAAAAGAATTATGTTAGAGCTTTAAGACATAGTGATATTATAATTTCTGCTGGACCTGCGGGAACAGGTAAGACTTTTTTGGCTGTTGCAGTCGGTTTGACTATGCTTTTAGAGAAGAAAATTGAAAGAATAATTTTATCAAGACCTGCAGTTGAAGCAGGGGAACGTTTAGGATTTTTGCCTGGTGACATGAAAGAGAAGGTGGACCCTTATTTAAGACCATTATACGACTCTCTATATGATCTTTTTGATTTCGAAAAAATTCAAAGAATGATTGAAATCGGAGATATAGAAATAGCACCATTGGCCTTTATGAGAGGTCGAACTCTTAAAAATTCTTTTGCGATTTTAGATGAAGCACAAAATGCAACAGATACTCAGATTAAAATGTTTCTTACTCGTATTGGTGAAAATTCAAAAATTGTAGTTAATGGAGATCCAACCCAAATTGATCTACCTAACAAAAATATGTCGGGATTGATTAGATCAAAAGAGTTACTTGGACATTTAAAAGAGATATCGATTGTTGATTTTGATCATTCAGATGTTGTTAGACATCCACTTGTATCAAAAATAGTAAAAGCATATTCAAATAATGATAAAAGTTAACGTCTTCTCAGAGGAGAAGGCTTGGGCAAAAAAACTTAAAAATTCAGATCTTTTTTTTAAAAAAATATGCAATGCTTTTCCAAAAAAATATAAATTCCCAAATAAAAATATATCTTTGAGTTTATTACTTTCTAATAATAAGAATATCAAAAAATTAAATCAAAATTTTAGAAATAAAAATAAATCTACTGATATTTTATCTTTTCGACTTAATAAAAAAATTAAAATTTCTAAAAACACATATTTGGGAGATATTATAATTAGTTTTAATTATTTAGATAAGCCTAAATCTCAAGATTTATTATCGTTTAAACAAAAAGTTATTAAAATATTTATTCATGGTTTTCTTCATCTGTTAGGTTTTAATCATATAAAAAATAAAGATTATTTTAAAATGTTAAGAGAAGAAAATTTTATATATAAACATGTAAAATCTAAGATAAATTAATTTGAAAAAAAAAATTTATATTGAAGCGATTATTCTAATTTTACTAGGCTTTTTTTCATCATTAAGTTTACCACCATTTAATTATCTTTTAGTTAATTTTTTTACTTTCAGTTATTTTTATATTCTTTTGACAAAAATTTTTGAGACCAGTAAAAACAAAAAATTATTTTTTCTGTATGGCTGGTTATTTGGACTTGGATATTTTACAAGCAGTCTTTATTGGATTTCGATATCATTGACCTTTGATGAAAACTTTAAATTTTTGATTCCTCTTTCTATAATTTTAGTTCCAGCTTTTTTAGCTTTATTTTATGGTTTAGCTTCATTTTTATTTTTAATTTTGAAGCCAAGAAAAAATTTAAGCTCCTTTTTCCTTTTTTCCCTTATATTTGCAACTGTTGAATATATAAGAGGAACAATTCTAACTGGATTTCCATGGAATTTAATTGCTTATAGTTTTTCTAAGCATATTGAAATTTTAAATATAACATCAATTATTGGTACGTATAGCTTTAATCTTTTTTGCATTTCTCTTTTTGCTAGTACTTCATTTTTAATCTTAAGAGACAGTAAAAAAGAAATTATTGTTTGTTTTTTATTTTTTATAATCACATTATCTTTTTATTTCTTTGGATCTCAACGGCTAGAAAAATTCAATAATCTCGAGTCTATTAAGCTTAATTACAAAATACGGGTTATAAGCTCAAACGTAAGTATTGACAGATTTTATAAAGATACTGATCCTATTTCAGTAATCGATGATTTAATTAAAATTAGTTCACCACAAAATAATGAAAACATGATTTTTATTTGGCCTGAAGGTATTTTGCCAGACATTTCAAAAGACCAACTTAGTGAGTACAAATTTCTATTTGAGAATGAATTTAATGAAAATCACATATTATTAATTGGGATTAATGAAATAGAAGAACAAAGTCAGATTATAAGATATTTTAATTCACTTACAATTTATGATCACAAACTTGAAATATTAGATTCATACAATAAGGTTAATTTGGTACCTTTTGGTGAATTTTTACCCTTTGAAAAAATTCTAGGCTTCATTGGATTAAAGACAATAACCAACAATTATCAATCTTATTCAAAAGGAGAAAAAAGAAATATTTTAGAAATCAATAAATTAGATTTTTCAGCAAGACTATTACCACTTATTTGTTATGAAATAATTTACACAGGTAATATTTTTGATGACAGAGATTTTGATTTTATTGTAAATATTTCCGAGGATGGTTGGTTTGGTCAATCTATAGGTCCCTATCAACATTTTGTACATAGCATTTATAGGGGAATCGAAAGTGGTAAATATGTTTTAAGATCTGCTAATAACGGTATCGCAGCAATTGTTAATCCTTTAGGTGTCGTTGAAAAAAAGGTTGATTTAAATCAATCTGGTTATGTAGATTTTATTGAGTCAAAAAAAATATCACCTACAATATTTTCAAAATACGGTAATAAAATTTTCGGATTAATGATTTTATTGTATATTTTATTAATATTTTCATTTAATAGGATAAAAAATGAGTGATTTAAAAAATTATCTTTTTACAAGTGAGTCAGTTTCAGAGGGACATCCCGATAAAGTATCAGATAGAATCTCAGACATGGTTGTTGATACTTTTATCTCAAGAGATCCATATTCCAGAGTAGCATGTGAAACGTTAACAACAACAAATAAAGTTGTTCTTGCAGGTGAAGTAAGGGGTCCAGAAATTAAAAAGGATGAATTAACTGAGAAAGTTAGAAATTGTATAAAAGATATAGGTTATGATCAGGAAGGTTTTACTTGGAGAGAAGCCACAAAAATTGAAAGTCATTTACATTCCCAATCTGCTGATATTGCAATGGGTGTGGATTCATCTGGTAACAAAGACGAGGGAGCTGGTGATCAAGGAATAATGTTTGGTTACGCTTGTGATGAGACAGATGAATTAATGCCAGCACCAATTCATTATTCCCATAAAATTTTGAGATTGATGGCAGAAGATAGAAAATCTGGGAAATTGAAAAATATTGAACCAGACTCTAAAAGCCAAGTAACTTTTGAGTATATTGATGGAAAGCCATCAAAGGTGAAATCAGTTGTTATTTCTTCACAACATTCAGCTGATGTAAATCAGACTCAAGTTAAAGATTTGTTGAGACAATATATGTTAAAGTCTATACCAAAAAATTTTCTTGATGGTTTCAATGAAGATGAATTTTATGTTAATCCAACAGGTAATTTTGTTATTGGTGGTCCAGATGGAGACTGTGGTTTAACTGGAAGAAAAATTATAGTTGATACTTATGGAGGAGCTGCACCACATGGAGGTGGTGCATTTTCAGGCAAAGATCCTACAAAAGTAGATCGATCTGCAGCATATGCAGCTAGATATATTGCTAAAAATATTGTTGGTTCAAAAATTTCTGAAAGATGCTTAATACAGTTAGCTTACGCAATTGGTGTCTCAAGACCGTTATCTATCTATGTTGACCTATTTGATAATGATTTAGATAAAAACAAATTTGTAGTAGAAAAAATAAAGGAAAACTTTGATTTAAGTCCAAGAGGAATAAGAGAAATGTTAAATTTGAATAAGCCAATTTATGAAAAAACAGCATCCTATGGTCATTTCGGTAGAGCCCCTGAAGACAATGGTTCATTTTCGTGGGAAAAAACTGATAAAATAGGCATTTTTTCTAAATAGTTTGAGTTGAATTAAAGAAAAACTTTATTATATTCCTTTCACATTGTTGGATTTACAAAATGGGCATATGCCCATTTTTTTTTGGAGCATATAAATGTTAAACAAAAGAGCTGATAAACTTGAATTATTAAGAATTGCAGAGGCAGTTGCATTAGAAAAATCTATTGATAAAGAACTTATAATAAATTCAATGGAAACTGGTATTGCAAAGGCAGCAAAATCTAAATTTGGTCAAGATAATGAGATTAAAGTTTCAATTAATAGAGATAACGGAGATATAGAGATTTTTAGAAAATTAATTGTGACTGAAAATCCAGAAAATTCAAACACTGAGATTAGGTTAGAGGATGCCATTATTCTTAATGAGGTAAACAAAGAAAAATCAATTGGAGATGAAATTCTGCAACCATTACCAACCTTTGATTTTGGTAGAATAGCCGCGCAAATTGCTAAACAAGTAATAAATACAAGTGTAAGGGAAGCAGAGCGAGATAAACAATTTAATGATTATATTGATAAAAAAGACACAATATTAAGTGGTATTGTAAAAAGATTAGAATTTGGAAATGTAATTGTTGATTTAGGTAGAACAGAAGCAATTATTCAAAAAAATGAACTCATACCCAGAGAAATTATTAAAGCAGGTGATAGAATTAAAGCTTATTGTTTTGATGTAAGAAGAGAGCAAAGAGGACAGCAAATTTTTTTATCCAGAGCTCATCCAAAATTTATGGAAAAACTTTTCATTCAAGAAGTTCCAGAAATTTATGACGGACTTATAGAAATAAAATCTTCTTCTAGAGACCCAGGAAGTAGAGCAAAAATTTGTGTAAAAGCAGTCGAAGCTTCTTTAGATCCAGTGGGTGCTTGCGTTGGTATGAGAGGTTCAAGGGTGCAAGCAGTCGTAAATGAACTTCAGGGTGAAAAAATTGATATAGTTAACTGGTCAGAAGATCCTGCTGTTTTAGTATCAAACTCCCTTTCACCAGCAGATGTTTTAAGAGTAAATGTAGACTCAGAGAGAAAAAAGTTAGATGTGATATTGACAGAAGAAAACTTAAGTAAAGCTATTGGAAGAAGAGGTCAGAATGTTAGGTTGGCAACAAAACTTCTAAATTATGAAATTAACATAATGACAGACAAAGAAGACTCAGAAAGAAGACAACTAGAATTTAAAGAAAAAACAGAAAACTTCGTAAAAAATTTAGAATTAGATGAAACATTAGGACAATTATTAGTTGCCGAGGGATTTTCAACTATTGATGATATAAAAGATAGTTCGGTTGAAAATTTGCTGAAGATAGAGGGTATCGAAGAAGATACTGCAAAAGCTCTTATAGAGAGAGCAAAAGAATTTCATGAAAAAGATCAAGAGGATATATCAAAAAGAATTAAAGAACTTGGGCTTGATGAGTCTTTAATTAATCTAAAAGGTTTAACCCCTGGCATGTTGGTTACACTAGGCGAAAAAAAAATCCTCAAATTAGAGGATTTTGCTGATTTAGCTTCTGATGAATTAACAGGAGGATATGATGTTATTAAAGGTTCTAAAATTAAAATTGAGGGTTATCTCGAAGATTTTGCACTAACTAAAGATGAAGCAGATGCTTTAATAATGTCTGCTAGAAATATTATATATAAAGATTGAGAGATGATATATGGAAAACAAAAAAATAAAATTAACAATATCAGGCAAACCCAAAAAGCCTATAAATAATTTTGATTCACCTAAACCGCAAAGGAACCCAGTTTCATCAAGTAAACCACAAAACAGATTTAATAAGAAAGGAAGTTCTTTTAGACCAAGTAAACCTTTGTTTGTATCAAAAAAACAATCAACACCCAACGACTTTGAAAAAAGAAAACTTGCAGAGCAAAGAGCTACTAAAAGATTAAAAGATGAAGGAAGCTTAAAAGATAAAAAAGTCAAAATAGGAACTAAAAAGAGAGAGGTAAAATTAACAGTTTCAAGAGCACTTAGTGATGAAATTGAAGCAAGAGAAAGAAGTTTGGCTTCAGTTAAAAGAGCTAGAGAAAAAGAAAGTAAAAATCTTAACAAGGATATTAGAAAAGAGGATTTGAAGCCTATAAAAAGGGACGTGAATATTCCTGAGGCAATTACAGTCAGAGAATTAGCAAACAGGATGGCCGAACAATCAAGCAATGTGATCAAGTATCTTTTTGGAATGGGTGTAACTGTTACAATAAACCAGACATTGGCAGCTGATACAGCAGAGTTTTTAGTTAAAGAATTTGGCCATAATCCAATCAGAGAGAAAAAAGCTGAGGAAATAATCCAAAAAATAAAAGCATCAAGATCTGAAAATTTAAGAAATAGACCTCCAATTATTACTGTAATGGGTCATGTAGACCATGGTAAAACTTCACTATTAGATGTTTTAAGAAGTGCGAATGTTGTTTCAGGTGAGTTTGGTGGAATAACTCAACATATAGGAGCTTATCAAATTGAAGGCCAGGGAAACAAATTAACATTCATTGATACTCCTGGTCATGCTGCATTTACAGAAATGAGAGCAAGAGGATCAAAACTAACTGATGTAGTAGTTTTGGTAGTTGCTGCGGATGATGGTGTAAAACCACAGACAATAGAGTCAATTAAACATGCCAAAGCTGCGAACGTGCCAATTGTTGTTGCAATAAATAAGTGTGATTTACCTGATGCTGATCCTCAAAAAATTAAAAACCAATTACTTGAGCATGAATTAATCGCAGAAGATTTGTCAGGTGATACTTTAATGGTAGAAATTTCAACAAAAACAAAAAAAAATTTAGATAAATTAGTTGAGTCAATAATACTTCAGGCTGAAATTTTAGATCTTAAAACAGATTATGACTCTAAAGCTACAGGGATTGTTTTAGAGTCAAAAATTGATGCCGGCAGGGGACCAGTTGTTAGTATAGTTGTTACAACTGGAACACTCAAAAAAGGGGATTTTTTTGTAAGTGGTTTAAAGTGGGGAAAAATAAGAGCAATCATTAATGATAAAGGTCAAAATATAAATGAAGCTTACCCATCTACACCCGTTGAAGTTTTAGGGATAAATGGTGCGTCAAAAGCAGGAGATGATTTTATAGTTTTTGAAAACGAAAAAGAGGTAAAAACATTAAGTGAGACCCGAGCTCAAGAAAAAAAAGAAGGGCAGAATCCCCTTACATTTGCAACACAAGAATCTGCGTTCTCTAACAATTTATCAAAAGAATTAAATATGATAATTAAGTCCGACGTTCATGGTTCGTCTGAAGCAATTAAAAATGCAATTAGTCAAATAAAACACGATGAAGTTAAGGCAAAAATAATTTTGGCTGATATTGGAATGGTGACAGAAACTGATGTCACATTGGCCAAGGCTTCGAATGCACTTTTAATAGCTTTCAATGTTAAACCTAGTAAAGAGGCAAAAAAGCTTGCAGAAAATGAAAATATAAAAATTTCTTCTTATAATATTATTTATGAAGTCTTAGATTTTATAAAACAAAGAATGTCAGGATTATTAACACCTGATGTTGAGGAAAAGATTACTGGGACAGCCCAAATTTTGGAAATTTTTAAAGTTTCTGGCGCAGGGAAAGTTGCTGGTTCAAAAGTTACTGAGGGTGAAATAAGTAGCTCATCAGATGTAAGAATTATTAGAGATGGAGCGATTATTTACACTGGAAAAGTTTCAACGATTTTTAGAGAAAAAAATCAGGTAAAGCAGGTTAGTGGTGGTCAGGAATGTGGAATTACACTCAAAGATTACATGGATTTCCAAAAAAATGATACAATAGAGGCTTTTAGTACAACATCTACAGAGAGGTCAATATAATGGCAGATAGAATAGGAAAACCAGTATCCCAAAGACAGCTGAGAGTTGGAGAAATGATTAAACAGTCTTTAAGCATGATTTTTATTAGAAATGAGGCTAAAGTGCCGAATTTAGAAACAAATACTATAACAGTTACAGAAGTTAGAATGAGTCCAGATTTGAAAATTGCTAAAGCATATGTTCTTCCACTAGGAGGAAAGGATGCCGAGGAAACAATTCAAGTGTTAAAAGAGTATTCATTTTTAATTAGAAAAATTTTATCAAAGAAAGTAATTGTGAAATTTTTACCTAAATTACTTTTTAGAAAAGATGAATCATTTGAATATGCAGAAAAAATAGAGAATTTAATTAAACAAACTAATAAATAGAAAGAAAATACATGAACAAAAAGATACATGAATTAGCAATACATGATAAGGATACAGGCTCATCTGAGATACAGATTGCTTTGCTAACAGATAAGATTGAAAATCTCTCAAAACACATAAAACAATTCAAAAAAGATAAACATTCATCTGTTGGATTGTTGAGAGCAGTCAATAGAAGAAAAAAATTGTTAGAATACCTTAAGAAGAACAAAATGGATTCTTACAAAAATGTACTGTCGAAATTGAATTTAAGAAAATAGAAGTCAAAATAGATAGAACGGAATGAAACGAAAAGAACGAAACGAAATGGAAATGAAATGTTTAAAGAATACAAGAAGGAAATTGAGTTAGCAGGAAAGAAATTAAGTTTAGAAACAGGTAAAGTAGCAAGACAGGCAGACGGTGCAATAATCGCAACATGTGGCGAGACAGTGGTATTAGCAACAGTGGTGGGGGCAAAAAAAGTAAATCCTGATGTAGATTATTTCCCATTATCTGTAAATTACCAGGAAAAATATTATGCAGCTGGAAAAATCCCAGGCGGATATTTTAAAAGAGAAGCAAGACCAACTGAGAGTGAAACATTAATCTCTAGATTGATTGATAGACCAATCAGACCTTTGTTTCCTGATGAATTTAAAAATGAAGTTCAGTTATTACCAACTGTAATTTCATACGATAAAGAAAATGAACCAGACATCTTATCAATCAATGCTTCTTCAGCAGCATTAGCTATATCAGGAATGCCATTTATGGGCCCAGTAGGAGCTTCAAGAGTAGGTTTTATTGATGGTAAATATGTTTTGAACCCATCTAAAGCTGAATTAGAGAAATCAAAATTAGACTTAGTAGTAGCGGGTACAAAGGATGCTGTGCTTATGGTTGAGTCTGAAGCAAACGGTTTAACAGAGGAAGAAATGTTAAATGCAGTGAAATATGGACATGAGGGATTTGTTCCAGTAATCGAGATGATTGAGGAACTTGCAAAGGAATGTAGAAAACCCGAATGGACTGTTGAAAAGAAAGATCTATCTGAAGTTAAGAAAAAACTTGAGGGTACTTTTACGGAGGATCTTAAAAAAGCATTTTCAACAAGAGATAAACAAGATAGGTCAAATCAAATTTCTGAAATAACTGATAAAGCTAAAAAACTTTATGAGGAAGACGAAAATTATACAGATCTAGATGTAAATTCTGAACTTAAAAAGATAGAAAAATCAATTGTAAGAACAGACATTCTTAAAAATAAGAACAGAATTGATGGTAGGGGATTATCAGATATTAGACCTATTTCTTGTGAAGTTGGAATTTTACCAAGAACCCATGGTTCTGCTCTATTCACAAGAGGAGAGACACAAGCAATTGTAACAGCTACTCTAGGCACTTCTGATGACGAACAAAGAATTGAAAGTTTGGATGGATTACAAAGAGAAAGATTTATGCTTCACTATAACTTTCCACCTTTTTCAGTTGGTGAAACAGGCAGAATAGGTACTGGTAGAAGAGAAATAGGACATGGTAAATTAGCATGGAGAGCTATTCATTCTTCACTACCGTCTACTGAAGCATTCCCTTATACGTTTAGAGTTGTTTCAGAAATTACAGAATCCAACGGGTCCTCATCAATGGCTACAGTTTGTGGAACATCACTAGCATTAATGGACGCGGGTGTTCCGATAAATGAACCAGTTGCTGGTATTGCGATGGGATTAATTAAAGAGGGTGATGAGTTCAGCGTTTTATCAGATATTTTAGGTGATGAAGATCATCTTGGGGACATGGATTTTAAAGTAGCTGGAACTAAAGATGGAATTACTTCGCTTCAAATGGATATTAAAATCACTGGTATTACATTTGAAATTATGGAAAAGGCATTAAATCAAGCTAAAGATGGAAGAATTCATATTTTAGGTGAAATGAATAAAGCATTATCAGCTTCAAGATCAGATGTTGGAAAACATACTCCAAAGATGGAAAAAATCTCTGTTGATAAAAAAGACATTGCTGCTGTGATCGGAAAAGGTGGAGCAACAATAAGAGAGATCGTAGAAAAATCAGGTGCAAAAGTTGATGTTAATGACGAAGGTATAGTGACAGTTGCTGCGCCAGATGAAGAGGCTAGAAATATTGCTATGCAAATGATTAAAGACATCACTGCTAAAGCTGAATTGAATAAAATTTATTCAGGCAAAGTAATGAAAATTATGGAATTTGGTGCGTTTGTAAATTTCTTAGGCAAACAAGATGGACTTGTCCATATTTCTGAACTTGCGGACAAAAGAGTAGCAAAAGTCACAGATGTTGTAAAAGAAGGCGATGAAGTAAAAGTAAAAGTAATTGGCTTTGATAGAGGTAAAGTAAAGCTTTCAATGAAACAAGCTGCTAAATAAAAATTAAAATCCACCTCGCCAATTATTTTTATCATCAAACTGGTCTTTTTCTCTTTTAGAGGTAGGTCTGAACAAATAATAAACCACAAATATTAAACAAATTAAGAAAATAAAAATTTCCATATTTAAAAATTAACTAATATTTTTGGGATCTGGCATACCGACCTTATTATACCCAGCATCTACGTAGTGGATTTCACCTGTTACACCATTTGCAAGGTTACTAAGTAAGTATAATGCCGAATTACCGACATCATGGATATCCACATTTCTTTTAAGAAAAGAGTGATCCTCATTCCATTTGTATAAAAATTTTGCATCTCCAATTGCTGATGCAGCTAATGTTTTAATTGGGCCAGCACTAATTGCGTTCACTCTTATGTTTTTTTTACCCAGATCTCTTGCGAGGTACTTTACACTCGCCTCAAGTGCAGATTTACAAACACCCATTACATTATAATTTGGTATAGCTTTAGTGGACTCATAAGTTAAAGTTAACATACTTCCATTACTTTTCATAACTTTTGAAGCTTCTTTAGCAACCTCAGTAAATGAAAAGCAAGAGATCAACATGCTTCTTAAAAAGTTTTCTCTTGTTGTATTTAAATATTCTCCTGACAATTCTGATTTATCTGAAAACGCAACAGCATGCACCACAAAATCAATTTCACCCCAATTAGATTTGATATTTTCAAATAATTTTTCTATTTCTTCTTTTTTTTCGACATCACAACTAAATGTTGCTTTTGAATTCAATTTTTCTGCTAAAGGTATTACTCTTTTCTTTAATGCATCTCCTAAGTAGGTAAATGCAAGCTCTGCTCCAGCTTCAGCTAGTTTTTGTGAAATACCCCAGGCAATAGATCTCTCATTAGCAACACCCATGATCAATCCTTTTTTGCCCTTCATTAAACTCATAACTAAACCTTTTCAAAAATTAGAGCTGCATTAGTTCCACCAAACCCAAAACTGTTTGACATTACTGTATTTAAAGCTACTCCTGTTTCAGTCTTAGCGACTATCGGGAATTTTTTTGCCTCATTATCCATTTCATTAATATTCGCAGAACCAGCGATAAAATTATTTTTCATCATAATTAAACAATATATTGCCTCATGAACAGATGCTGCTCCTAACGGATGTCCGGAAAGAGATTTAGTCGAACTAATTTTTGGAATTTCTGATCCAAAAGTCTCTTTAACAGCATTTAACTCTGTAATATCTCCAACAGGAGTAGATGTTCCATGTGTGTTTATGTAATCAATTTTATTTTTTGCTGTCGCCATAGCCATTTTCATACATCTAACGGCTCCTTCACCTGATGGTGCTACCATGTCATATCCATCTGAGGTTGCTCCATAGCCAGTTAATTCTGCATAAATTTTTGCTCCTCTAGCCTTAGCGTGTTCATATTCTTCAAGCACTAACACTCCGCCGCCACCGGCGATTACAAAACCATCCCTTGTTTTATCATAGGCTCTTGATGCAGTCTCAGGCGTATCATTGTATTTTGATGACAAAGCAGTCATAGCATCAAACATTGCAGTCATTGCCCAATGTATTTCTTCACTACCACCAGCAAAAACAATATCTTGTTTACCCAATTGAATTAATTCCATAGAATTTCCAATACAATGTCCACTTGTTGCACAAGCTGAACTCATAGTGTAGTTAGTGCCTTTAATTTTAAATGGCACTGCGAGTGTAGCAGAAGCTGTACTTGCCATTGTTCTTGGAACAATAAAAGGTCCCATAAGTTTTGGTGTTTTAGCTCGTGTTTTATCAGCAGCCAAAATAACATTTTCAATCGAAGGGCCACCTGAACCCATTACAATTCCTGTTTTAAAATTACTTATATCTTTCTCCTCTAAGCCAGAGTCTTTAATTGCTTCTTTCATGGCTATATAATTATACGCTGAACCAGAACCCATAAATCTAATTGTTTTTCTATCTATATGATCCTCTAGTTTAATATTAGGTTTACCATGAACATGACTTTTCAAGTTATGTTCTTTATATTCTTCTGCAAAAGAAATTCCTGATTTAGAATTTAATAAAGATTGATAAACTTCATCTTGGTTATTGCCTAAACAAGATACTACCCCTAAACCAGTTATTACCACTCTTCTCATTATTTAAATAAACCTACTTTTAAATTGTCAGCTGAATATATTTTTTTCTCATCAGCAAGCACTACCCCATTAGCAAGACCAACAGTTGTTCCTCCAGGCGACATTATTTTTTTCATATCTATTTCATATCTTACATTTTTGACATTTTTTAAAACTTCACCTGTAAATTTAACAGTACCAACTCCTAAAGCCCTTCCTTTACCAGGATTTCCTTTCCAACCTAGAAAAAAACCAACTAGTTGCCACATAGCATCTAATCCTAAACATCCTGGCATAACAGGATCTTCTTTAAAGTGACAATCAAAAAACCAAAGATCATTTTTAATATCTAACTCAGCTTTTAATAAGCCTTTTTTAAAAGCTCCCTTGTCGTCATTAATTTCTGTAATTCTATCAAACATAAGCATTGGTGGAAGAGGTAATTTAGCATTACCAGGACCAAATAATTTACCTTCACCACAATTTATTAGTTCATCGTATGAGTAAGAGTTTTTTTTCATAAAATTGAATACTCTTATTTACTTGATTTTGTAACTATATAATATAATTATAATACTTGTTTAGAATAATTTTAACTAACAATTTGCTTAAAAAGTGAAATATATTGAAAAATTAAGAAATTCTGGATTAAGACCTACTAAACAAAGGCTTCAGATATGCGAAGTTCTGTTTAATACTGAAAGAACATTTCATTTCACAATAAATGAGTTAGAGCAAAAAATTAAAGATAAAATAGATAATAAAATATCTTTAGCAACAATCTATAATACAGTTCATGCTTTTGAAAAAAAAGGATATTTAAAGCAAATCCCTGTAAATTCAAACCAAACTTATTTTGACACAAACATCACTGATCATCATCATTTTTATAATTTGAAAGATGGAAAGTTGATTGACCTAGAAAACTCTGATGTAGGACCTATAAACATTAAAAGAAAAATTGATGGGAAGAAAATCAAATCCATTGAAGTTCTTGTCAAACTCGAAGATTAATTTATCAATTTATTAAGCGTCATTATTAACCAATTGACAGCTATTTAGAACCATTATAAAGTGGAATTCATACCAAATTTAACATGGGGAATGAATAAATGAGCACTGAAAATTTGAAAAATAAATCTTTTAAAGCTAATGAGTTAAGCAAATGTCCTTTTACAGGGGCAGGTACACCTGCAAAGTTTTCTGCAGGAAGAGGTCAAACAGTAAGAGACTTCTGGCCAAATAGTTTAAATCTAAAAATTCTTAGTCAGCATTCTAATTTATCAAACCCTATGGATAAAAAATTTAATTATGCAAAAGAATTTAAAAAACTTAATTACAAGGCGTTAAAAAAAGATTTAAAAAAATTAATGACAGACTCACAAAAATGGTGGCCTGCAGATTATGGTCATTACGGTCCTCTATTTATCCGATTAGCTTGGCACGCTGCAGGAACTTACAGGACTGGTGATGGTAGAGGTGGTGCCGGTACAGGTAATCAGAGATTTGCTCCACTTAATTCTTGGCCAGACAACGTGAATTTAGATAAAGCAAGGTTACTTTTATGGCCAATCAAAAAAAAGTATGGAAGAAAAATTTCATGGGCAGATCTATTTATATTAGTTGGAAATGTAGCGTTAGACTCAATGGGTTTTAAAACTTTTGGTTTTGGTGCAGGTAGAACAGACATTTGGGAACCAGAGGATGATATTTATTGGGGCTCAGAAAAAGAAATGCTAGGTGTTGAAAGATACAGTGGAAAAAGAGATCTAGAGCAGCCGTTAGGCGCTTCTCACATGGGCTTGATTTATGTAAATCCACAAGGTCCGGATGCAAATCCAGATCCACTACTAGCGGCACACGATATCAGAGAGACATTTGGAAGAATGGCTATGAACGATTATGAAACAGCAGCCTTAGTTGCTGGAGGACATACATTTGGAAAATCTCACGGAGCAGCATCAGAGTCTTACAAAGGTCCAGATCCAGAAGCTTCAAAACTTCAAGATCAGTCTACTGGATGGAACAGTGGATATAAATCTGGAAAAGGTGTCGATACAATAAGCAGTGGTATCGAAGGTGCTTGGACTCAAAATCCTACTAAATGGGATATGGGTTACTTAGATTGTTTATACGGTCATGATTGGGAATTAACAAAAAGTCCAGCTGGAGCTCATCAATGGACTCCAAAGAAAAATGGTCAAAAAATTAAGATGGTTCCTGACGCGCATCAAAAAGGTGTGCTTCATCCACCAATGATGCAAACAACAGATATATCAATGAAAGTTGATCCGAGTTATGGACCAATTACAAAGCATTTTCATCAAAACCCTAAAGAGTTCCATGATGCATTTGCTCGGGCATGGTTTAAATTAACTCATAGAGATATGGGTCCAAGAGTTTGCTACTTAGGTAGCGAAGTTCCAAAAGAGCATTTAATTTGGCAAGATCCAATTGATAAACCAAAACACAAACTTAAATCAAAAGATATAAAAGATTTAAAAAACAAAATTTCTAAATCAAAAATATCAATTTCAGATTTAGTTTCTACTGCATGGGCATCAGCTTCAACTTTTAGAGGATCAGATAAAAGAGGTGGTGCAAACGGTGCAAGAATAATGTTAGAACCACAAAAAAACTGGACTGTAAATAATCCTAAGAAATTATCAATTGTGGTTAAAGCTTTAAATAAAATTAAAGATCAATTTGATAATAAAAAGAAAAGTGTATCAATGGCAGACTTAATTGTCTTAGCAGGTGGCGTTGGTATTGAGATGGCTGCTAAAAAAGCAGGGCATAAAGTTAATGTTCCATTTTCAGCAGGCAGAGGAGATGCTAGACAAGATCAAACTGATATTCATTCCTTTGGTCTTCTTGAACCTCAGGCAGATGGTTTTAGAAACTATCTAAATGGCGGAGCTTCAAATGTCTCAGCAGAGGAAAAATTGGTTGATAAAGCACAACTAATGGGTCTGACTGCACCAGAAATGACAGTACTTATAGGTGGTATGAGAGTTTTAAATACTAACTATGATGGTTCAAATTATGGCGTTTTTACAAATAAACCTGGTTCTCTTACTAACGACTATTTCGTAAATCTATTAGACATGAATACTACATGGAAAGAGGAAGATAAATCAGAACAAACTTTTGTTGGAAAAGATAGAAAAACTCAAAAAACTAAATGGAAAGCAACAAGAGTTGATTTGATTTTTGGTTCAAATTCTCAACTAAGAGCTCTTGCAGAAGTTTATGCCTGTGAGGACTCAAGTGAAAAATTTGTTAAAGATTTTATAGCTGCATGGGTAAAAGTTATGAATTCTGATCGATTTGATTTGAAATTAAATTAAATTTGAAAAAAAGATAAAGTTATATGGCAATAGCAAATTTTGAGGATTTTTACGAAGTTCCAAATTTAAATTTTGACATTTCAAAGTTAAAAAATGACTTAGATAAAATTTTGAAATTAAAAAAATTTAATACACCAGGTGTTACACATTTTGGTGCGATTCCATTAAACCAAATTCCAAACGATAAGAGCTCGATTGAAGGGAGCAATATTAGAGGAAAATATTGGACAATTGCAGATGAAACTGGAAAAGAGGTTTCGAGAGATGTTGATATAGATGAGTCTAAATATACACAATTAATACCTGAATTTGAAAATACATACTTTGCAGAAGTTTACAAAGTTCTAAGCAAGAGATTTAAATTGGGAAGGGTTAGGCTTTTATTAAAAGAGCCTAGATCAACTTTGAGTTGGCACAAAGATCCAGAATGTAGGCTTCATGTGCCTATAATCACAAACAAAGGCTGCTCAATGGTTATAGAGAATGTTGCTAAACATTTACCCGCAGATGGAAAAGTTTGGATTACAAATAACACTAAATATCATAATTTTTTTAATGGAGGTGAACAGGCTAGAATACACCTTGTGGCTTGTGTTCTTGAGAGTCCTTTCAAAAACTAATGGAAATTACTAAAGGCATATTTCAAGCATCCCAAAATATTTATCAAAATAATAAAGGCTCTTTACTTAGAACTGTAATTTATACAATTGGACACTTTGCAATTGCGATTACAGTTTTAATGATAGTAGCAGATGTTTCCTTTAAAATTGCACTAACAGATGCAATTGTTGAACCAATTGCAAATTCAATTTGGTATTTTATTTTAGATAAATGGTGGACAAGTAAATCTAAAAAATAATTTAATGGAATACCTGCAAAAAAAAAGCAATTAGTAATCATTCGCAAAGAAGTTTCGATAATAATAATCATTCGCATAGATAGCTGTTGAAATAAATTTATTTATGATTAATTTTTTCACATGCAAATAGAAAATTATAACTGTAAAAAATGTGGACTAACTATTTCTTCAACTTGTTCCAAGTGTGATAAAATTGTTGATGTTCAAGTTCTTGATGATGGTTGCATTGTTCAGAAAACAAAATGTTTAGATTGTGCAAATGCTCCTGTAATCAAGGATGTTTGTGAACAACAAAAGTAGTTTAACATTAAAAAATACAAGTCGAATAGATTAAGATTAATTCACACCCCAGGAATCCTCTATTTTAACCCAACCCTTAAAGTTTCCAGTTTTCACCTTACACCAATCATCATTACAATTCTGTATTAACAAAACTCTACCCTTTTCTATTTTTGCTAAAGGTTTTGAAAAATTTGTTGACCCGCTAAACAAAATCTTATCGATCTTTGGTATTAAAGAATTTACCTTTTTGAGTTGAGAGACATGTATCCATCCACTATTATTTTTGAGATCAATAATCCTCCTAAAATTTTCCTTCTTATCAATTTGCTTAATAGGTAAATTAATTTTTTTATAGATATATTTTATAGGATATTCGAACCCTGGACCATATCTTACATTTACTTTGTCTTTTTTTAATGAAAGAAAAGTATCACTTGCAAAAACATTTAATGGAAAAAAAATCCAGAGCAAAATTAAAAAATATAAATTTTTCATTAGTAATTTATACCTATTTTCTATTAAATTTAACTTTTCTAAAATTAAGATTTAAAAGATCAATAATTAATATTTGATTTTTTAAAGTTTGCCCAATTTTCATAATCATTTTTAAGGCTTCATTTGCTTGAGTTGTTCCTACAATTGATGCGGTTGTGCCAAGAACTCCCTCAAATTCGCAATTTAGGTCATTGTCTGAAATTTCATTTTCTTGGTAGAAACTTTTTAAAGAAGCTGTTTTTTTATCGTTAAAATCAAATGTAAATACATGACCATCGAATTTACTGATTGCTCCTGTTACCAATTTTTTTTTCAATTTTAAACAGAAATCATTAATTAAAAATTTTGTCTTAAAATTATCTGAACCATCAATAATTATTTCATAATCATTAAATATATTTTCGATATTATTCTTATTGATTCTTGATTTGTAGGTTTTAATTTTAGTAGATGGATTTATTTCCCTCAATTTTTTTGCGGCTACACTAACTTTTAATTTTTTTATATCTTTAGTAGTAAATAGGCTTTGTCTATGTATATTGGAAAGATTTACTATATCATTATCAACAAGACCAATAGTTCCAATACCTGCTCTTACTAGATTTTCTGCAGCAGGACAACCTAATCCTCCGACACCAACGATTAAAATTTTAGAGGATAAAATTTTTTTTTGACCACTCGCACCTATATTTTTTAAAACTAATTGTCTTGAGAATCTTTTAATTTGAGATTTGTTAAGACTTTCTCTCATTTACCAGTTGAACCAAAACCGCCTACTCCTCTTATTGAGTCTGGAAGTTCATTTGTTTCTTCTAGATCCATTTTTATAACTGGAGTTAAAATCATTTGAGCAATTCTATCGTTGTTATTGATGTTAAAACTTTTGTTACCATGATTAAATAAAATAACTTTTATTTCTCCTCTATAATCACTATCAATTGTACCAGGTGTATTTAAAACACTAATATTGCTTTTTGCCGCTAATCCTGACCTTGGTCTTATTTGAATTTCATATTCTTTAGGAAATGCAACTGATAATCCAGTTGGTACTAGGCACGATTCTCCTGGCTTTAATTCAATCGATTTATCTATATATGCCATTAGGTCCATGCCAGATGCACCATTAGTTTTATATGATGGTAATTTTACAGAAGGTTTTAATTTTTTTACTAAAACTTTAATCATTAGTTTAAATGATTAATGATTTTTTCAACTAATTCATCTGAAATTTCTGATTTAGATTTATATTTTAGTTTTTCTATTTTTTTATTTTTATAAAGAATTGATACTTCATTAAAATCTGACTCAAAACCAATTGATTTATTTGATACATCATTTGCAACTATCCAGTCACAATTTTTTTCACTTAGTTTTTTAGTAGCATAGTTTTCTAAATCATTCGTTTCAGCTGCGAAGCCTACAACAAGTTTTGGTCTTAAGGAGTTATGATTAGAGACATAATCAAGAATATCAACATTTTTTTCCAAATCTAAACTAAATTCATCCAGTTTCTTTATTTTTATTTTAGAAGGTTGTTTCGCTTTATAGTCACACACTGCTGCTGAAAATATTGCAACATCGGCTGGTAAGCTTTTAAGTGTTGACTGAAACATTTCCTCAGCAGTTTCAACTTTTATTAAATTAATATCGTTACTTATTTCTAAATTCGTTGGTCCTGAAATTAAAGTTGTTTCAAAGCCTCTTTTTAATAGTGATTTGGCGATTTCATAACCTTGTTTGCCACTCGATCTATTAGATATGTATCTTACTGGATCAATATACTCTTTAGTTGGTCCTGCAGTTACAATAGCTTTTAATTTATTCTTTATTTTTAAATTTTTGAAATAAATTTTTAACTTATTTAATATCTCTTTTGGTTCTGACATTTTTCCTTCACCATACTCCCCACATGCCATATCTCCTATTTCAGGACCAATTAATTCATAATTATAGGTTTTAAGTTTTGTTATATTTTGTTTAGTAGACTGGTGTTCCCACATTCTAACATTCATTGCAGGAGCAATAAAAATTTTTTTATCTGAAGCAAGAGCAACAGTTGATGCCAAATCATCTGAAGTTCCACTAGCAAGTTTAGATATTGTATTAGCTGTTGCTGGTGCAATTAAAATAAGATCTGCCCATCTCGAAAGACTTATGTGATCCATTTCTACCTCATTTTCTATGCTAAAAAGATCTTGATAAACTTTGGATTGAGACAACGAAGCAATTGAAAGAGGTGTTACAAATTCAGCACCACTCTTAGTAAGGATTGTTTTTATACTTACACCGTCCTTTTTTAAAAGTCTGATTAATTCAAGACTTTTGTACGCAGCTATACCTCCGCAAATTATTAATAAGATTTTTTTATTATTCAAGTTACTCATGGAATGAATTAAAATACCAATAGACCAAAAATTACAAGGACTAAAAAGCCAATAATAGATTGATTTCTAAAAGTGGTCATTTCTGATTTTTTTGTATTTAAAGCGGTATAAGAGTTTGAATTTTGTGGAATTTGACCACTAGCTAAATATGTTAAAGCTTGGTTAGCTTTATCCATTATTTCCGGGAATTCTGGTAATCTTTTAATAACTTCCGAAGTACTTTGAATTGTCTCAGTAATTGTAGTCATAGGATCTTTTGTTTCTCTTAACCAATTTTCTAGAACAGGTTTAGATGTAGTCCAAATGTTTGTATTTGGATTTAACTTTCTAGCGACTCCCTCAACAACAACCATTGTTTTTTGAAGCATAAGAAGCTGAGGTTGTGTTTGCATGTTGAATTTTTCTGTAACATCAAATAATTGTTTTAATAATTTTCCACCAGAAATATCTTTAACAGTTTGACCAAAAATTGGCTCTCCAATAGACCTCAAAGCTTGTGCAAGATCATCGATTGGAACTTCTTTAGGAACAAGTCCAGCAACTAGATGCACTTCTGCAACTTTACGATAATCTCTTTGAATAAATCCAAATAATATTTCTGCAAGAAATCTTTTGCTCATTTTATCAAGTCTGCCCATTATTCCAAAATCAATTGGAATTATGTGACCATTATTATCTATAAAAATATTTCCTTGATGCATATCGGCGTGAAAAAAACCATCCCTTACCGCATGTCTAAGAAAATTTTGGATAATATCATTCGCAATTTTTTCAGTATTAAAATTTCTTTTTTTTAGTTCCTCAGTTTCTCTAATGGAAACTCCATCAACCCAATCTAATGTCATCACATTTTCACTTGTAAAATTCCAATAAATTTCAGGCACCCTAAATCCTACATCGTTTTTAGTATTTTCTGCATACTCATTTGCAGCCGCAGCCTCAAATCTTAGATCCATTTCTAGGTTAGTGATTTCTTTTAATAAAAAAACTACTTCGACTAATTTTAATCTTTTTGTCTTTTTTATAAATGACTCTATTAAAAAAGCAAAAAGCATCATTGCATCTATTTCATCATTAAAAATTTTTTTTATATCTGGGCGTAAAATTTTAATTGCCACATCTTTTAATGTTCCATTGTCGTTTATTTGAGCTTTATGAACTTGAGCTATAGATGCTGCGGCTACTGGTTCACTTAAATTAATAATTGAATTGAATGCATCCTCACCCAAATCATTTTTTATAATTTTTTTGGCCTCCTCTAATGGAAACGGTGGAAGTCTGTCCTGTAGATTTTCAAGTTGTTTAGAAAGATCCTCACCAATAATGTCAGGTCTTGTTGCAAGAAATTGCCCAAGTTTAATGAAAGTTGTGCCCATGGACTCTAATGAGTCAGATAATTTCTGACCCTCATTTTTATTTAAATTGATTTTTTTTTTTGTGAAAAAAGATATTGATAATAATTTAAATAATAATTTTATTGTAAAGGGTGGTTTTTGGAATTTTGAAACAATATTTAAAATATCAGATTTTGCAATTTTTCTTCCAAGTTTGAATAACGTTATAATTTTCCTAATCATTAAATTTTCCAACCGCTATGAATTGAAACTATCCCGTTACTTAAATTTTTATAATTACAATTTTCAAAGTTACTTTTTTTCAATAAATCTATCAATTCCTCTTGATTAATAAACTTTTCAATACTTTCAATTAAATATTCATATGGTTCTTTTTGCCCAACAATATATTTTCCTACAAGTGGAATTAATTTAGAATATTGTTTATAAATAAATTCTAACTTTTCATTTTGTATTTTAGAAAACTCTAAACAAAAGAATCTTCCTCCAGGTTTTAATACTCTGTAGGCTTCAGATAAAGATTTTTCTAAATTTTCAGTGTTTCTCAATCCAAAACTGATTGTATAGTAATCAAATAGATTATTTTGAAAGGGTAATTTTTCAGCTTTTGAAATAACCCAATTGATATTTTTATAGTCGGATAATTTTGTCTTGCCTTTATTAATCATGCCCTTATTGGGATCGACACAAGTTATTTGACCGTCAATAGCTGTGTTATCTAAATAAAGTTTTCCAATATCACCTGTGCCACAAGCCACATCGATTAAATTTTTACCTTTAGATGGATTCATCATAGTTATTAAATTTTTTTTCCACAATCTATGGATCCCGAGGGACATAAAATCATTCATTAAATCGTACTTATCAAAAACTTGATCAAATACTCCTTGAACAAGGCCTTTTTTATTTTGAAGAATTTGTTGCATTTTAAATAAATTATTCTTTTAATATAATATTAAATGCCAGAATTACCAGAAGTAGAAATTGTACAACAATCACTGTCAAAAAATATAAAAGGTAAAAAAATCAATAGAGTTTTAGTTAAAAATAGAAATTTAAGATTTAAACTAAAACCATATTTTGAGAATAAGTTAAAGGGTCAATTTATTTCAAATATACAGAGATTTTCAAAATATATTATCATAATGCTGAAAAATAAAAGTTTTTGTGTAATTCATTTAGGAATGACAGGAACAATTCATATAATTAAAAAGAAAAAAAAAAGCCTACTTACTAACACAAGTTTTTATCACTCACCAATCCTTCCAAAAAAACATAATCATATTGAATTTTTCTTTGATGACATAAAGTTAATTTATAATGATCCTAGAAGATTTGGTTTTTTCCTCTTTATCAAAGATAAAGAAAATTTAAAGAATGTATTTAAAAATTATGGTCCGGAACCGTTTGATAAGAAATTTAATTTAGATTATCTTGTAAATTTTTTAAAAGGAAAAAAAAAAGACATTAAAGGTTTTTTGTTAGATCAAAAATTTGTTTCAGGAATAGGTAACATTTATGCAAGTGAAATATTATACTCATCTAAAATAAATCCGCTTACACCAGCTAAAAAATTAAAAAAATCTCAATTAAGAAATATAATTAAAAGCTCAAAAGAAATTTTATATAAAGCAATTAAAGAAGGTGGATCTAGCATCAGAGATTTTAAAAATACAACTGGTGACACAGGTGGATTTCAGAAAAAATTTAAAGTTTATGGAAGGGATAAAAAAAATTGCAAAAGATTAAAATGCTTGGGCATAATAGATAAAATTATTCAATCAAATAGGTCAACTTTTTATTGCAAAATATGCCAAAAATAAGAATTATATTATTGACCATATCAATTTAAGCAGATATACCCCTGCAAATCTATGGCTAATACAAAATCAGCAATTAAAAGAATAAGACGAATATCGAAGCAAACAGCAGTTAACAAAGCTAGAAAAAGTAGATACAAAAACGCGTTAAAAAAAATGAACGCACTGATAGAAAATAAAAAGAAACCCGAAGCATTAAAGTTCTTACCCAAGTTGAATTCTGAGCTGATGAAAGTTGCAAAAACTGGAATTGTAAAAAAACAAAATGCTTCAAGGAACGTTTCTAGAATAACAAGAAAAATTGCTTCATTGTAATTGCTCTATACCTCAAGTTGATTCAACTCTAAGCATACGCATCATATATGACATATGATTACTAATTTACAATATTTAGAATTAGTAAAAAAATAATATATTTTATTCAATTATAAATTTTATTTTTTTTTTAATGCATAAAAATAAATTTTGTCAAAGAAAATTTAAAAAAAAAATTTTTACACAATCATAGATTTTATTTTTTTTTGTTAGAAATAAATATCTTGTTGCAATAATCTTATAGAAGATCTAACTGGAGTCTCTTCAAAAAAAAAGAATGATAAATACATTTACTAATAAAAACTTTGAGAGATTAAGTTTAGATTGGGCTCTGATTCAGTCTGAATTGAAATTAAAATTAGGTACAGAGGTTTATGAAAGTTGGATCAAAAAAATCAATTTAGTAGAAGAATTTAATAATTATATTTTATTGTCTGTTCCAACTAGATTTATTAGAGATTGGATTACATCAAGGTATTTAGACCAAATATTGCAAAATATAAAAAAACATAAAAAAGAAATTATAAGAATAGAATTTAAGATAATTGAAAATAAAGATAAAAAGTCTGAAATGTCAACTGGTCTTGGCCCAACAATTAAAGATGAAAAAGTTTCATTTATAAAAGATACTCATCTTCAATATACTCGAATTGATCCTAATAAAAGATTTGAAAATTTTTTAATTGGATCAAGTAATAGAATTGCATTTGAAGCTTCATTAAAAGTCTCTGAAAATTTTTCATATTATAATCCACTATATATTTATGGAGGCGTAGGACTTGGCAAAACACACTTATTAAATTCTATCGGCCACGAAATGAATAAGAATAAAAAAGTTATGTTTATTTCTGCTGAGCGGTTTATGTATCAATTTGTAAAGTCAATAAAATCTAATGATATGGTTAAATTTAAAGAATATTTTAGAAATACAGATGTATTATTAATAGATGATATTCAATTTATGAATGGAAAAGAGGCTATGCAAGAGGAGTTTTTTCATACTTTCAATGCGCTTTTAGAAAAAGGGTCACAAATAATTGTTTCTGCAGACCGTCCTCCAAATAAGTTAATGAGAATTCAAGAAAGAATCAAATCCCGCTTCTCTGGCGGATTAGTAGTTGATATCCAAAGACCAGAATACGATCTAAGAAAAAAAATTTTGAATTATAAGATAAATGAACTAACTACTCTGTATTCAGAAAAATTGAATATTTCAGATGAAATTCAAGATTTTTTGAGCACAAAAATAAAAACAAATATAAGAGAATTAATTGGAGCAATAAATCGTATTGCATCCTTTTCAAGAATTTATAATAAGTTGCCAAGTTTATCTGAGACAAAAGTTGTTTTAAAAGACCTGTTAAACTTGAATGAGAATAATGTGACCATCGATATAATTCAAACAGTAGTTTGTAAATTTTTTAAGATCAGTAAAAATGAAATGCTATCCTCAAGAAGATCTAGATATCTAGTTAGACCTAGACAAACTGCAATTTATTTAACTAAAATTTTAACTACAAAATCTTTGCCTGAAATTGGACGGGAATTTTCTAATCGAGATCATACGACAATAATTCACTCAGTTAAAACAATTGAAAAACTAAAAGAAAATAACCCAGAGATGAATGATAATATTAATAAATTAAAAAATATAATTTTGTATAATAAGCAAGATGAAATTTAACGTTAATCAAAAAGACCTTCAAGAAGCGTTAAGTTATTGTCAAGGAGTAATTGAGAAAAGAAGCACTCTTCCTATATTATCAAACGTTTTATTAGACGTAGGAAATTCAAAATTGACTATAACAGCAACAGATTTGGATCTGATATTTGTTCATCAAATAAATAATGTTGAAATTTTAGAAAATGGTAAAACAACCACAACTTCATCTATAATGTTTGATATTGTAAGAAAATTTTCCTCTGATAAAAAAATAAATTTAACAATGAATAATGATAGCAAACTTCAATTAGAGTCTGATAAATCGATATTTAATTTAAATTGTATTAGTTCGTCAGAGTTTCCTTTAACCGATGAAAATTTTAATCAAAACGAGTTTATAATTAATTCAAAACATTTTTTAAAACTTTTAAATAAATGTAAATTTTCAGTATCAAGTGATGAAACTAGACATTATTTGAGTGGAATATACTTTCATCAAACAGAGGTTGAAGACAAAATCTACCTTACTGCTGTAGCGACTGATAGCCATAGAATGTCTATTTCAAAAATAAGATTAAACAAAAAAATTAACTTTGATCCAATTATTTTACCAAAAAAAACTATTTATCAGCTTTGCAATTTACTTGAAAATTATGATGGAGATTTAAAAATATCAAATCTGAGATCAAAAATTAAATTTGAATTAAGCAACAGCATCTTAATTTCAAAGTTAATTGATGGAAAATTCCCAAACTACATTCAAGTAATTCCGAAAAATAATCAAAAAAAACTAGAGACAGATCTAAAAGCGTTTTTAGGATCTATAGATAGAGTAGCTTCAGTCTCACTTGATAAAAAAGATGGTGTAAAGTTTCAATTATCTAAGGATAACCTAAATCTTTCAGTCAATAATACTAACTCTGGAGATGGTAATGAAACATTGAGTGTTAAATTTGATCATGATTTAGAAATAAGTTTTAATTCAAGATATTTAATTGATGTTGCATCCCAGCTTGAAGGAGAAAAAATAGAGTTATACTTTAATGATACTGGATCTCCAGCATTAATTAAAGATCCAAGCGATTTTGATAGTATTTATGTTGTTATGCCGATGAAGGGTTAATTTATAAGATCTAATTCAGAATAAATTTTATTTTCTAAAGTTTTGAGAAATTCCTCTTTTTTTAAGTTTTTATCTATCTTAGGCATGATTGATATTGTGATAATCTTATTTGAAACTTTTCTTCCTAATTTAGGCCAAACATATCCTGAGTTTATTGCAATAGGTTGACATGCAACTTTAAGTTTCTTATAAATTCTAGATGCTCCTTTTTTAAAAGGTGGCCTCTCATTTGGCAAAACTCTAGTTCCTTGAGGAAAAATTATTAGAGGTCTATTTGAACTATTAAGCACATTTGAAATTTCATCATAGAAACCAAGATTGTCTTTTGTAATTTGGCCTCTCTTAATTGATATGGACCCTATTTTTTTTAGATACCATCCAAATATAGGTATTAGTAATAACTCTCTTTTAAGAATAAATACTGGTGAGTTAAATAAAGTTTGAAGGAAAAAAGTTTCAAACATTGATTGGTGTGATGCTGCTATGAAAAATTTTTCGTCTCTTATAATATTTTCAGATCCTTTAATTATAATTTTTGTTGAGAGAAAAAATTTTAAGCAAAAACCTGTCCAGTGACCCATTAACTTACCACCAAATAATACTATCTGTTTAGGTAAGAAAAATGAGGGTAAAAAAAATATTGAAATAAAAATAATTCCAGTAAAAAAAAATAATGAAAATATAAAGTTTCTTAACATTTTATCAAAAGCTAGATTATTTCTGTATGCTTTTGTCTTTTTCTAATTATATTAATTTTTGAACCTTTAATTAATAATTCTATTGGTTTAGGTCTGAGATTGTAATTAGAGCTTAACGACATACCATAAGCGCCAACATCACATATGGCTATCAAATCTTTTTCTTTTAATTTCTGAAATTTTTTTAATGTTATAAATTTATCGGTGCTTTCACAAATCGGACCAACAAATTCGTAAGTTTTATTTGATATCTTATTAGTTTTAATTACCGGCAACGTTCTATGAAATGCCCCATATAATGCGGGTCTCATCAGATCGTTCATAGCAGCATCTAAAATTATAAATTTTTTTTTACCACTATCTTTAATATAAATAACTCTACTTATTAAAGTACCAGTATTGCCAATTATGGATCTTCCAGGTTCAAATATAATTTTTACTTTATGTTTTTTAAGAAAATTATTTATTGCAGCATTATACTTTTTATAATTAAGTGACTCTTTTTTATCAGAATAATTTATACCCATGCCTCCACCCAAATCAATAAATTCAAATTTATGATT